>NZ_CP092968.1:2742000-3044000 GCF_027571405.1 Methylocystis parvus OBBP
ATTCGCGCAAACAATTTTGTTAAGAATGACATTTGAGAAAACTCCGGCGGCGAACGCCGCGACCGGCCGAAAATCCATCGGCGACGCTATAGAAACCCTCAGGCGACATCAATCCGCACATGTGGCGCGCGACAATCCTCACCCTTTTTCCCGAAATGTTCCCCGGCCCGCTCGGGCTCTCGCTCGCGGGCGACGCGCGGGCGCGCGGCGTCTGGCGGATCGAGACGAAGCAGATCCGCGAGCACGGGCTCGGGCGCCATCGCGCGGTGGACGACACGCCGGCCGGCGGCGGCCCCGGCATGGTGATGCGCGCCGATGTGCTCGCGGCGGCGATCGACGCGGCGGCCCCGGCCGGCGACCCGCGGCCGAAGCTCCTTATGAGCCCGCGCGGGCGGCCGCTGACTCAGAGCCGCGTGCGCGAACTTGCTCTTGGACCCGGCGCGATCATCCTTTGCGCGCGCTTCGAGGGCGTCGACGAGCGCATCATCGACGCGCGCGGCTTGGAGGAAGTGTCGATTGGCGACTACATTCTCTCCGGCGGCGAGATCGCGGCGCTCGCGCTCATGGACGCCTGCGTTCGCCTGCTGCCCGGCGTGATGGGCGAGGGGCTGTCCGGCGAGGTGGAAAGCTTCGAAGGCGGCCTGCTCGAATATCCGCAATATACGCGCCCTCGCGATTTCGAGGGCCGCGCCATTCCCGACATTCTGCTCTCCGGCGACCACGCCAGGATTGCGAAGTGGCGGCGCGAGCGGGCGGTGGCGCTGACGCGGGCGAGACGGCCGGACCTTCTCGCCCGCGACGACAATTAACCGACCGGCTTCAGCGCCAGCGCCTTTTCGATCTCCGGCACCGGGTGTTTCGTCAGATCCTTGTGCAGCTCGCCCGCGACCTTGCCTTGCGCCTTCACGGAGAGGTCCTTGCGGATTTCGCCGAGCGTCTTCGGCGGGGCGACGATGACGATTTCCTTCATCTCGCCGCTCTCGGCGGCCGCGTTGATGCGGTCGGCCATGGCGCGGGCGAAGCGCTCCTCCTCCAGCTCGTGCCAGTCGACATTGCCCATGGCGCTGCGCGCCTGTGCGCCGGCGGCGGGGAAAGCGCGGCCGGGCGCGTCGGAGCCCTGTTCGCGGGTCGGGGGGTTTTCGTCGACGCGCGTCTCGACGACTCTCAGGTCGAGAAGTTCAGCGTCGCCATGATTGGAGAAGAACAGCGCGCGCCGGCCATCGCCGATGAGAACCCACGCGCCATTGTGAACCGCGACTGTCATAGCGTCCCTCGCTCGATAAACTCACGCCAAAGATGTGGCGGCTCGCGACGGAACGGCAAGCGTGGCCTCGCGCGTCGAAAAGACGCGCCGGCCGATGATCGTCACATCACGCGGCGAGTTTTTCCGGGCCGGCCTGGGCCTGCTGCATCTGGGCGGCGACCGTCTGCAGCTCCGTCGCGGGTTGATGCGGGCGGACCGCCATATGCGCCGCGCCGCGGCGCTGGATGCGCGCCTCGTTCACCGCCCAGGCGAGATAGCAGACGGCTGCGACGAAGAGCAGCGCCGTGAAAGGCTCGCCATTGCCCAGAAAGGACAGGTCGGGCGCGCATTCATTGGCGTATTCGCAAGCGTCCGACCAGTCCTGGAAATACTGTCTGACCGATTCCAACATCATGACCTCCTTGACCCTTAGCGTGGCGCAAAATTCTTGCCGACGCGTAACGAGCCCTTCCTAGCGCGATGCCGCAGCGCTGTTTGTGCGTTGCAACATATAATGCGCTCCGAAGCTTTCACCAGAGTAAAATTGATCCTGCGCCCCAAAACTATCTCAAACGATAACAGCGCGCCGCGCTAAATCGCCGCAGCGCAAAAACATTGTGCAGACGCCCAAGAAACGGCCGACAGGGATGTCGGGGAGCGGACAAAAAGCGATGTTTCGACAGCGGTGTCGTCATTACGAGGAGGCGAAGCCGACGAAGCATCCAGAGGCCGCCATATGGCTCTGGATTGCGTCGCGCTTTTACGAAGTCGGGTATGCCCGACTTTGAGAAAAATGCTCGCAATGACGGAAAAAATCCCCCGCCCTTACGGGCGAGGGACGAAATCGCTTTGGAAAGGTCGAGAGGCTTATCCCTCCAGCAGCCTTCTCGCGATGACCTGCGCCTGAATCTCCGCCGCGCCCTCGAAAATGTTGAGGATGCGGGCGTCGCAGAGGACGCGGGAGACCGGATATTCCAGCGCGAAGCCGTTGCCGCCGTGAATCTGCAGGGCGTTGTCCGCCGCCGCCCAGGCGACGCGGGCGCCGAGCAGCTTCGCCATGCCGGCCTCGAGATCGCAGCGCTTGCCTTCATCCTTCTCGCGCGCGGCGAAATAGGTGATCTGGCGGGCGATGTGGATCTCCACCGCCATGGACACGATCTTGTTGAAGACGCGCGGGAAAGCGAACAAGGGCTTGCCGAACTGGATGCGCTCCTTGGCGTATTTCAGGCCAAGGTCGAGGGCGCATTGGGCGACGCCGAGGGCGCGCGCCGCCGTCTGGATGCGGGCCGATTCGAAGGTCTCCATGAGCTGCTTGAAGCCCTTGCCCTCCTCGCCGCCGAGGAGATTTTCGGCCGGCACCTCGAAATTGTCGAAGCCGATCTCGAACTCCTTCATGCCGCGATAGCCGAGCACCTCGATCTCGCCGCCGGTCATGCCCTTGGCCGGGAAAGGATTTTCATCCGTGCCGCGCGGCTTCTCGGCGATGAACATGGAGAGACCCTTATAGCCCTTCTCGTTCGGGTTGGTGCGGGTCAGCAGGGTCATGACGTCGGCGCGGACCGGATGGGTGATCCAGGTCTTGGCGCCCGTGACCTTGTAGACGTCGCCCTCGCGCACGGCGCGGGTGCGCAGGCCCGCGAGGTCCGAGCCGTTATTCGGCTCGGTGAAGACCGCCGTGGGAAGGATTTCGCCGGAGGCGATCCTCGGCAGGTATTTGTTCTTCTGCTCCTCCGTGCCGCCGACGAGGATCAGCTCGCCCGCGATTTCGGAGCGGGTGCCGAGCGAGCCGACGCCGATATAGGCGCGCGACAGCTCCTCGGAGACGACGCACATGGCGATCTTGCCCATGCCGGAGCCGCCATATTCCTCGGGGATCGTGAGGCCGAAGACGCCCAGTTCCGCGAGACCGCCGATCACGTCGAGCGGAATATATTCGTTCTTGGCGTGCCATTCCTGCGCGAAGGGCAGGACATTGTCGGCCGCGAATTTGCGCATCTCGCTGCGGATCGCCTCCAGCGTCTCGTCGAGGCCCGAAGCGCCGATCGTTTCGGCGGCCGAATGATGGTCGATCAGCTCGGCGAGGCGGGCGCGGTTCGCCGGCGTATTGCCCGACAGAATGAGGCGGTCGACGGAGGCCGGGCGATGGGCGGCGACCTGCTGGGCGGTGAGGCCGAAATCGGAGAGGCGGACGAATTCGCCCTGGCTCATCGGAATGCCGCCATAGACCTGGGCGAGCAGCTCGGCATAGCCGATCTGGTTCAGAAGCTCCTCGGTCTCGCCATAGGCGCCTTCGCCCTGAAGGCGTTCGGCGTAATGGATCAGCTCTTTCAGGCCCTGCACATAGGTCGCGAACCAGGAGAGGCCGTGGGCGGCGTGCTGGTCGGCCTCGATCAGCTCGTTGGACAGCTTGCCGTCCTTGGCGACGCGCGCGCGAACGCTGGCCAGGCCTTCATTGTAGAGCGCCTCGACGGCGGCGAGCGCCTCCTTGGCGTCGGAAAGCCAGCTTGCGGGTTCGAGTTTCAACGCGACGGCTGCTGTCATCGAGAGTTTCCTAGCGGAATGAGGCCCCTTCGGGCTGTGGAAATTTGGTTCTACATGCCGCCATTTCGCCTGCGACGCAACAGGACTCGCCTGCGCCGCTTCATCGCGGGCGAACGGGGCCGCGCGCCCGCGCAAGGACAAAGTAAACCCGCCTTCAGCGCCGCGCGACCGCAGCGATCACGCGGGCGAGACGATGAGCGGCAGCCCGCGTCGCGGCCGGTTGGAGATATTGGGCTGCAGATCGGGCTTGAAGCCCTCCACGGTCTTGAAGACGCAAGCCCGCACGAGCGTCGCCAGCACCGTCGTCATCTCCAGCATCGCGAAGCTCATGCCGATGCAGATGCGCGGCCCGCCGCCGAAAGGCAGATAGGCGTAGCGATGGCGCGCCTTCGCCGCGTCGGGCGCGAAACGCTCGGGATCAAAGCCCAGAGGATCGGGCCAGAGCTTCTCGTTCCGATGCAGCGCCCAGATGGCGATGACGACCTGCGCGCCTTTTTCGACCGGGCGTCCGCCCAGAATCGTCGCGTCGCGCGGCTGGCGCGAAATGGCGCCGACGGGCGAGAAGAGTCGCATCGATTCCTGCAAAACCCGCCTGGTGAAAACAAGACCCTCGATTTCGTCCCGGCCGATCGGGCCGTCGCCCGCGACTTCTCGGATCTCCGCGCGCAACCGCTCCTGCGTCGCCTGATCCTTGGCGACGAGCCAGAGCGTCCAGGCCAGCGCGGTCGCCGCCGTCTCGTGGCCGGCCGAAATGAAGGTGAAGAGATTGGCGAGCAGCTCCCTATCGTTCATGGCCCGGCCGGTCTCCGGATCGCGCGCCTTGATGAGGAGCGAGAGAATGTCGCCGCCTTTGTCCGCGCCCCCGCGCGCCGCGATGAGCCGCGCGGTCTCGCGCCGCAGATAGCGCGTCGCGAGATGCATTTTCAGGAAGCCGGGATGCGGAACGAATTTCGGCAGGCCCAAGGCCGCGAGCAGGAATTGCCAGGAAAAGCCCGAAAAGGCGTCCGTCTCGGCGGCCAGAAATCTGTCGCGGTCCACCGCCTCGGCGTCGCCGATCACCGCGCGCAGGATCACGTCGAAAGCGACGCCCATCATCGCCTGGGCGACGTCGATTCGCGCGGTTCCCGCACGTCGCCACGATTGCGCCTGACGCTCGGCGCAATCGAAGAAGATCGGCGTCAAAGCGAGAAGGTTCTCATGCCGGAAGGCGGGCGCCGCGGCGCGCCGCTGCCAGCGCCAATGCGCGCCCTTGGCCAGAAACAGCCCCTGCGGATCGACGACATTGGAAAGCGCCTGCGGGGTGATGCGGTCGCGCGGAAAAAACTCCGCGCGCGTCGTCAGCACCTCTTCGATCAGGTCCGGATCGGTGAGGAAAAGCGTCTCCGGCCGGTTCAGCCTTTTGAAGCCGGCGACGCCTTCGCGATAGGCCTCGGGCGGGAAATTTTCGAGATAATTTCGGACATAGGCCCGAAGTGAGGGCTCAGCGCGCGGCTCGAAGGGCTGAAAATCAGGATCGTGAAACATGGGCGAAACCTTTCCGGTCCGAACGCCTCGGCGTCACATGAACCGGAATTGCCGCAAGACAATGGCTACGGCCTCACGGGCTACGGCCTCACGCGGCGCAAACCTCTCATTGCGAGGAACGAAAGAAGCAGGGTCGATATCGCAACGCCCATGAGCGGCGCGGCGATATCGGCGGCGGCTGTTTCGCCCCTCTCGGCGAAGCGCGGCAAGGAATCGTAATCCGCCTGCGTCATCGGCGCGGCGGCTTTGGCGCGGGAGAGGAAGAAATCGCGCCATTCGACATGAAAAACGGCGATCGAATCGAGAAAGCCGCGATAGCGCGTCTCGCTGGCGCCCGCGACGCCGGCCAGCGCGCGGTAGGTCAATAGAGCGGGAGACAGGAAGCCGAGCCGGTCGGCCAGAGCGCGCTGGCGCGCGAGCTGCGCGTCATGCGCCGCGATGACGCTTTCGACGCGCTGAAAGGCGGCCTCCTGCGTCGCGAGGCGCCGGAGAGTCCCCTCCCGCGCGCGGTCGCGCTTCTCGCCCGGATGCTCGTCGACATAGCGCGCAAGCGCGGCGTCGCGTTCCTTGTCCGCGTCGGTCGAGGCGGCGCGGGCGGCGAGAACCATATCGAGGCGCGAAGGCGCGGGATGAGCGTAGCCAGCAAGGCTGTTGATCCCCGCCGGCGCCAGCATGGTCACGAGGACAAAGGCGCAAATGAGCGTCAGGGCGTTGAAGGCGGAGCTTTTCCCGAGCCCGTCGACGGCGGAGGCGAGCGCCGCCCAGAACAGGCCATAGATCAGGATGATCGACGTCAGCGCGGCGAAGGCGCCGGAGGCGAGGACGCTCGCGCCGGCGAAGGCGCCGACGCCGACGGCTGTCGCGAGCAGCGTCACGCCGATGGGCGCGAGAATGCGCGCGGCGAATTTTCCGGCCAGCGCCGCGCCGGGCCTGCGCGCCGAGGCGAGCGTCATGGAGAGCGTTCCCTGCTCGCGTTCGCCCGCGAGCAGATTGAAGGCCAGCGCCAGAATGACGAGCGGATAGACGAAGACGACGACAAAGGCGAGATCGGCGGAGCCGCTCATGAGATTGGCGGGATTTTCGATTTCGTCGGCATAGAGAAAGCCGTCTTTCGATCCTGTCGTCACCTTGACGACCGGCGGAAAGAGATCGCTCTGTCCGACGGCCGCAAGCGCAAGGGGCGAGAGCGCGAGCGCCGCGACGCGCGCCGCCGGACCGCCGCCCATATAGGCGGCGTTGCGCGGATCGCGATAGGGCGGCGGATCGTCCGCCGTTTCGCCCTTCTCCAATTTTGCGAGCGTTTTCCGAAGCCCCTCGAGGCGCTGCGCTTCCTCCCCGCGCGCGGCCGCCACGAGAGCTTTTTGCGCCTCGACGCGCGCGGCGCCGGAGAAGAGCGCGAAGAGGATCGCGGCGACGAGCGCGACGAGCGCGAGCCAAACGGCGCGCTCGCGCAGGAGGATGCGCGCCTCGAAGCGCAGCCCGGCGAGAAAGGCGCTCATAGCGGCTTCAACCGGCGAATGGCGAAAAGCGCGAAAGCGACGGTGAGCCCAAGCCAGCCGACAAGGCCCGCCATCGCCTCGCCGCTTCCCGACAATGCGAAGCCCGCCGTCGGCGCGCGATAGGAGAAGGCGGCGATGCGCTTCCACAATTCCGGACCCGCGACGTAATCCGCGTCGCGCTGGAAATGGATGATGTTGTCGCTCACCTCGTTCTGTATGTCGCGGCGATGCGCTTCCGCGGCCGTCGCGAAATCGAATTGCGCGCGGCTGTCCGAGCCCGCAAAGGCCATGGAGAAAGGCTGCAGCGCGAGGAGCGGGAACAGAAAGCCCGCGCTCCCGCGCAGCGCGTCCTGTCTGTCGTAAGCCGCCTGAAGCGCGCCGAAATGCTCGTCGAAAATGACGTAGCCGTTCTCGTCGTCCTTCCGCAGGGAAAGGCCGCGAAAGCTCACCGGCAGGTCCTTCACATTCGTTACGCCGTATTTTTTGAGCGTTTCGTCGCGAAAGGCGACAAAGGCCGGATGCGTCTCGTCATGGCCGAACGTCCTGGCCTTGTCCTTTGCGACCCCCGCCCGAAATTCCTGCGCGGTCGGCGTCGGCGCGAGGCCGCGGGCGATATCGCTCGCAAGGCGCGGGGCGAGGAAGGAATTGACGAGCCAGAAGGCCAGCAGCGCGACGAGCGCCGCGCGGCTCGATGTCGCGAGGGCCGAGACGCCGAGCGCGAGAAAGGCGAAGCCCGAAAGATAGACCGCATAGCCGATCACGAGCGCGCCGAGGCGCAGGAACTGATCGGCGAGCGAAAATTTGGTCGCATCCGTCAGCAGCGCGACGGCGAGGGCGGCGCCGATGACGGCCGGCGCGAGCAAAGCGGCGCTCGCGCCGATCAGCGCCAGCGCCTTGCCGGCGAGAAGGTCGCGCGGGCGCGCGCCGAGGCTGAGCAATTGTTTCAGCGTGCCGGCCTCGCGCTCGCCGGAAAAACCGGCGAAGCCCGCCAGCAGCACGATAAGCGGCGCGACCGTCTGCAAAATATAAGCGAGCGACAGACCGCCGAGACGCGCCGCCGCGCCACCGTCTCTCGCGGGACGGAACTGCGCCTCGTTCTGCTTATGCGCTTCGAGCCAGACGGCCGAGCCCACATAAGGATCGACGCCGGGATCGGCGAGCGAGAGCGGGCTCAAGGGCTTGAAGGCGTATTGGCCGAAATGGGCCGCGGCGTGCGGATTCTTGGCGCTCTGGCCCATCCAGAGCGCGCGGTCGGCCTCCGCCGCGGCGGCGCGTTCGCGCGCGAGGCGGGCGTTTTCGGCGGCCCCGAAGCCGAGCGCCGCGAGCATCAGCAGCGCGGTGAAGACAAATAACGCGAGCAGGCGCCGGTCGCGGCGCATCTCCGTCCATTCCTTGGCCGCGACGGCGCGGACGATGCGGGCGTGCGCCGGCGTCGGCGCGGTTCTGGAGAGTGGGCCGATGGCGAAATCGCTCATGCGGCTTCTCCCGCGACCCGCCTCTCGATCTCGCCCGTGCGGAAGAGATCGAGATAAGCGCGCTCCAACCCCAGATGATCGACGTCGTCGGCGCCGAAGACGGTGGCGAGCTTGCCTCCCGCCATGATGCCGATCCTCGCGCCGCATTGCTTGGCGAGGAAGAGGTCGTGCGTCACCATCAGCACCGCCATGCCCTCGCGCCGCAGCTTCTCGATCAGCGCGGCGAATTCATTGGCGGCCAGCGGGTCGAGGCCCGAGGTCGGCTCGTCCAGCACGAGAGCTTGCGCGCGCCGCGCGAGCGCAATGGCGACGCCGACCTTCTGGCGCATGCCCTTGGAATAGAAGCGCACGGGCCGCGTCGCGGCTTCTTCCGGCAGGCCGGCGGCGAGAAGCAGCGGCGGAAGCTCGGAAGAAGGGGTCGGCGCGCCGGAGACTTCGGTGAAATAAGCGAGATTCTCGAGCCCCGTGAGCGCGCCATAGAGCGTCACGGTCTCGGGGATGTAAGCGAGCTTCGCCCGCGCGCCGAGCGGGTCCTGCGCGCTGTCGATTCCGCAGACCAGCGCCTCGCCGTCGGTCGGCTCGAGAAAGCCGAGAAACAGATTGACGGTCGTCGTCTTGCCCGCGCCGTTGGGGCCGAGCAGGCAGAAGACCTCGCCGGGCTCGACGGTCAGATTGAGACGGTCGAGCGCGGGAGCCGACGCCCCGTCATAGCGCTTTGAGAGATTGCGCGCTTCCAGCATGCCGCACCTTTCATGACGTCAAGCGCGCGTGGCCTCGCGCAGGCGCCAGTATGAGAAACGGCGATAAGCTGCATCGCGTCTGGGATTTGGTCAAGCGCGGGGGTCGATGCTGCGGTCGATGACGATAGGGCTGGAGCGACGCATCATCGCGGGCTTGATCAATTGGCGGTCGGTTTGATCGCTTCGACGAAGAGCGGCAGGCCGCCCTTGGGCCGCAGCGTGAAATCCGGAGAAAGCTCGATGCGCGGGCCGGGGACAGGGGTGAAGCGAAAATCGCGTATGAGCGCCGCCAGGATCGTCGTCATTTCCAGCATCGCGAAGCTCATGCCGATGCAGATGCGCGGGCCGGCCCCGAAGGGCATGTAGGCGCAACGATGGCGCCCTTTCGCCTTTTCGGGCGCGAAGCGGTCCGGGTCGAAAGCATTTGGCTCATCCCATAGCTTTTCGTGGCGATGCAGCGCCCAGATCGCCACATAGATCGGCTCCTTCTTGAGAACCTTGTAAGGCCCGAGCGTCGTGTCCTCTCGCGGCTGGCGCCCGAGCGCGGCGACGGGCGGAAAGAGTCGCATGGCTTCCTGGATGACCTGCCGCGCGAAGGGCAGGTTTTCGACCGCATTACGATCGATGTCGGATTCGCCGACGACGTCGCGAACCTCGTTTCGCAAACGCTCCTGCGACGCCTGGTCCTTGGCGAGCAGCCAGAGACTCCACGCAAGCGCAACGGCGGAGGTTTCGTGTCCGGCCACCATCAATCCGTAAAGATTGGAGATGAGTTCGCCATCCGTCAGCATGCGCCCGGTTTCTGGGTCCTTCGCCGAAAGCAGCAAATCGAGAATGGCAGGCGCATGGGCGTGGCCGGCGAGTCGCCGCTCGGCGACAAGGCGCGCCGTCTCGGCATAGAGATATCGCAACTTCCGGTCGATCTCTCGCGATCCGGGGAAGGGCAGCCATTTCGGAAGTCCGAGAAGCGCATAGAAGCGCTGCCAACCCATCCCCTTGAAGCCAGTGAGCATGGCCGAGAGATATCTGGCGCGATCAAACGTTCCCGTAGCGCCAAGGAGCGCGTGCTCGATGATCGAGAAGGTTACTTCGGACATTGGCTGCGTGACGTCGACGGCCGTATTTCGCGGAAGCTGACGCCATGCCGCGCACTGCGCTTTTGCGCATTTCGCGAAGATCGGGACAAGCGCCAGCAGATTCTCGTGACGAAAGGCCGGCGCAAGCGCGCGGCGCTGCCAGCGCCATTCAGCGCCTTCGGAGAAAAACAACGCGTCGTCGGCGATATTCGCCGACAGCGCCGCCGTCGTCAGCTTGTCTCGGCCGAAGGCTTCGGGCCGCGCAATCAGCATTTCTTCGATCAGTTCGGGATCGCTGAGATAGACGGTTTTCGGGATGATCGGCCAAATGCCTGAAAGCGACCAGAAATCTTCCCGATAGGCCGCCGGCGGCCAGTTTTCGAGGAAATTACGCAAGGCGGAGCGGAATGTGGGCTGTTCGTTCGTCCTGACGGGCGTGAAATCGGGATCGTGAAACATGGTCGACTCTCCTCAAGCGAATCGTCGAACCAAACCATACCATATGGTATAGTTTTGGAAAGAGCGGCGCGCCGTGCGAGCCTGACGCCATGAGTCGATTCAGAAAGGAAGACTGGCTGGCGCTCGGCGCGAAGCTGCTTGCCGGGGAGGGTTCGGCCGCGCTGACGATCGACCGCCTGACGGCGGAGGCGCGGCGGACGCGCGGCAGCTTCTATCACCACTTCGAGGATCGCGACGCTTTTCTTCGGGCTTTGATGGCGCGCTGGCGCAAAGAGGTCATCGACGAAGCGGGCAAGCGTTACGAGCAGGCGCAATCCGCCAACGATCTGAGGCGGTTGATGCGGGAATTGCCCTTCGAGGTCGATCACCGGTTCGAGCGCGCGCTGCGCCGCTTGGCCGCGAGCGAACCCATCGTGCGCGAGGCCGTCGCCGACGTCGACTCAAGACGCATCGAGGGCCTGGCATGCGTGCTCGCACATATCTACCCGGAACTGAAGGACCCGCAATCCGCCGCTTATGTGCAATATGCGGCGGTTGTCGGCCTGCAATGGCTGATTGGCGACATTGACGATCCCCGCGCGCCGGGAATCATGGAAGCCGGCGCCCGGATATTCCGGCTCAATGACGAGCCTGAACCATAGAGATCGCGCCGCCTTTAGGCTCCTAATGCAGCAGGGCTGAGTCCTAAGTCGTTGAGGATTGGTTAACGATAATGGCTTCGAAGGGCGCAAAAACGGCGCGCCGGTCCCCCGGCGCGCCGCGAAATCCATCAGCAAGCGAACCCGCTCACTTCTTCTTGCCATAGGCCTCGACCACGTCCTCGACCGTGTGCAGGCCGGGCTCGATCGAATTGACCAGCACCGCCATATTGCCCGGCGCGTGCTCGTTCTTCCACATCTTCATATGCGCCAGCGGGATCTTGTCCCAGGCGAAGACCTCGGACATGCAGGGATCGACCCGGCGGTCGATGACGAACTGGTTCGCGGCGGCGGCCTGCTTCAGATGCGCGAAATGCGAGCCCTGAATGCGCTTCTGACGCATCCACACATAGCGGGCGTCGAAGGTGATGTTGAAGCCGGACGTGCCGGCGCAGAACACGATCATGCCGCCGCGCTTGGCCACCAGCGTCGAGACCGGAAAGGTCGCCTCGCCCGGATGCTCGAAGACGATGTCGACGTCCTTCTTGCCCGTGATGTCCCAGATCGCCTTGCCGAATTTGCGCGCTTCCTTGGACCACTCGACATATTCCGGCGAGTTGACCTTGGGGAGCTGGCCCCAGCACTTGAAATCCTTGCGGTTGATCACGCCCTTGGCGCCGAGCGACATGACATAGTCGCGCTTGGACTCGTCCGAGATCACGCCGATGGCGTTGGCGCCGGCCGCCGCGCAGAGCTGCACGCCGAAAACGCCAAGGCCACCGGAGGCGCCCCAGATCAGGACATTGTGGCCGGGCTTCAGCTCATGCGGCTCATGGCCAAAGAGCATGCGATAGGCGGTGGCGAGCGTTAAGGTGTAGCAGGCCGACTCTTCCCAGGAGAGATGCTTGGGGCGCGGCATGAGCTGGCGGTCCTGCGCGCGGCAGAACTGGGCGAAGGAGCCGTCCGGCGTCTCATAGCCCCAGATGCGCTGCGAGGGCGAGAACATCGGGTCGCCGCCATTGCACTCCTCATCGTCCCCATCGTCCTGGTTGCAGTGGATGATGACCTCGTCGCCGACCTTCCAGCGCTTCACCTTGGCGCCCACCGCCCAGACGATCCCTGAGGCGTCGGAGCCCGCGATGTGATAGGGATTCTTGTGGACGTCGAGAGTCGAGACCGGTTCGCCGAGCGCCGCCCAGACGCCGTTATAATTGACGCCGGCGGCCATTACGAGAACGAGCACGTCGTGGCTGTCGAGCTGCCAGGTCGGGAGGACCTCGAGCTGCATCGCCGTCTCCGGCGGGCCGTGACGCTCCTTCCGGATCGCCCAGGCGTACATGTTCTTGGGAACATGGCCGAGCGGCGGAATTTCGCCCAACTCGTAAAGGTCTTTCGTCTCGCTCAAGGTAGGGCTCCCTCCATCCGGGCTCGTCTGCAAAACATAATCCGGCAGCGCTTATAATCGCCCGGCGCCCGACGGCATAGGGTGAAAATTCCGATCGGCGGGGCGGCTGGCGCCCATGATGAAGGCGAGGGGACGGGACCCGCGCCGAGACCGCGTTCGCGCCCGGAACGGCCTGGGTTGCTGGCTCCCGGCCGCCGCTTATCTCAAAGCGTGGGGCGGCGGGTTGCAAGGGGAGCCTCGGTCATGAGCGATACACAGGTCGCAGCGCTCGACCACACGGTCCAGCTCACCAATGTCTGGCTCAAAAAGCTTGCGGAAGAGGAGCGTCTCGGCGATCGGCCGCGCGCCTATGCGGCCCTGCGCGCCGTGCTCCACGCATTGCGCGACAGGCTGACGCCCGAGCAGGCGGCGCATTTCGGCGCGCAACTCCCTTTGCTGGTTCGCGGGGTTTTCTACGAAGGCTGGCATATGGCCGACAAACCCATGGCGGTCCGCAATGTCGAGGCTTTCGAGAACATGGTCGACCGCGGCCTGCCGCCGGGCTTCCCGGTCGACGCCGCGACCGCGGCGCGGGCGGTCTTCGCGGTGATCTGGCGGGAGCTGGATTTCAACGAAACCGCCAAGGTCGTCTCGGACCTGCCTTTGCCGCTACGGGAGCTGTGGCCGGAGGCGGCGCGGGATTTGGCGAAGGCGCGGTCGAGGGAGTGATCGGTTAAGCCTTGTCGTAAGCCGGCGCCTTCCAAGGCGGGCGCCGCGCGGGCGCGATCAACGGCTTCGAACTCGGATTAATTTCAGCTCACTTTCCGCCGTCATGCCCGCGCTTGTCGCGGGCATCCACGCCGGAACGATCGCGAAACGCATCGCGCGGACGGTATGTTCGGCTAACGTTCTCAGATTTGTGGCGTGGCGTGGATGGCCGCGACAAGCGCGGCCATGACGTGGTGAGATGACGCGTCGTTAACCTGGATTCGGAGCCACGCCGCGACCAAGCCGCAACTTGTCAAAACCTCCTTCTGTGCTATCGCAGCATTTCGAGGAGGACCACGATGAACGACATGACCGCCCCGCGTCGCGACAAGCCCTGGATGTTCCGCACCTATGCGGGCCACTCGACGGCCGCCGCGTCCAACCGGCTCTATCGTTCGAACCTCGCCAAGGGCCAGACGGGTCTCTCCATCGCCTTCGACCTGCCGACCCAGACCGGTTACGACAGCGACCACATCCTCTCGCGCGGCGAAGTCGGCAAGGTCGGCGTGCCGGTCTCGCATCTGGGCGACATGCGGACCCTTTTCGACGGCATCCCGCTCGCCGAGATGAACACGTCGATGACCATCAACGCCACCGCCGTATGGCTGATGTCGCTCTATATCGCCGCTGCGGAAGAGCAGGGGGCGCCGCGTGTAAAACTGCAGGGCACGACGCAGAACGACATCATCAAGGAATATCTTTCGCGCGGCTCCTATGTGTTTCCGCCGAAACAGTCGCTGCGCCTGACGCAGGACCTTATTCTCTTCACCACGAAGGAGTGCCCCAAATTCAACCCGATGAACGTTTGCTCCTATCATTTGCAGGAAGCAGGCGCGACGCCGGCGCAGGAATTGGCTTATGCGCTGGCGACGGCGGTGGCGATCCTCGACGGCGTCAAGGCCGCCGGCATGTCGGACGAGGATTTCGCCCAGGTCGTCGGCCGCATCTCCTTCTTCGTCAACGCGGGCATGCGCTTCGTCACCGAACTCTCCAAGATGCGCGCCTTCACGGAGCTGTGGGAGGAGATCACCCGCGAGCGCTACGGCGTGAAGGACGAGAAAATGCGCCGCTTCCGTTACGGCGTGCAGGTCAATTCGCTGGGCCTCACCGAGCAGCAGCCGGAAAACAACGTCTATCGCATCCTGATCGAAATGCTGGCCGTCGTTCTTTCGAAGAACGCCCGCGCCCGCGCCGTGCAGCTTCCGGCCTGGAACGAGGCGCTCGGCCTGCCGCGTCCGTGGGATCAGCAATGGTCGCTGCGCATGCAGCAGATCATGGCCTATGAGACCGATCTGCTCGAATATGGCGACATTTTCGACGGCAATCCGGAGATCGCCCGCAAGGTCGCCGAGCTGAAAGCCGAGGCCATGGCCGAGCTGAAGAAGATCGACGAGCTCGGCGGCGCGGCCGCCGCCGTCGAGATCGGCTATATGAAGTCGAAGCTCGTCGAATCCAACACGGCGCGGCTCGAAGCGATCGAGGCCGGCGAGCAGACCGTCGTCGGCGTCAACAAATTCACCTCGACTGAGCCCTCGCCGCTCGCCACCGGCGAAGACGCGATCATGGTCGTGCCGGAAGGCGTCGAGGCGGATCAGATCGCACGGCTGAAGGCCTGGCGCGACAGCCGCGACGACAAGGCCGCGCAAGCCGCGATCGAGGAGCTCGCCCGCGCCGCCAAGGAAGGCCGCAATATGGTCGAACCCTCCATCGCCGCCGCCAAGGCTGGCGTCACGACCGGCGAATGGGGCAATGTGCTGCGCGGCATTTTCGGCGAATATCGCGCGCCGACGGGCGTCTCCTCCACGGCGCGCCAGGTCGGCGGTCAGCTCGACAAGGTGCGCGGCGAGGTCGAGCGCGTCTCCCACAAGATCGGCTCCCGCGCCAAGTTCTTGGTCGGCAAGCCCGGCCTCGACGGCCATTCCAACGGCGCCGAGCAGATCGCCGTGCGCGCGCGCGACGCGGGCTTCGACGTGATCTACGCCGGCATCCGCTCCACGCCTGCGGAGCTGGTCGAGACCGCGAAGAAGGAAGGCGTGCATTGCGTCGGCCTCTCCATCCTCTCCGGCTCACATGTGACGTTGGCCCATGAAGTGATGCGGCTGATGAAGGAAGAGGGCGTCTCGGCCCCGCTCGTCGTCGGCGGCATCATCCCCCCGGCGGACGAGAAGCTGCTGCTCGAAGCGGGGGTCGCGGCGGTCTATACGCCGAAGAATTACGATCTGAACGTGATTATGACGGATCTGGCCGGGATCATCGAGAAGAGCGTGGGGTGAGGAGCGACGTCCTCTCGCCGAGCATGGGCCGAACCGGCGCTCCTGCGATAGGCGCCCGAATTGCTTGATCGCAGGCGTCGGGGCGATTCCGGACATTTGTCGACATCGCCGCCCCGAAGCCGCGCCTCGAAGAGGCGAAGATCAACCCGGACCGGGCGGTGAAAAGATGCAAGTCACGTTCATTCGAAACACATCCGACGGGCGCGCGATCGAAGTCATCGGACCCTATGTCTGCGTCGATCGCGATCCCGTCGCGGATGAGGTCGTGGAAGTTTTGACCCATCCCAATCGCGAGGCGATCCTCGCCGCCGTTCCCAACGCCACGCATATGGCGGGGCCGATCGCGCTGCTGCCCTCCGAGGCCTCGGCCGTTCGCGGCGCGCTGGCGCAGGCGCGGGAGCCTCTCACCGATCCGGGCCAAATTTCCAAGCGCCTGAGCGACGCCTGGATGACGCGCAGCCGCAACAACGGCATCGAATGAGGGAGCCGACGGCTTTTCTCGCTCGACTCGGGAGCGTCCTGACGGGCGTCATTCATTGAACAATCTTTCGCAGCGCGATATGCAAAGATTCTGTCTTTGCATGAGCGTCAGTCGGCGCCTTTAGCGCCCGGAAAGGTCGAGAGATGGACGTCGCGGTTGCGCCGAAGCCGAGTTTCCTTTCCCGCGAACGGACGATCGCCTCTCCCGCTTTCAATCGCTGGCTGGTTCCGCCGGCGGCGCTGGCGATTCATCTTTGCATCGGCATGGCCTATGGCTTCTCGGTCTTCTGGCTGCCGCTGTCGCGCGTCGTCGGCGGCGCCGCGCCGAAGGACTGCCCGGCCGATATGGGCGTGCTGGCGCAGATCGTCGCGACGAATTGCGACTGGAAGATCAGCATGCTGGGCTGGACCTTCACGCTGTTCTTCGTGCTGCTCGGCTCCTCCGCCGCCATCTTCGGCCATTGGCTGGAGACGGCGGGCCCCCGCAAGGCCGGCCTCGCCGCCGCCTGCTGCTGGTGCGGCGGCCTGCTCATTTCCGCGCTCGGCGTCTTTCTGCACCAGATCTGGATGATCTGGATCGGCTCCGGCGTCATTGGCGGCGTCGGGCTGGGGCTCGGCTATATCTCGCCGGTCTCGACCCTCATCAAATGGTTCCCCGACCGCCGCGGCCTCGCCACCGGCCTCGCCATTATGGGCTTTGGCGGCGGCGCCATGATCGGCGCGCCGCTCGCCGACAAGCTCATGGGCTATTTCGCGACGCCTTCATCGCCCGGCGTCTGGCAGACTTTCGTCGCCCTCGCCGCCATCTATTTCGTCTTCATGGTCTCCGGCGCGCTCGGCTATCGCGTGCCGCCCGAGGGCTGGGCGCCCGCCGGCTGGACGCCGCCCGCCCCGGCCGCCAACGCCATGGTCACCCATCGCCACGTCCATCTCGACGTCGCCTGGAAGACCCCGCAATTCTGGCTGCTCTGGGGCGTGCTCTGCCTCAACGTCTCGGCCGGCATCGGCGTGCTCGGCATGGCCTCGCCCATGCTGCAGGAGGTGTTCGGCGGCAAGCTGATCGGCGTCGATCTCGGCTTCGACGCGCTCAACGCCGACCAGAAGAAGGCGATCGCCGCCATCGCGGCGGGCTTCACCGGTCTTCTGAGCCTGTGCAACATTGGCGGCCGCATCGGCTGGGCCTCGGCCTCCGACGCCTTCGGCCGCAAGGGAACCTACGCCATCTTCTTCGTCGTGGGCTTCCTGCTCTACGCCGCGGTTCCCTTCGCGGCGAAGGGCGGCGTGGTTTTCCTCTTCGTGCTGCTCTTCGCCGTGATCATCACCATGTATGGCGGCGGCTTCTCGACCATTCCCGCCTATCTCGCCGATATTTTCGGCACGCATTATGTCGGCGCGATCCATGGCAGACTACTGACCGCCTGGTCGACGGCGGGCGTGCTCGGCCCGGTGCTGGTCAATTACATCCGCGAATATCAGCTTTCGATCGGCGTGCCGCGCGAGGCGGCCTATAATCAGACCATGTATGTGCTGGCCGGTCTGCTGCTCGCCGGCCTCGCCTGCAATCTCCTCGTCGGCCCCGTGGCCGAGAAATTCTACATGAGCGACGCGGAGGTCGCGGCGGCGAAGAAGACCAGCGTCGCCGCCGTGAAGGAAGAAGAGAAGGAGCCGCGCGCCGATTTCGAGGACTTCGTCGAGGAGGGGCTGGAGCCGCCCGAAGACCCCGCTCCGGTCCCCGCCGCGCGAACCCCGCCCGCCGGGCTCTCCCCGGCCCTGATCCTCGCCTGGCTCGCCGTCGGAATTCCCCTCGCCTGGGGCGTCTCAATGACCGGCCTCAAGGCCATGGCGCTGTTCAAATAGCTGGCCGACTTTCAGCCGGATATGTGGGAAGCGGCGGCTTCGCGCCGCCGCCACATTTCCTGTCCATTAACCAAATGCGCGTCATGGTGAACGCTCCTGGCGCCCCCCGCGCAGCCTCGACAGGGAATGACATGGCCTCGGCTTGCACCAATGGTCTCGATACGGGTTTCGTCGATCTCGGTTATATGAAGGTGGCGGCGCTCGGAGTGGTTCAGGGCATTTCCGAGCTGCTGCCGATTTCCTCCACCGCTCATATGCGCATCGTGCCCGCGCTGCTCGGCTGGAAGGATCCGGGTTCGGCTTTCTCCGCCGCCATGCAACTCGCGGCGCTCGCGGCGGTCGTGAGCTATTTCTGGGGCGACATCCGCACGCTCGCGGTGGGTTCGCTCGCGGCCGTCAGACGGCGCGACTTCAACGACTGGAGCTTCCGCTTCGTCTTCTGGATCGGGCTCGCGACCATTCCGATCGGGCTCACCGGCATCCTGCTGTCGCATACGCTGAACACCTGCGGCTCGCCCCTGCGGTCTCTGCCGGTCATCGGCATTTCCTGCATCGTGATGGCGGCGCTGCTCGCCATCGCCGAGCTCTACTGCAATCACAAGCGCACGCTCGATCATGTGAGCCTGAAGGACGCGATGATCGTTGGCTTCGCGCAGGTCGGCGCGCTCATTCCCGGCGTCTCCCGTTCCGGCTCGACTTTGACCGCCGCGCTGTTCCTCGATCTCAAGCGGGAAGAAGCGGCGCGCTTCTCATTCCTGCTCGGCCTGCCGGCCATTGCGCTCGCCGGGCTGAAGGAATTGTGGGAATTGCACAAGGCGCATCTCGATTTCCACGGCTGGTCGGTGCTGTCGGTCGGACTGCTTGTCGCGTCGATCTCCGCTTTCGCGGCGATCTGGGGCCTGCTGCGCATTCTCGAACGCTTCTCGGCCTGGCCCTTCGTCGCCTATCGCGCTTTCATCGGCGTCCTGCTGCTCGTGGGCTTTTACGGCGGATTCCTGATCTAAGAAAGGCGGCGCTGTAAACCAATCGATCGCGTTGTCTGCGGTTCAGGCGATTCCGCCTGAACGCCGCGTGATTGTTTAAGAGACAAACGTCGCCATCGTTGCGAGCGAAGCTGCGCAATCCAGAACCGTGATTGTGATTCTGGATTGCTTCGCTTCGCTCGCAATGACGGTGTTTGACGTTTATTCCGCCGCTGCGCGCAATCTCTCGCGAATCTGCGCGCGCAATTCGTCGATCGGCGCGAGGCGGCCCTTCTTCTCTTCGTAATGCCAGAAGGTCCAGCCATTGCAGGCCGGCAGTCCTTGCGCCAGCGCGCCGGTCTTGTGAATCGAACCGACGAAACCCGAAAGCGACAATGTTCCATCGGCGCGCACGGTCGCCATGTGACGCTTTTTGACGTCGGTGAGCGTCGCGCCGGGCGCGATCAATCCGCTCTCGATGAGACTTGCAAAGGCGATGCGCGGCTCGGCGCGCTTCGACGGCGCCGCCGAGACGGCGTCTTCCGGCAAGGGTTCGATCGCGGCGATGCGCGCAGCGGCGGCTTTGGCGTATCCGCTTTCACGCTCGAGACCGACATAATCGCGACGCAAACGCTTCGCGACGGCGCCCGTCGTTCCCGTTCCAAAGAAAGGATCAAGAATGAGGTCGCCGGCGTTTGACGCCGAGAGAATGACGCGGGCGAGAAGCGTTTCCGGTTTTTGCGTGGGATGCGCCTTGCGTCCCTGCGAATCCTTCAAACGCTCGGAGCCCGTGCAGATCGGCAACAGCCAGTCGGAACGCATCTGGCAATCTTCGTTGCCGGCTTTGAGCGCTTCGTAATTGAAGGTGTATTTTTTCACCGAAGCGTCGCGCGCCGCCCAGATCATCGTTTCGTGCGCATTGGTGAAACGGCGGCCGCGGAAATTCGGCATCGGATTGTTCTTGCGCCACACGATGTCGTTCAGGATCCAGAATCCGAGATCCTGCATGATCGCGCCGACGCGAAAAATGTTGTGATAGGAGCCGATGACGAAGATCGTCGCGGTCGGCTTCATCACGCGGCGCGCGGCGGCAAGCCAGTCGCGGGTGAAAACGTCATAGGCCGCGAAGTCGGTGAATTTATCCCAGTCGTCGTCGACCGCGTCGACGAGGCTCTGATCGGGACGCGTCAGTTTGTTGGCGAGCTGGAGATTGTAAGGCGGATCGGCGAAGACGAGGTCGACGCTTTCCGCCGGAAGGCCGTGCATCAGTTCGACGCAGTCGCCTTGAAGGATCGCGTTGCGCGCCGGCGCAGCGTGGAGCGGCCCCGCAAGGGAAGACCCGGTACGCATGACCTTTATCCGGGTTTGGAGGCGGGCCGCCCCGACGCGCGCGCTACTCATGAACTCAACACCGCATACGCTACCAACACGTGCGATATTGCCGGAATGAGGTAAAAGCCGCGTATAGGAGCGCAGTTGGGATGCGTCTCTTTTTCGAACGGATATCTTAATGAAAGAACAAACTTAGCCGTAACGCGCGCCGTCACCGGATCTCGCGCAGCGGCGAGAAACTCAGGCGATGAACGGGAGTCGGGCCGTTTTCGCGCAAGGCCTCGAGATGGCGCCTGGCGGCGTAGCCCACATTCGTTTCGAAGCCATATTGCGGATAAATTGCGCCGAGTCGTCGCATCATCGCGTCGCGCGCGACTTTCGCGACGATGGAGGCGGCGGAGATGGAAAGCGCCAGCGCGTCGCCTTTCACGATGGCGCGCGTCGGACAGGAAAGACGCGGCGGATCGGAGCCGTCCACCAGAACGAAGGCGGGGGCGTTCGACAGGCTGGAGACGGCGCGCGCCATGGCGGCGAGCGAAGCTTGCCGGATGTTCATCGCGTCGATCTCCGCCGGCGTAACGAAAGCGACGCTGACCGCGAGCGCCCGGGACATGATCGCCTCGAAAGCTTCCTCGCGCTGCTTTTGCGTCAACGCCTTCGAATCGTTCAAGCCGCGCGGCAGGCGCTTGGGATCGAGAATCACCGCGGCGGCGGCGACCGGGCCGGCGAGGGGGCCGCGCCCCACTTCGTCGACCCCGGCCACCGGCCAGACGCCCTGCCGATGCAGGCGGCTTTCGAGACGAAAATCGGGACCCATTCCAACCCTCGCAAATATGAGCTTCTTTGCGTCGCCGGCCGATGCCTTGCTAAGACTTTAACCGCTTTGGCGGCCGCCCGTCGCGTGAAATTCCCGCCCGCGCCCTTATCGGAGCTTCCCATGGATGAAGACATTCAAGCGCCAGTCGAACAGGCCCTGGCGCCCGTCGTCGATGAGAGCCTGCCCGCATTGACGACGACCGCGCCCGGGCCGTCCGACGCCGGGCGCGCCAAGGGGATTTTCGGCAAGCTCGTTTCGAGCGACGACGATCTCGTCGGCCTCGTCGCCTATTCGCTCTACAAGCAGAACAAGATCGATTGGATGCGGGATTTCGAAAAGGCGCAGGGGCGTCCGCCGAACGAACAGGAATTCTCCGTCTATGGTCTCGGCGAAAACACCGGGCGCCGCGTCGCGACCTATCGCTATCTCGCCGAAGCCACGATTGCGCGGCTCTCGCCAAGCAGGGCTAGCGGCTTCAGACGCGAACATCCCGCTCTGAGCGCGACGCTGAACATATTCTACGGCCTGATCGGCGTGGCGTCGGTCGCCGCGCTGATCGTGCTGCTGCGCTTCTTCATCTCCCTTCGTCATTGATCAAACGGCGTTCGCTCAGAAAAGCGCGAGCTGCTGCGGACCGCGGCGCGGCGGCTCGAAGAGATCGGCGCGAAGCTTCGTCTGCGATTGCCCGAAGCCGATGCGCTTGGCGGCGATTTCGAAACGCCGGCCGACCATCCATGCATAGGGCCCCTCGCCCGTCATGCGCTTGCCGAAGGTCGAGTCGTAGATCTTGCCGCCGCGCGTCGAACGGACCAGCGACAATGCGCGGCGCGCTTTGTCGGGAAAATTGGCGACGAGCCATTCGCTGAAAAGATCGCGCAATTCGAGCGGCAGACGCAGCATGACGTAGCCTGCCTCGCGCGCGCCAGCAGCGTGAGCGCGGGTCAATATGGCTTCGATCTCGTCGTCATTGACGGCGGGAATGACCGGCGCCGTCATGACGGCGACGGGGACGCCCGCGGCGGCTAATTTTTCGATCGCCTCGATCCGCCGCGCAGGCGTCGCCGCGCGCGGCTCCATGATGCGCGCGAGACCCGGATCGAGAGTCGTGACGGAGATGGCGACTTTCGCGAGACCCTGTTCCGCCATCGGCGCGAGAAGATCGAGATCGCGCAGCACGAGCGCGGATTTGGTGACGATCGCCACCGGATGCTTCGCCCGCGCCAGGATTTCCAGAATCGATCGCATGACGCGATGGCGTCTCTCGATCGGCTGATACGGATCGGTGTTCGTGCCGATTGCGATCGTCTTCGGGACATATCGGGGCGCGGATAATTCGCGCTCGAGAAGCTGCGCCGCGCCTTCCTTGACGAAAAGCTCCGTCTCGAAATCGAGGCCCGGCGAAAGGCCCATATAAGCGTGAGTCGGCCGCGCGAAGCAGTAGACGCAGCCATGCTCGCAGCCTCGATAGGGATTGATCGAGCGATCGAACGAGATGTCGGGAGAATCGTTGCGCGTAACGATGGCGCGCGGCTTCTCGACATGAATATTCGTCTTCAGCGCGTCGAGACTGTCGAGCGAGCCCCAACCGTCGTCGATCTCCTCGCGCGCCTCCTTCTCAAAGCGGCCGCTGCGCTTGGAGAGCGCGCCGCGCCCGCGCCGTCGCTCGGCGTCGACCAGCGGCCCCGGCGGGACCGCGAGTTGCGGATCAGGAGAGATCGCGAGCCGGCTCATGACGTGCTCCCAAGAGAACCCGCCCCGATAAAGCATCGATGGGAGACCGGCGCCGCCGGCCTCCCATATCGCGACTCTGGGGACTTGGCGTTCCCGCCCGGCTCGACCTGCCGGATCGGAACATATCGCGAATAAGGAACAAATAAAGAACATTTTTTACGCGCGCAAGGGGGACGCGCGCAAGAGGCTTGCCGAAGCGCCGGCGGCGCGATCGCGGAAAGCCGGCCGCCCGGGGGAGCGGGCGGCGCGCTTTGCTTTACAGGAGCCAGCTTCCGCCCGGCCCCTCCGCCAGCGCGTCGGCGAGCGCGCGGGCGCGCGGCTGCTTCGGCGCGTCTGGGAAGAGCTGCTCGAATTTCTGCAGATAATCGCGCGTGGCGGGCGATGAGGCGACGAAACGGCTCTGGCATTTGCGCACCGACTGCAGCGTCACCGGCGGAAAGACCAGCCCCTCTTCGATCAGGCGGTCGCGGTGCGTCGTGTCGAAGCGCCAGCCCCAGCTCGAAATCCGGCTGTTGATCGCGGTGATGTTGAGGAAAGCCCTGTGCCGCGTATCGAGCTCGCGGACCGGCGCCTCCTCAATCGAATCGTAGCAGAAGAGACGATGCGGGCGCACGACGAGATCGCAATATTGCCGCCACAGCGCCTTCACGCTCGGCAACTGCTCTTCAGGCGAAACGACATTGACGAAGGCGCCGCAAGCGCCGCGCGCCCGCACGGCGAGGAGAGTCGAGACGAAAGCGTCCTGATGCACGAGCGGCAGGGAATGATCGCTCGCGACGACATGGATCGTGTCGCGGTAGCGGTCCATCATGACTTTGGCGAAGGACTCCCAATATTGATAGACGCCATAGTCCGGACCGAAATAATGGCCGTCGCGGCTGTCGCCGATAACGATGCTCGGACGCAAAATGATAAAGGGCAGGCCGCTTTCCGCGACGAGATATTCGGAGCGCCGTTTGAATCGCGTATAGGGCGTCGGGTCGGCGGGCGGCTCCGGCAGAAGCGCCTCGACGGAAGGCTCGAGGGAAAAGCCGCAGGCGAAAGCGGTTGAAACATGAATGAAGCGGTTGATGCGCGCTTCCTTCGACGCCCTGAGCAGATCGTTGACGAGATCGATGGTCGACGCCTGTAGGGCCTCGACGTCGAAATAATGCACGGCGCCCGCGCAGTTGATCACCTCGTCGATTCTGTTCTCACGGAAAAGGCTGGAAAAGCCTCTGCTGTCGCCGGGGGCGGGGAGGCGCACGATGCGCAGCCGCTCCAGCGCCGCGCCGTCAGGATCCCCCGCGGCGGTCATCTCCATGCGCAGCCTTGCGACAATATCGTCTCTCTGATGGCCCGGCCGCGCGGCGAGCACGACAAAGTCCTGCGTCTTCTCCAGCAAAGTCGCGCCAATCAAGCTGCCGAGATAACCGGTTCCGCCGATAACGAGAACGCGCGCCACGATGGCCTCCTTTATTTGACCGCTGTGAAAATACGAACTGCGAGACGACGCGCCTCAAGACGTCGAATGACGTTGCATTCTCATGCGCAGAGCCAGGGAAGCGCCGGCGCGTTTCGATGCAACTGCTTCATTTCGGAGCAAAGAGAGGACTTTGCGATCGAACCTCCGGGATATGGGAAGCGGTGAGCTAAGCCCCGTCTCGACCGCCCGGCGCGCGCGCGAGCCGCCGCCGCGCCGCGTGGCCGTGCGAATTCGCCTGATTGGAAGCGGAGATGGGCGAAATGGGCCTTGTCCGCTCGCGACCAACGCCGCGCTGTCGAATGCGAGCAATGGCGCTCCTTTCAAAAAAATCGTTCCGATCAAGAGCAAGAAGCAATCCAATTGCGCGGCGATCGATCGAATTCCGACAGTAGCGATCGGTTGCGGCGAGTCCAGATTGGGGAATGCGTTTCGAACAGTTCTTTCCCTGTGCGACGGCGTATCGCGCGTCCTTGCGAAGGACACGAAAATCGCCATCGCCGGAGCAAGGACTCCGTGATGAAAGGCAAGTCGTTATGGAGTCGCTAAATTTCGATTTTGCGCGGGGACGCTTCGCTTCATCGCCGCTCGTCACCGCGCCGGCGCTCGCCTTCTATGCGATCGGAGCCGCCATTCCGTCCCTGGCGTCGATATCGACGCCTGCGCCGGCGCGGCCCGGCTTCTCGTCGGCGCCAGAGCGCGGCTTTCCATCTTCGCCTTGGGTGTGACGCCGATTTTTTCGGCGACGCCGCTCGCCGACATTGCGCGATCGACGAGACGGCTCGCCCTTCGACACGAAAAAAAGAGACGGCGCCGTTGCGCCGTCTCCACGAATTTCGCTGCGAAGTCGAGGGCGTTGCGCCGCTTACTTCACGAGAATGTTCTTGAACTGCCAGGGATCGCTCTCGTCGATATCCTCGGGGAACAGTCCCGGGCGGCCGTCGAGCGGCGTCCAGTCCGTGTAATAGCCTTTCACCGGGCCGAGATAAGGCGTCTGCACGTCGAGGCAGCGCTTGTAATCCACCTCGTCCGCCTCGACGATGCCGGCCTCCGGATTCTCCAGCGCCCACACCATGCCCGCAAGCGCGGCGGAGGAGACCTGCAAACCGGTCGCGTTCTGATAGGGCGCGAGGTCGCGCGTCTCCTCGATGGAGAGCTGCGAACCGTACCAATAGGCGTTTTTGGCGTGGCCGAAGACCAGCACGCCGAGCTCGTCAATGCCGTCGACGATCTCGTTCTCGTCGAGAATCTTCCAGCTCGGCTGCATCTTGCCGGCGGCGCCGAAGATTTCGTGCAGGCTCAGCACCGCGTCATTCGCCGGATGATAGGCGTAATGGCAGGTCGGACGATAGACGACCTTGTCGCCCTCGCGCACGGTCAGATAGTCCGCGATCGAGATCGCTTCGTTATGCGTGACGAGGAAGCCATATTGCGCGCCGGGCGTCGGGCACCAGCTGCGCACGCGCGTATTGGCGCCGGGCGAGAGCAGATAGATCGCAGCGCCGCAGCCCGTCGCATGGGTGCGGCCGATGTCCGGCAATGATTTTTCATTCGTGCCCCAGCCCAGCTCCGCCGGCTGCATGCCTTCGGAGACGAACCCCTCGACCGACCAGGTGTTGACGAACACGTTCAGGGGCTTGGGGTCGCGCGCGCGCTGCGTGTCGCGTTCGGCGATGTGAATGCCCTTGACGCCGAGCTTTTGCGCCAGCGCGCCCCATTCGGCGCGGTTCGCGGGCTCCTTGTCGAAGACGCCCGTATCCTTGGCGATGTCGACCATGGCCTGCTTGACGAACCAGGAGACCATGCCCGGATTGGCGCCGACGCAGGACACGGCCGTGGAGCCGCCCGGATTCTTGCGGCGCTCTTCGAGAATCGTCTCGCGCAGCGCGTAATTGGTGCGGTCGTTATTGCCCTTCGACTTGTCGAAATAGAAACCCGGCCAGGGCTCGATGACCGTGTCGACGTAAAGGCACTTAAGCTCGCGGGCGAGCTGTATGATCGCGAGCGAGGAGACGTCGACCGAGAGATTGACGATAAAGCCTTGTCCGCCGCCCTTGGTCAGCAGCGGCGTCAGCAACTCGCGATAATTCTCGGGAGTAAGCTTGTCCTTTACGAAGGCGACGCCGCGCTCATCGAGCAGGCGTCGATGCGTATCGACCGGATCGATGACCGTGAACCGGCTCTTGTCGAATTCGAAATGCCGTTCGATGAGAGGCAAGATGCCGCGTCCGATGGAGCCGAAGCCGATCAAGACGATCGGACCGGTGATTTTTCCATAGACGGGCCATACGGACATTGGCGGAAACTCCTGCCTGCGGGGTGAATGTTGCGCCGCGATAAAGCAGGGGCGGGCGTCTTAATCAAGTGCAGGCGCCGCAGGGCCCAGCGTTCGGCGCGCGCCGCCGCCGCATTTGCGCGAACTTTTCTCCAAATCCTGCGTTCCGCCATGTGAACGACGTCATCATCCCGCCGCCCTCACATGCGCATAACTTGCCCTGCCGCGCCCGCGCGCTTGATTATGACAATCGCATGACCACAGTTGAGCGCCCTCTATAGCGAGAGGTAAGCCAATGGCGCGTTCGGTAAGGTCTCAAGATCCTCAGGCGGGGGAAAATCCGGCCCTGCATGTGGTCGAGGCGCCGGCTCCGGCGCAGAAGGCCGGCCCCGTCAAATTGCTGGCGAGCGACTCGACGGAGGACGCCGCCGTCTGCGTCTTTCTCGCGGCGCTCGATCATTTCGAGGCCAATCTCGACGCCTTCCGCCATTCGCAGGCGCCAGAAAGCGTTCATCAGATGCGCGTCGCGCTGCGCCGGCTCCGCGCGGCGATCGGTCTTTTCAAAAAGGCTTTGTCCGGCCCATCGATCGACGCCGGCCGCGCGCGCGCCAAGGAAATCGCAAGCGTTCTGGGCCGGGCGCGCAATTGGGACGTTTTTCACGACATGCTGCAGGGCGCGCCGAGCGACGCGCTGGCCCGGGAGGCGAGCTATCACGTTCTGCTCGACGCGCTGGAATTCAACCGCTCCAAGGCCTATCGCAGCGCGCGCGAGACTCTGGCGGACGCGGGGACATCCGCCTTCCTCGCCGATTTCCGCAAGGCCGTCGCCGAGCGAGACTGGACCGCGGCGCCCGGTATGACGGATGAAGGCTCGGCGCGTCCTTTCGCGCGGGAGGCGCTCACGAAACTGCGCAAGCGCGTGCTGAAGAAATCCAAGGGACTCGCCGCGCGCGCCCCGGAGGAGCGTCATCAACTGCGCATCGCCCTGAAGAAGGCGCGTTACGGCGCCGAGTTTTTCGAGAGCCTGTTCTCGCATGTCGAGGATGCGGAGGACTTCTCCCTCGCGCTCGCCAAGATGCAGGACGGGCTCGGCGTCTACAACGATATGGAGATGGCGAACGCGCTGCTCGACGAGATCGACGCGCATGGCGAAGCGAGCCTGCGCGCGTCGGGCTTCGTGCGCGGCTGGTTCGCGCATGCGGCGCTGGCGGGCGCGGCGCATGCGAAGAAAAGCGAGAAGCGGCTGAAAGGTCTGACGCCTTTCTGGGAGTGACGCGGGCTCTACGCTTTCCCTTTCAACTCATATAACGCTGCGAGCGCTTCGCGCGGGCTCAACTGGTCGGGATCGATCCGCGCCAACGTCTCGCGCAGCGCATCCCTGGACTGCGCCGCCTCCACGACATGTTTGAAGAGCGGAAGATCGTCGATCAGCGCCTCGACCGGGGCGCGCCGGTCGGCGGCCTCCAATTCCGCGAGGATGGCGTGCGCCCGCGCGACGACGCTTGCGGGGAGACCCGCGAGTTGCGCCACATGCACGCCATAGGATCGATCCGCCGCGCCTTTCACCACCTCATGAAGAAAGACGACCTCGCCCGCGTGATCCGTCACTTTCATGGTGAGATTGACGAGCCGCGCCATGCGTTTCGTGAGCTGCGTCAGCTCATGGAAATGCGTCGCGAAAATCGCGCGCGCGCGATTGATCTCGTGCAGATGCTCGATCGTCGCCCAGGCGATGGAGAGGCCGTCGAAGGTCGCGGTGCCGCGGCCGATTTCGTCCAATATCACGAGGGAGCGCTGCGTCGCGCCGTTGAGAATTGCGGCGGTCTCCACCATCTCGACCATGAATGTCGAGCGTCCGCGCGCAAGATCGTCCGAAGCGCCGACGCGCGAGAAGAGGCGATCGACGACGCCGATGCGCGCTTCGGCGGCCGGCACATAGGAGCCCGCCTGCGCAAGCAACGCGATCAGCGCGTTCTGACGCAGAAAGGTCGATTTGCCGGCCATGTTCGGGCCTGTGACGACGGCGATGCGGCCTGCTTTCTCGCCCGTCAGATCGCAATCATTCGCCGCAAAGGCCTTGCCTTGCGCCTGAAGCGACGCTTCGACCACCGGATGACGGCCCGCGACGATCGCAAAGTCGAGGGAATGATCGACAGAGGGCCGCGTCCAGCTTCGCTTTTCGGCGACCTCAGCGAGCGCGCCCAGCACGTCGAGACGCGCAAAGGCCTGCGCCAGCGCCTGCAATTCGTCGGCTCCGGCGAGAATGGCCGCCGACAAGGCGTCGAAAATCGCAAGCTCCCGCGCTAAAGCGCGATCGGCGGCGGAAGCGATCCGGCTTTGCAGATCGGCGAGTTCGCGCGTCGAGAAGCGCATGGCGTCGGCCATGGTCTGGCGATGCGTGAAGGTCTCGTCGCGCAGAAGCTTCTCGCCTTGCGCGGCGGGCACTTCGAGAAAGAAACCTAAGAAATTATTGTGCTTGATCTTGAGTTTCGTTCCCGTCGCCTCGGCGTAGCCCGCCTGCAGCGAGGCGATGACGATGCGGCTTTCGTCGCGCAACGCCCTCGCTTCGTCGAGTTCCGCGTCGCGGCCTTCGCGCACGAAGTCGCCATTGCGTTTATCGAGCGGCGCGCTGTCCTTGAGGCTACGCGCGATCTCCTGCGCCAGTCCGGCGTCGGCGCCCGCAAGCCTCGCGACGTCGCGCGCAATCTTTGCCGGCGATTCGGCGCGGGCGAACAGATCCGCAATGTCGCGCGCGGCGGCGAGCGCGGCGCCGACGCTTGCGACGTCGCGCGGACCGCCGCGCTGCAAGGCGAGACGCGACACGGCGCGGGCGAGATCGGGCGCGCGCGAAAGCTTGGCGCGCAACGCCGCGCGTATCTCCGACCTTTCGAGAAAGAAAGTCACGGCGTCGAGCCGCGCGGCGATCAGCGCGGGATCGGTCGACGGCGCCGCGAGGCGCTCTCCCAGCAGACGCGCGCCCGCCGATGTCGCGGTGAGATCGACGACGGAAAGGAGAGAGCCCTCGCGCGCGCCCGACAGCGTGCGAAGGAGTTCGAGATTGGCGCGCGTCGCGGCGTCGATTTCGAGCGTCGCGCTTTCGCGCAGACTCATGGGACGCGCGAGGGCGGGGCGGCTCCCTTTCTGCGTGCGCTCGACATAAAGGATCGCGGTCGCCGCGGCCGCAATCTCCGCTTCGCCCAGGGCGCCGAAACCCTCGAGCGTCGCGACGCCGAAGAAATCCATCAGGCGCCGGGGAGCGTCCCCGGCCTCGCGTCCGAGCGGCGCGACCGGCGCGCCGAGATTGACGAACAAGGTCGCGAGCGCCTCTTCGCGGCACAGGCTTTCGGCGGCGACGATCTCGCGCGGCTCGAAACGCGCGAGCGTCGATGAAAGCTCGTTCTCCGCGCATTGGACCACGGTGAAAGCGCCGGTCGAAATATCGACGCTGGCGACGCCGTAGCGCCACGCGCCCTTCGCGTCCCTCACGCGCGCGACCGCCGCGAAAGCGTTGGCGCGCGCCGGATCGAGCAGCGCGTCTTCGGTGATCGTGCCGGGCGTCACGAGACGCACGACGTCGCGCTTCACCACCGATTTGGGGCCGCGCTTCCTGGCCTCGGCGGGATCTTCGATCTGCTCGCAGACGGCGACGCGATGGCCGAGCGCGATGAGCTTTTGCAGATAGTCGTTGGCGCGCTCGACGGGCACGCCGCACATGGGAATGTCTTCGCCCAGATGCTTGCCGCGCTTCGTCAACATGATCCCGAGAGCGCGCGACGCGGTTTCCGCATCGTCGAAGAACAATTCGTAGAAATCGCCCATGCGATAGAAGAGCAGGCAATCCGCATTCGCCGACTTGATCTCGATATATTGGGCGATCATCGGCGTCGCGCGCGCCGCGGCGGCGGCCTGATCCGTGGCTCTCTCGCTCATGGCGGCAGTTTAGCGGCGCGTAAACGGCGGCGCCATCGGCCAGCGCCTTTTACATGTGGACGCCTCGGGCGGACGGCGCCAAGGCGCTCGAGCAGAAGGACGATGACGGCGCGAATGCGCCTCTCAAGCCGGAGGCGCTTTATTTCATTTCATCTGACCCGACGCGACTGCGGGCGCTCGTCCTTTCCGACCAGGGATTGGACGGCGCGCCGCTCGTCTTCGACATTCCGTGATGAGGCGTCTTTAGCGCCACATAGCGAGCAGGATGATGATGGGGATCGGCACCCCGAGCAGCCACAATAAAACCGAACGGCCCATATTCGCCTCCTCTCACCAGCGCATCGCCGCCGACAGCCCGATATTTTCGTCGCGATGGCGACCGCCCATGACCGCGCCGCTCCAGGCTGACGCCGCCGCGAGCAGCATGGCGGCCGCGGCGATGAAGCTCGCCATGATTCCCGCCTTGCGCGCCTTGTCCGCGACGTCCTTGGCGCGAGCGTTGTCGTCGCGAACCTGCTGCATGACCGAATCGACCCGCGCGCGGGCGTCGGCCGGCGAGAGGCCCGTGCTCGAGGCGAGCAGGTTCTGCAGATAAATGCGGTCCTGATCGCCGATCTCGCCCGTGGCCTGCCCCCGCGCGATGATGCGCGAGACGATCTGGCGCGTATCCGCCGTCGTGGCGATCGGCGCGGGCGTCCCGGCGCGCTGCGCGCCGCCGCCGTCGCCCCGCATCAGCGTATCGACGCGGTAATCGACGGGGTTGGAGACGAGCCCGCTCTTTTGCGCCTGCTGAGTCGCCGTATCGACGCCCGCCTTGCCGAGATTGTAGAGCGAGGAGCCGAGCGCCAGCGCGACGATGATCATGCAGGTGGCCCAGACGGTGAGCCCATGGGCGCCGTCGCGCACCTCCGCCTCCTCGCGCGGCGCGTCGATATTGCGCCGGCGCAGACGCCCGCAGACATAGCCGCCGGCGGCGTAGCTCGCGACGGTGACCCAGATGACCCACAAAGCCAGCGCGATGGCGTGCGTCATGGGCGAGGCGCCTTCGTAAGGCGAGGCGAGCGACAGCCCGATCCCCGAACCGAAGGCCGCCATGACGAAGGAAATCGCCGTGGCGACCGCGACCCCCGCGAGGATCGCGCCCCAATCCACGGCGCTGACGAAACCCGCGCGCTCCGTGGCGACGGGAGCGCCCGGCGCATAGCCGGGCCGTATGACGTCCGTCATGCGCCCCTCCTATCGCAGGCCGAGCAGAGACAGGATCGCCATGACGATCACGACCAAGCCGACAAGATAAATGATGCTGTTCATCCCCGCCTCCATGTCGGCGCGCGACGGCGCCGGGCGTGAAAAGTGAGGCGGGAACGCGGGGCGGGCGGGGATTGTTCCGAGGAGAGCCCCGATGCTGGCATGGGCTGAAAGCGGGGACGAACCCCAGGACGCGCAGATGTCCGGGCGGACTCCCGCCCGCCCGCTTGTCCATCCCGCCCGCCCCCGGCTATGCTGCGCCGCAATAGGCGCAGCAATCGGAAAGGCTTGCCCAAATGAGTGAAAGCATGAGCGATCGGCCCGTCTTCACGGAGAAGGAGGCGCTGCTCTTTCACTCGCGCGGGCGCCCCGGCAAGCTCGCCGTCGTCTCGACCAAGCCCATGGCGACGCAGCGCGATCTCTCGCTCGCTTATTCGCCCGGCGTCGCCGCGCCGGTGATGGCCATCGCCAAGGACCCCTCGCTCGCCTTCGACTATACGACGCGCGGCAATATGGTCGCCGTCATCACCAATGGCACGGCGATTCTAGGGCTCGGCGATCTCGGGCCGCTCGCGGCCAAGCCCGTGATGGAAGGCAAGGCCGCCCTCTTCAAGCGCTTCGCCGACATCGATTCGATCGACCTCGAAGTCGACGCCAAGGAGGTCGAGGATTTCATCAACGCGGTGCGCTATCTCGGCCCCTCTTTCGGCGGGATCAATCTCGAAGACATCAAGGCGCCCGAATGCTTCGTAATCGAAGAGCGGCTGCGCGAAATGATGGACATTCCCGTCTTTCACGACGACCAGCACGGCACGGCGATCATCTCGGCGGCGGGCCTCATCAACGCCCTGCTGCTCACCGGCCGCGACATCAAGGAGACGAAGCTCGTCTGCAACGGCGCGGGCGCGGCGGGCATCGCCTGTCTCGACCTCGCCAGGGCGCTCGGCTTCGATCCGCGCAACATCACGCTTTGCGACACGAAAGGCGTCGTCTATCGCGGGCGCGCGGAAGGCATGAATCAATGGAAAAGCGCGCATGCCGTCGAGACCAGGGCGCGCACGCTCGCCGAGGCGCTGGAAGGCGCGGATATTTTCTACGGCCTCTCCGTCGCGGGCGCGCTGACGCCGGAAATGCTCAAGAACATGGCGTCGGACCCGATCGTCTTCGCCATGGCCAATCCCGATCCTGAAATCACCCCGGAAGAAGCGCGCGCGGCGCGGCCGGACTGCATCATCGCCACGGGGCGTTCGGACTATCCGAACCAGGTGAATAACGTTCTGGGCTTTCCCTACATCTTTCGCGGCGCGCTCGACGTTCGCGCCAAGACCATCAATATGGAGATGAAGATCGCCGCCGTGCAGGCGCTCGCCGACCTTGCGCGCGAGGACGTGCCGGACGAAGTGGCGAACGCCTATCGCGGCGCGCGCCCGCGCTTCGGGCGCGATTATCTCATCCCCGCGCCTTTCGATCCGCGCCTCATACACGTCGTGCCGACGGCGGTCGCGCGCGCCGCGATGGAATCGGGCGTCGCGCGCCGGCCGATCATCGACATGAAGGCTTATCGGCATGAGCTTTCCGCGCGCCGCGATCCGATCGCGGGCGTGATGCAGACCGTCTTCGAACGCGTGCGGCGGGAGCCCAAGCGCGTCGTCTTCGCGGAAGGCGAGGAGCAGCAGGTCATCCGCGCGGCCGTCACTTTCGTCAATCAGGGATTGGGAACGGCGGTGCTCGTCGGCCGCGAGGACCGGGTGAAGGCCAACGCCGCCAATGCGGGCGTCGAGCTCGCGCCCGGCATCGAAATTCACAACGCCAAGCTCTCCCACCGCAACACGGTCTACGCGCAGTTTCTCTTCGAGCGGCTGCAGCGCAAGGGCTTTCTGCTGCGCGACTGCCAGCGCCTGATCAATCAGGACCGCAACCATTTCGCCGCCGCCATGGTCGCCCGCGGCGACGCGGACGCGATGGTGACGGGCGTGACGCGCAATTTCTCCAATGCGCTCGAGGAAGTCCGCCGCGTCGTCGATCAGAAGCCGGGACATCGCGTCATCGGCGTCTCGCTCATTCTCGCCAAGGGACGCGTCGTCGTCGTGGCGGATACGGCGATCACGGAATTGCCGGAAGCGGAGGAGCTTGCCGAAATCGCGATCGAGGCGGCGGGCGTCGCTCGGCGCATCGGCCTCATTCCGCGCGTCGCCATGCTCGCTTTCTCGACCTTCGGCTATCCGCCCGGCGAGCGCACCGAGCGCGTGCATGACGCGGTGCGGGTGCTCGATCAGCGCCGCGTCGATTTCGAATATGAGGGCGAGATGGGCGCCGACATCGCGCTCAACAAGGAATTGATGGGCGCCTATCCCTTCTCCCGGCTGAAGGACACGGCGAACGTCCTCGTCATGCCGGCTTTCCACTCCGCGGCGATCTCGACCAAGATGCTGCAGGAGCTGGGCGACGCGACGGTGCTCGGGCCGCTGATCGTCGGCCTCGACAAACCCGTTCAGATCACCCAGCTCGGCGCGACCGATACGGAGATCGTCAATATGGCGGCGCTCGCCGCGTTCGGCCTCGGCGGCTGACGATCAAAGGGTGAAGGGCGGCAGCGCGCTTGTCATGCGCGCGGCGGCGAAGAGGCCCACGGCGAAGTGGATGAGCAGCGTCGTCGTCCCGAATCCGAAAGCGAAAAGGCCGAGATTCTCGACAGCGCGGCGCATCTCCCGTCGGCTGGGAAGGCTCGGCCCGCGCGTTGCGCGGAACAGATGCGTTACGGGCTGCGGCGGAACGGCTGCAACGCCGCCCTCGAGGGAATATTGAACGCGGCTCATGGCGATCGACCCGTCTTCTATTGTGGTTGCTGCTTCGTAGCCGCATTAGAAGACACCCGGCGGTTTAAGGCCGGGCGAAAGAGACGCGCGCAATTCTAGCGATGCCCATCGTTCGCAGGCCTTTGGAACAAAATCCTTCGATCGACGCCAAGCGAGAAAGAAAAGGCCCCAGACGTTTCGACGTCCGGGGCCCGCATTTGAGGATGATTTTTGAACCGTAAGCCAAGGCGCGCTTATTGCGCGGCGAGCTTGATCTCCGGATAGGTGCAACGCTCGTCGCTCTTGTGGTCGACATGCAGATGCGCCGGCGGCTCGGCGAAGGCGATGCCCAGCGTATGCCAGACGTCGACCATCGCTTCGACGAGTTGCGCAATATGCTCATGCGTGTGGCGCGGCGTCGGCGTGATGCGCAGGCGCTCGGAGCCTTTGGCGACGGTCGGATAGTTGATCGGCTGGATGTAGATGCTGTGGCGCGTGAGCAGCAGGTCGCTCGCCGCCTTGCAGAGCTCCGCGTCGCGCACCATCACCGGGACGATATGCGAGCCGTTTTCGAGGATCGGCAGGCCGGCGGCGGCGAGCGCGTGCTTGGTGATATGGGCGGCGCGCTGATGTGCGGCGCGCAGATCGGTGCGGCGCTTCAGAAGCCGCACGGAGGCGCAGGCCGCAGCGGCGACGGCCGGCGGCAGCGCGGTCGAGAAGATGAAGGCGCCGGCATAAGAGCGGATGGCGTCGATCACCGCCGAGTCGCCCGCGACATAGCCGCCGATCACGCCGAAGCCCTTGGCGAGCGTGCCCTCGATGACGTCGATGCGGTCCATCACGCCTTCGCGCTCGCAAATGCCGCCGCCCCGCGCGCCATACATGCCGACCGCATGGACTTCGTCGACATAGGTCATGGCGCCGTAACGCTCGGCGAGCGCCGCGATTTCTTTGACCGGCGCGATATTGCCGTTCATCGAATAGAGGCTCTCGAAGACGACGAGCTTGGGCCGGTCGCCGGCCTCGATCAGCAATTCTTCGAGATGAGCGAGATCGTTATGGCGGAAAATCCTGCGCTCTGCGCGCGAGCGCTTCACGCCCTCGATCATCGAATTGTGGTTCGACGCGTCGGAGAGGATGACGCAATTGGGCAGGAGGTCGGCGATGGTCGAGATCGCCGCGAGATTGGAGATCCAGCCCGAGGTGAAGATGAGGGCGGCTTCCTTGCCGTGAAGGTCGGCGAGTTCGCGCTCCAGCTCGACAATGGCGTGGCTCGTGCCGGAAATGTTGCGGGTGCCGCCCGCCCCGGCGCCCACCTTGCTGGCGGTGTCGACCATGGCGTCGATCACCTCGGCGTGCTGGCCCATGCCAAGATAGTCGTTGGAGCACCAGACGGTCACGTCGTCGACCGCGCCGTCGTCGCGATGCCATTTGGCCAGAGGAAACGTCTCGACGTCGCGTTCGAGATGAACAAAGACGCGATAACGGCGCTCGTCCTTCAGACGGGCGACGGCCGCCTCGAAATATCGCCGATACACCATTACCGAACCCTCGATCTCTTGACGCCCATCAAACCGGTCGGCGAGGCCCCGTCCTGCCTGCCGCCTAGTTTGGACGTTTTCTTACATAGCCGATCCTAAGCTGAATGGCGAGAGGCGGAACGTCGCGGGGCATGGGTCCAGCAGCAGGAAAAGTTGTGGCGCCGGCCGGGCCGCGCGATGCTATAAGCGGCAATAAAAGCTTCACTTTGGGGCGCGAGAAGGCTTTCCTGAGACATTGCGCCGCAAGGAAATTGGACAGCATGCCATCCTCCGATCCATTCAAGCGCCGCGCGGTTCTGGCGCTCCTCTTTTCCGTCGCGGCGGACGTCGCGCCTTGCGCAGGCGCGACGCCGGAGAGAGTGGCCGATTTCGAGAAAATCGTCGTGATCGTCCAGGAGAATCACAGCTTCGACAATCTTTTCGGAAAATGGGGCGATGTCGGCGGCCAGCCGGTGAACGACCTCCGCTTCGCCGCTTCGGCCGCGCCCCAGATCCGCGCCGACGCGACGCCCTATGAATGCCTCCCGCAAAACGACGTCAATCTGACCGCGCCCGCGCCTTTGCCGGTTCTCTGCGTCGAAAAGAGCGTCGCGGGAGCCCCGCTGCCGGGAGCTTTCCCCAATCGGCCCTTTGAGATCGACGCTTTCATCGTCCCGACGGACACGACCTGCCCGCTGCCCGGCGAGCGCCCGCCAAAGGACGGCGTGGCGAAGGGAAAAGGACTTCCCGGCGGCTGCACGCGCGACATGGCGCACCGCTTCTACGCCGAGCAGTTCCAGATCAATGGCGGCAGGCAAGACCGCTTTGTGACCGGCGGCGACGCGATGGGCCTCGTCATGGGCTATTACGACACGACGAAGCTGCCCATCTATCGCTATCTCCATGCGCCCGGCGCCCCGCATTATGTGGTCGCGGACAATTTCTTTCACGCGGCCTTTGGCGGCTCCTTCATCAATCACCAATGGCTGATCGCCGCCGCGACGCCCGTCTTCGAACAGGCCGACAATTCTGGCGGCGCGCATGATTTGCATGCGGTCGTCGACGAGAACGGGATGGGCGCGAATACGCCGCTCTACGCCAGTCCGCTCGGCAAGATGGCGCAGGAATACGCGCTGACCGCCTCCTGCGCGCCGCCGCCCGGCCGTCCCGCGCCGCCGCCGGGCGTCGCCTGCGGAGATTTCGCTGTCGGAACGATTCAGCCTTCCAACGAACCCATCAAGCCGGGGACGCCGCCGTGGCAACGCCTCCCCGCCCTCGCGCATGAGACGATCGGCGATCGCCTCGATGACGCACATATAGATTGGGCCTGGTATGCGGGCGGATGGTCCAACGCCGACGGCCGCGTCGGCGCGCCGGGCTGGACGAATCCTCCGACGCATTGCGATCCCGCGACGACGATGGCCGGAGCGGTTTTTCCCCGCTGCCCGGACATGATGTTCCAGTTCCACCACCAGCCCTTCGTCTATTTCGGCAAATATGCGCCGGGAACCGACGCCCGCAAGGAACGCCTTCTCGACGAAACGGAATTCCTCGCAGCCGCGGCCCAGGGCGGACTGAGGCCGGTAAGCTTTGTGAAAGCGCTGGGGTCGGAGAACGAGCATCCCGGCGACGCCAGCGAATCCCGCGGCGACCAGCATCTCGTCGATCTTGTCGAGGCGGTCGTGAAAGGTCCGGACGCAAACAGGACGCTGATCGTCGTCATCTATGACGAATTCGGCGGCGCATGGGACCATGTCGCTCCGCCGCCGTGGAATGCGGACAAGAGCGCGCCTTCCGACAAATGGGGACCCGGCGCGCGCGTTCCCGCGTTGCTCATCTCCGCGCGTTTCGCGCGCTCCGGCGTCGACAAGGCGGCGCATGACACGACGTCGGTCACGAAGCTGATCGAGGAGCGCTTCGGCCTCGCGCCGCTGTCGGCGCGCGACGCCGCCGTGCGCAGCCTCTCGAGCGCGATCAGCGTCGCTTATTAGCGCGAGCTGCCGTCGTTGCGCCTGTGCGGGCGCGCAAAGCCGCCGATCGCCGACCGCCCTAATCTGCGCGCAACTGAAGGAGTGCGCGCCATGGGCGAGATGACGCTTGTGCAGGACGAGGAATTCATGGAAAGCGGCGGCCGTTTCGCGGCGCTGCCGGGCGAGACCATCTTTGCATATTGTTCATTCGATGATTTCGAGATCAGCAGACCCAGCGTCGAAGGCGCGATTATCGGCTGCGCTTTCACGCGCGTGACCTGGTACTGGGAGCTGTTCAACACCGCTTTGATATTAGATACGACTTTCGAAAATTGCGTTTTTCAGGGTTGCTCCTTCCGCAGCGTCGATTTTGTGAACTGCACGTTCAAGCGTTGCCGTTTCGAGCTCGACAATCTCGGCGGCGCCTGCCTCTTCGACGATTGCCGCGTCGTGGAATCGGCCTTTGAGGATTGCGTTTTCGTGAAAGACGAGCGGCCGGGAGCCGGGCCGCTTTTCAGCAAGAACCGGTTTTACGGCTGCACGCAGCGGGGAACGCGGGGCGAGAGGCCGCCTTTCGACTGAGCCTTGAAGCACACGGCGCGGCTGCGTCGAAAAGGTCGCCGGTTCGCCTCTTTCAGACGATTTCACCGCGCGAGCGCGTCCAGCACCCGCGCCCAGCTCCGCGCGCCCTTGTGGAAGCTCGTATAGCTGTATTTCTCGTTCGGCGAATGGATGCGGTCGTCATCCAGCGCGAAGCCGATCATCAGCGTGTCCATATTCAGGTCGCGCTTGAAGGCGCCGACGATCGGGATGGAGCCGCCGCAGCCCGTGAGCGCCGCGTCCTTCCGCCACTCTTCGGTCAATGCGCGGCGGGCGCGCGAAAGCGCCTCGGAGCTGAAGGGCAGCTGAAGCGCGTTGGAGGCGCCGTGATTGATGAATTCGACCTTGGCGTCCGCCGGCAGCCTCTCGCGCACAAAGGCGCGGAAGCTTTCGAGGATCGCCTTGGCGTTCTGCTGTCCGACGAGACGGAAGGAGAATTTCGCCGAGGCCTGCGCCGGCAGCACGGTCTTCGAACCCTTGCCCGTATAGCCGCCGACAATGCCGTTCACGTCGCAGGTGGGGCGCGCCCAGATCTGCTCCATGACGCCCTTGCCCTTCTCGCCGCCGACGCGCGTGAGGCCAATATCGGCGAGCCATTGGCTTTCGTCGAATTCGAGATTGCGCCACTGCTCGGCGATGTCTTCCGGGATTTCAGGCACGCCGGCGTAGAAACCCGGCAGCGTCACCTTGCCCTCTTCGTCGTGCAGATCGGCGATGATCTTCGAGAGCGCATGCACCGGATTGTTCACCGGCCCGCCGAACATGCCGGAATGCAGATCGTGGCTCGCGATCCTGATGACGACTTCCTCCTGGGCGAGGCCGCGCAGCATGACGGTGATCGCGGGCGTTTTCGCGTTCCACATGCTGGTGTCGCAGACGAGAGCGATGTCGGGCTGCGAAAGTTCGTCCTTGTGCTTGGCTAGGAAATCGGGAAGCGAGGGCGAGCCCGTCTCCTCTTCGCCCTCGAAGAGGAAGGTGACGTTGCAGGGCAGGCCGCCATTCGCCTCGAAGGCGCGGCAGGCCTCCACGAAAGTCATGAGCTGGCCCTTATCGTCGGAAGAGCCGCGCGCGACGATCTCCTTGCCTTCCTTGCCATCGGCTAGACGCGGCGCGAAGGGATCGGCCTCCCACAGCTCCAGCGGGTCCGGCGGCTGCACGTCGTAATGGCCGTAGAACAGCACATGCGGCGCATCCTTGCGCTTCGCCCTGGCGTGGCCGACGACGATGGGATGGCCGGGCGTCTCGCGCACCTCGGCCGTATAGCCGAGCCCTTTCAATTCATCGGCGAGCCAATTGGCGGCGCGCAGACATTGCTGCGTGAAAGCGGGATCGGTCGAAACCGAGGGGATGCTGAGCAAATCGAACAGGCGCTGCGTCGACGCGGGCAAATTCGCGTCGATCGCGTTCAAGACATCGTCGATCGTGGCCATGGAATCAGGTCCTTCGCAGTTGATGCGAAGCTAGTGCGAAGTGGCGGCGGTGGGAAGGCGGAATGGGGCGGAAACGATCCCTCCTCCTTCGAGACGGCCGCTTTGCGCGCCTCCTCAGGAGGACGGGCATTTGCGAGGTGGCGGGCCAAGGAATTTGCTGTACAAAAAGCAGTCCTCATCCTGATGAGCCGCCGAAGGCGGCGTCTCGAAGGACGAGCGCTGCGCCTGTCGTAAGCCTGCAAACTCAACGCGTCGGCGTCGGCGTCCCGCTACGGTAATCGTAAAAGCCCCGCTGGGTCTTTTTGCCGAGCCAGCCGGCCTCGACATATTTCACCAGCAGCGGGCAGGGGCGGTATTTGGTGTCGGCGAGGCCTTCATGCAGCACCTGCATCACCGAGAGGCAGGTGTCCAACCCGATGAAATCCGCGAGCTGCAGCGGGCCCATCGGATGATTGGCGCCGAGCTTCATCGCCGTGTCGATCGCCTCGACCGAGCCCACGCCCTCATAGAGCGTGTAGATCGCCTCATTGATCATCGGCAGCAGGATGCGGTTGACGATGAAGGCGGGGAAATCCTCGGCGACCGTCACGGTCTTGCCGAGCTTCGTGCAAAATCTCTTCGCCTCTTCGAAAGTCGCGTCGTCCGTGGCGATGCCGCGGATCAGCTCGACGAGCTGCATGCGCGGCACCGGATTCATGAAATGAATGCCGATGAAGCGCTCGGGACGGCCCGTGATGGAGGCGAGGCGCGTGATCGAGATAGACGAGGTGTTGGAGGCGATGATGCCCTCGGGCTTCACCACCAGCGCGACGTCCGTGAGGATCCTGCGCTTGATCTCTTCGTTCTCCGTCGCAGCCTCGATGACGATGTCGCAATCGCGAAAGTCCTGAATCGCGGGCGCGCCGGAAATGTGAGGCAGAGCCGCCTCGACCGCATCTGCCGCGAGGAATCCGCGTTCGGCCGACTTCCGCATCTGGACGCCGATATCCGTGACGCCCGCCTCGATCCGATCCGTCGTCACGTCGTTGATGGCGACGTCATAGCCGGCGAGCGCGCAGACATGCGCGATGCCTTTGCCCATCTGTCCCGCGCCGATTACGCCGACTTTGCGAATTTCGAAGCTCATTGTCCGAACACCATAGCGAGAGGACCGCCGTCAAAAGGGCGGGACGGCTGCGATGCAAATGCGGCCACGTTGCACTGCAATATAACGCGCGAATGGGTCGAAAGAAAACTGGCAAGCTTGGAAAAAGTCGCGTTGACGCTTCCCCCTCCCCGCCGATGAAGGCTTTCGGCCTGCTCCCTCTCCCGCATATGGCGAGGGAGGGTTGGGGAGGGGGTCATGTCCTTACTTGCCGAGCTTGGCGAGTTCCGCGTCGAGCTCGGGGATCGCGTTGAAGAGATCGGCGACGAGGCCGTAATCGGCGACCTGGAAGATCGGCGCCTCTTCGTCCTTGTTGATCGCGACGATGATCTTCGAGTCCTTCATCCCGGCGAGATGCTGGATCGCGCCCGAAATGCCGACCGCGATATAGAGCTCGGGCGCGACCGCCTTGCCGGTCTGGCCGACCTGAAGGTCGTTCGGCGCATAGCCGGCGTCGACCGCCGCGCGAGAGGCGCCGATGGCGGCGTTGAGCTTGTTCGCGACGGGGTCCAGCACTTTCTGGAAATTCTCGGCCGAGCCGAGGGCGCGGCCGCCGGAGACGATGATGCGCGCCGAGGTCAGCTCGGGACGCTCGGACTTGGCGAGCTCCTCGCTCTTGAAGGAGGAGACGCCCGGATTGGACGCGGCGCCGATCGACTCGACCGGAGCCGAGCCGCCATCCGGCGCGGCCGCGAAAGCCGTGGTGCGGACGGTGATGACTTTCTTGGCGTCCCTGGCGCGGACCGTCTGCACGGCGTTGCCGGCATAGATCGGGCGCTCGAACGTATCAGGCGAGACGACCTTGATGATGTCCGAAACCTGGGCCACGTCGAGCAGCGCGGCGACGCGCGGCAGCACGTTCTTGGCGGCGCTGGTCGAGGGCGCCATGATAACGTCATAGGACGGCGCGAGCGACAGAATGAGCGCCGCAACCGGCTCCGCGAGCACATGGTCGAGCGACGCGTCGGCGGCGTAGAGCGCTTTCTCGACGCCCGCGAGCTTGGCGGCGGAGGCCGCAGCAGCGTCGAGGCCGGGGCCGACGACGAGGATGTGGACCGGCCCGCCGATCTGCGCGGCGGCTGCAAGCGCCTTGGCGGTGGACGGCGCCAGCGCGCCATTGGCGGTTTCAGCGAGAAGCAGAATGGCCATTTTAGAGAACTCCCGCTTCCTTGAGCTTGGTGACGAGTTCGGCGACCGAGCCGACCTTGACGCCGGCGGCGCGCGTCGCGGGGGCGGCGGTGCTCAGCACCTCGAGACGCGGCGAAATGTCGACGCCGTAATCGGCGGGCGCCTTCACGGCGACCTCCTTCTTCTTCGCCTTGATGATATTGGGGAGCGAGGCGTAGCGCGGCTCGTTGAGGCGCAGATCGGTGGTGACGACCGCCGGGAGCTTGAGGCTGACCGTCTGCAGGCCGCCGTCGATCTCGCGGGTCACGTCGACCGAGCCGTCCGTCAGATCGACCTTGGAGGCGAAGGTGCCCTGACCCCAGCCGAGCAAAGCGGCGAGCATCTGGCCGGTCTGGTTCGAATCGTCGTCGATCGCCTGCTTGCCGAGGATGACGAGGCCGGGCTGTTCCTCGGCCGCGATCCTGGCGAGGATCTTGGCCACGGCGAGCGGTTCGACCGTATCGTCGGTCTTCACCAGAATGCCGCGGTCGGCGCCCATGGCGAGCGCGGTGCGCAGGGTCTCGTCCGCCTTGGCCGGACCGATGGAGATGACGACGATTTCCGTCGCCTTGCCGGCTTCCTTCAGGCGCAGCGCCTCCTCGACGGCGATCTCGTCGAAGGGGTTCATCGACATTTTGACATTGGCGAGATCGACGCCGGAGCCGTCGGGCTTGACCCTGATTTTAACATTGTAGTCGACGACCCGCTTGACGGGCACGAGGATTTTCATCGCGCGACCTCTGGAGATGGAGCGGACGCGGCGCGTCCCGCTTGGAAAACTGTGGCGGTCTGGTAACGGGGGCGCGCGCGAGTGTCAAACGGGGAGGTCAAGCCCTTTTTTCAAGTCCCTTCATCCATCAAAGCCCGTCTGCTCCGGCGGGGCCGGCTCCGTCGCCGGCGGCGCCTTTGGCGGACCATAGGGGCCGCGGTCGAGCAATTTGTGCCGGCGGCGCTTGAAAAGCGGCGTCAGGAGGAGCCCGGCGACGATGCCGCCGACATGCGCCATCCAGGCGACGTGGGTCTCGCCGCCGCCCCAGCTCGCATTGACAAGCTGCAGCGCGATCCAGGCGCCGACGAAGAGAAAGCCGGTGGCGTGGAAGCTGAAGAGCGGCGGCGTCAGGCCCAGAAGGCGGCGCAGCGGCGGGCGCGACTTGTCGGCGAGGGTGATGAACCAGAAGGGCAGCATGACCATGGTCAAAGGCGGGAAGAAGCCCGTGACCGTCGCGCCCGGATAGAGCAGCAGAAAGGCGGCGCAGACGCCGGAAATCGCCCCCGACGCGCCGACCAGAGGGGTGATCGATTGCGGCGTGGCGTAGACGTAGAAGACGCCCGACATGACGCCGCATGAGAGGTAGAAAAGGACATAATGGAGCGAACCCATCGCGTCTTCGACATTGTCTCCGAAGACGTAGAGGAAGAGCAGATTGCTCGCGAGATGAAGCAGAGAGGAGTGGAAGAAGAGCGAGGTGACGAGCGTCAGCGCGGGCGGCGGACCGACGATCCAGTCGGCGAGGCTGGCCTCGCCGAACAGCACGCGCGGGATGATCGCGAAACCGCGCATGACCGTGAGGGGGTCGCCCAATATCTCGCTCTGGACGAGCAGGAAGACGGCGATATTGACGACGATCAGCGCGTGATTGGCGACGGGGCGCTTGAGATGGCGCAAAGGCGCGTCGTCATAGAGCGGCATCACCATTGCGCGAACCCCGTCTTTCGTTTGAGCCAGCCCTTAAAGATAAGCGCCTGCGCGCTTCTGTCACACCCGCGCAAGCCACGCCGCACAAGTCAAGCCCGCACAAGTCTTGGCCGCAGCCAGGCGAGCGCCTGCCCGCGCAGCCCGGCAATGTCGAAGGCCGCGACCATGACGCCATAGATCCCGGCGCCGGCCGCAATCTGCGCCACGAGGGTGAGGAAACCGGGCGACATCGATTCGCGCATCGGCGTCAGCGCCAGGAACATGATCCCCGTGCCGACCGCCGCCGCGAACAGGTCCCGGAAGGAGGGCCAGACCGGCTGGGCGCGCAGGGCGAAATAGATCGTCGCGACGAGAGCCGCGACATAGCCGCCCGCCTGCGCGACGGCGAGATTGGAGGCGTCGCGGCCCCATGGCAGCAGAAAGAGAAGCAGGAGCGAAACGGCCGCCGCCGCGACCGCCGCGACGATGAGCGGAGCCGTGCGCTTGCTGATCTGGAAGACCGGGTTCACGCCGAAATTCAGGAAGGCCATGGCGAAGAGGCCGGGGAGCAGCAGCCCGAGATAATGGCCGAAGGGGCCGCGAAACTGGCCCGGCACGATGAGCGCCTCGACGGAGGGCATGACCAGCCAGAGCCCGGCGCAGGCGGGCAGCAGGAAGGCGAAGACGACGCTCATATTATGCGCGACCTGCTCGCGCGCGCGGTCCTCGCCATGCTCTTCATGAGCCGCGACGGCGATCTGGAAGAGCAGCACGTCGAGCGCCGAGCCGAAGGCCATGACCGCGCGCATGCCGAGATCGTAAGCGAGCGCGAACTGGCCCGTTTCCGCGAAGTCGTAGACGCTGGCGACGATGGCGCGCGCCGCGAGCGGCATCGTCTGATAGACGAGATGCGCGGCGACGATGGGCGCGCTATAGGCCATGAGCTGCTTGACCGTTTCAGCTTCCGCGTCGAGGCAGCGCACGCCGGGATCACGCAACGCGTCGCGCGCGAAAAACACCGTGCCAAGCAGACTCGCGACGCCGCCGGCGAGGGCGACGCCCGCCGAGCGAAACCAGAAGGCGCCGCCGCCGATGAGCGCGAAGGCCAGCAGGTTCTTGACGAGGACGAGGCGTCCATAGGCGCCGTCTTCGAAACGGGCGCGGGCGAGCGCGGTGGAATAATCGAAGAGCCCGTTCGCCGTCGCCGTCGCCAGGGCGAGCAGGATCAGTTCATTGTCGAAATCGAGTTCGGGGCCGACCAGCGAATAAGCGAATGTGCTGATGACGAGCAGCGCGGTGATCGCGAGGAAGGACGAGCCGAGCGTCGAGCGGATGATGGGGTCGCTCTCGCGGGTGCGCTGCGAATAAAAGCGCGTCGCGGAAAGCCGCAGCCAGTCATAGAGCGCCGTCTGCACGACGACGGCGATGGAGAAGGCGAGGGCGAAGCGGCCATATTCCTCGGGACCGAGGAATTTCGCGACCATCAGGCCGATGATGAAATTGGTGATGGTGTTGGCGAGGAAGGCGAGAAGGACTTTCAATGAAAGGCCCCCGCCTCAATCCTCCCCCGCTTCGCGGGAGAGGGAGTGATACGGCTTCCGCCTGATCGCTTCGCGACAAGGCTCGCGGCGTCATTGCGCGCTTTTCTCGAAGTCGGGTATACCCGACTTCGCAATACCGGCGAAGCAAACCAGGAGCGGCTATGGCGGCGCTGGATTGCTTCGCCTTCGGCGCGCAATGACGGCCGCACGGTCGCGAGCGTCCCTTTTCCCGCGGAACCCGGAAAGGAGCGAGGCGCGCAATGCGAAAAGCCTGGCCCCTTCGCATGAAGATGACGGGCGCGCGCCCTCTCCCGCGAAAGCGGGGGAGAGTTGGGGACGGGGCAAGCCGGCTTCGCGCGCGCTTCCATTTCTTCGCTTACGCGCTCCAGCGCCCGAGCGCCTTCAGCTCCTTGAGCGCCTGCGCGTCGCGGGGCGTCACGTCGGGATAGTCGGGGTCGGCCGTGGCGGGGTCGAAATATTTCCAGGAGCGCGCACATTTGACGCCGCCGGCGCGGCGCGGCGCGACGGCGACGCCCTTGACCTCCGGAATCCGGAAAGCGTCCGACGGACCTTCGCCCGTTTCGATGGCGATATCCGACACGATGCAGATTTCCGCGAAATCCACACCGTCGAGCGCCGCGCGCATATGGCCGTCGGCGACGTAAACCGCCGGAGCCGCTTCAAGCGACGAGCCGATGCGCTTCTGCGCGCGTTCGATCTCCAGCGCGCCGGTGACCACCGAACGGATGTCGCGCACGCTCTCCCATTTCTTCGCGAGCGCCTCGTCGCGCCAATGCGACGGGATGTCGGGGAAGCTCTCGACATGCACGGAAACGGCTTCCGGATAACGCGCGAGCCAGGCCTCCTCCGCCGTGAAGACGAGGATCGGCGCGAGCCATGTCGTCACGCAGCGGAAGATGCGCTCGATGACGGCGAGCGACGCTTTCCGTTTCACGCTCGACGGCGGCTCGCAATAGAGCGCGTCCTTGCGGATGTCGAAATAGAAGGCCGAAAGATCGCTTGTCATGAAGGGCGTGAGCAAGGCGACGACGCGCTTATAGTCGTACGTCTGATAGGCGGCGCGAATCTGCGCGTCCATCTCGACGAGACGATGCAGCATCAACCGCTCGAGTTCGCTCGCATGTTCGAGCGCGGCGTCGTCATCCGAGCCGTAATGCGCAAGCGCTCCGATCATCCAGCGCAGCGTGTTGCGCAATTTGCGATAGAGATCGACGAAGGTCTTCAGGATCTCGGGCCCGACGCGCAGATCGTCGGCATAGTCGGACGCCGCGACCCACAGACGCAGAATGTCGGCGCCGGAATCCGCGATCACCTTTTGCGGCGCGACGACATTGCCGAGCGACTTCGACATTTTGCGGCCCTTCTCGTCGAGCACGAAGCCATGCGTCAGCACGGCGTCATAGGGCGCGCGGCCGCGCGCGCCGCAGCTTTCGAGAAGCGATGAGTGAAACCAGCCGCGATGCTGGTCTGAACCTTCGAGATACATCACCTCGTCCTCGCCGCCGTCGCGCTTGCGATGGATGCCGGCGAGCGCGGGGAAGTTCTTCGGATCGTCGAGAACGAAGGCGTGTGTGGAGCCGGAGTCGAACCAGACGTCGAGAACGTCGGCGACTTTCTCGTAATCGTTCGGAGCATATTCGGGCGCGAGGAAGCGCTCGGCCGCGCGCGTCTCGTACCAAGCGTCCGCGCCTTCCTTCTCGAAGGCCTCGACAATGCGAGCGTTCACGCGCGCGTCGACGAGGATTTCATGCGTGCCCTTCCTGACGAAAACGGCGATCGGCACGCCCCAGGCGCGCTGGCGCGAAACGACCCAGTCCGGGCGATTGGCGATCATGCCCCGAATACGGTTCTCGCCGGCCGCCGGCGTCCATTGCGTGCGGGAGATTTCTTCCAGTGCGATGTCGCGGAGGGTGGGATTGTTCGCTCCCGCTCGTGCGGCCGCCTCATCCCTCCCCTTTACGGGGAGGGTCGAAGCGCGAAGCGCTTCGGGGTGGGGTTCGCCGGCGCCGCCCCCCACCCGGCGGTCTTCGACCGCCGACCTCCCCGCAAGGGGGAGGTAGGGCGCCGCGCCGAACGGCTTGTCCATCGCGATGAACCATTGCGGCGTGTTGCGGAAGATCACCGGCTTCTTCGAGCGCCACGAATGCGGATATTGATGCTTCAGCCTTCCGCGCGCGATGAGATTGCCGGCCTTGATCAGCTCGGCGATCACCGCTTCATTGGCGTCGCCCTTCTCGCCCTTCTCGGTAAGCACGCGCCTGCCGTCGAAACCCGGCGCGTCCTTGGTGTAGAAGCCGTCTTCATCGACCGTATAGGGAATGCGGGCGTCGATGCCCGATTCCGCGAGACGGCGGCCATTCACCATCCAGATGTCGAAATCCTCGCGGCCATGGCCCGGCGCCGTATGCACGAAGCCGGTGCCGGCGTCGTCAGTGACATGATCGCCGTCGAAAAGCGGCACGTCGAAGACATAGCGCAGATGCGCCAGCGGATGGGCGCAGACGAGGTCTTTCAACTCGTCCGCGGAGACGTCGCGCAGCCGCTCGAAGCCATCCACCTTCGCGGCTTTGAACACGTCGCTCGCGAGCTTGTCGGCGAGGATGAATTTCGCGCCGGGAAAGGCCCAATTCTTGTCGGGCGCCTGCGTCACGCGATAGAGGCCGTAGGAAATCTTCGACGAGAAGCTGATCGCGCGATTGCCCGGCAGCGTCCAGGGCGTCGTGGTCCAGATCACCACGCGGGCGTCGGAGAGGTCCTCTTCCGCGCCGCGCGGGATCGGGAAGGCGACCCACACCGTATCTGACGTGTGGTCCTCATATTCGACTTCGGCTTCCGCCAGCGCCGTCTTCTCCACGACCGACCACATCACCGGTTTGGAGCCGCGATAGAGCAGGCCGTTTTCGGCGAATTTCATGATCTCGCGGGCGATGATCGCTTCGGCCGGATAAGCCATGGTCGCGTAAGGATGATCCCATTCGCCGGCGACGCCCAGCCGCTTGAACTCCTCGCGCTGGATGGAGAGCCAGTTCTCCGCATAGGCGCGGCATTCGCGGCGGAAGGCGATCATTTCGTCGGGCTGCGCAAAATCCGGCTTCTTCCTGCCCTTGGCGCGGTAATTTTCCTCCTCGATCTTCCATTCGATCGGCAGGCCATGGCAATCCCAGCCCGGCACATAGACGCAGTCCTTGCCGGTCATGCGCTGGCTGCGCGTGACGACGTCCTTAAGGATCTTGTTCAGCGCATGGCCGATATGGATATTGCCGTTGGCGTAGGGCGGCCCGTCATGCAGCGTGAATTTCGGCCGGCCTTTGGCGGCCTCGCGCATCTTCTCATTGAGGCCGATTTCGGCCCAGCGCTTCAGAAATTCCGGCTCGCGCTGGGGCAGGCCCGCGCGCATCGGAAAATCGGTCTCCGGCAGATAGAGGCTCTTGGAATAATCGGGCCCTTTGGGCGTTTCGTCGTTCATGGGTCTTGGACAACCGGGTCGGGCGGCGCCGGGACGGCCGGCAAGTTCCGCGTGACATAAAGGATTTGGTGGGGAAGCGCCAATGCGCGGAAAACCCGGAACCCCGCGAGCAGAAGCTCAAGCGTGGGCCGGGCCGGTAATTCGAATGCGGCGCAAAGACGGCATGCCTCTTCAATACCAAGCAGGGGCGTCGCCGGAAAGCGGAAACTTCGCTGTCAACTTTGGCGGCGTCAGGGGCAGGCTCCCTTGCTGGTGAGAAGCCCGTTGGTGAAGGTCAGCACGCCGCAGGGGACCTCGACCGTCGTCGTCAATCCTTGGGCGGAACCGGCGGAGAAGCCGCTGGCGGCGACCGCGCCGTTCGGCGAAACGCAAAAGCCCTGCGATTTGAAGGCGCATTGGGAGAAGCGCACGGAGGAGAAATCGACGCCGTTGGCGGCGACGGCGGGACCGGTTCCCGGCGGCGAGGCCCCGATCAAGTCGCCCGCGGGATCGATCGGCCATGTGCTGTCCGGACGGCCGAAGGCGATTCCGCGACGCCAGCCCGTCTTCGTCGTATTGTCCCTGGACAAAGCGAGCATGGCGTCGAAAAGGACGCCCTGAACCGCGTCGCTATTGACGCTGATGAGGGTGAGGATCGACTTGTAATCGGCGCTCGCCCCGGCGTTCAGCGACACGTCGAACTCGCCGCCCGAAACGCCGACGAGATTCGTGGCCCCGGCGAAGGCCTGCGTCAGAGCGTTCAAGCCATAGAAATTTCCGCGCCTCCTTTCCGCGTCGCCGCCGTCCGGCGCGTAGACATAGGTCTGGGGAAAGGCGGCGGAGTAGAACTTCTTGTCGTCGTCCGATCCGGGGAGGGCGTGATTGAAATTGAGGATCGGCAACAAGGCGGTTCTATTGCCGGCCCCGGCGCCCTTATTGACGCTGTGATCGATGCGGAGCGCGGACAGGGCGAACACATTGTCCGCCGACGCCTTGTCGTCCACCGAGATTTCGGCGTAAGGGCCCGAGCCCTTTCCGCGATATTCGCCGGCGAGGAAGAGGGCTTGATTTCCCGGCGCGAAGGTCGTCGCCGAGGCGCTCCCGTTCGGCGAGAAAGCGCATTCCGCGCCGGCCGGGAGCGGCGCGAAAAAGAGGAAGGCGAGGGCGCCGGCCGTCAGGCTTTTGCTCATGAGACGCGCCCTTCGGCGCTCAGCGCAGGCGCCGGAAAGGGCCAAAGCCGAGCGCATTGGCGACCCACGCCGCCGCGCCGATCAGCGCGACCGCCGGCACGAGGATCAGCAGCAGGCCGGACAGAAAGAAGAGGCACAGCCCGATGAAGAGCAACAGCCCGACGCCCAGCATCATGCTCTGCAACGGTCCGAGCCTGACGAATTTGACGTCGCCGGAGCCCGACGAAATCCAGATGCGCGAACTCGCGAAACCGTCTTCATGGCTCCGCCGGGGCTCTTCGCCCGGCGGAATGATCTCAACTTCGCCTCTGGGTTCGTCGCTCATGTCGCGTCCCTTTCGAAAGGCGAAGATAGGCGCTGGCGCGCCCGGCTTCAATAACGCGGCGCGCGCGCGTAGAAGCCGCGCATGCCGCGCATATTGTCCCGCCTGTCCAGCGCCCTCAGCTCGCGCTCGACCATCGGCGCTATCTTCGCGGCGATGAGATCGGAGCCGGCGGCGTTCGGATGCTCGCCGTCGCTCTGCATGTAACGCCGATCGCCGAAGGCGCCGTCGAGGAAGAAGGGGTAGAGCGCCACGCGCTGGCGCGCCGCGAGAGCGGGATAGACGGCGTCGAAACGGGGTTTATAGGTCGGGTCGCGCTTGGGCGTCGAGACCATGCCGGCGACGATCACCCGCGCCCCCTGCGCCTTGCTCTGGCGCACGATCGTATCAAGATTTCGGTAAACGACGCGCGGATCCTCGCCGCCCAGCATGTCGTTGCCGCCGAGTTCGACGATGACGAGATCGGCGCCGCCGCTGAAGGCGAGCGGGAGACGATCCACGCCGACGCCGGTCGTATCGCCCGCGCGCGAGGTGTTCATGACCAGCGTGTCGCCGCGGCCGCGCCGATAGAGCTGCTTGCGCAGCGCCCAGGCGAAATCCGTTCCTTCGGGAAGATTGAAGCCGGAGGCGAGACTGTCGCCATAGATCACCACGCGTTTGGGCTGGGCCTCGGCCGCCAGGGGAAAGCACAGGGAAACGAAAAGACAGGCTGCTAGAAGACGCGATGAGCCGCTCATGGCCATCCTCCGGGCTGAGGAACAGGCCTAGAAGGCTAGGGCCGGCCGCCCGGCCGCCAAGCGGCGCGGAGAATGTTTAATTTTGCAGGGTCAGCGGCGCTGAAGGATGTCGCGCGCTTTCAGGCAATCATCCTCCATCTGCGCGATGAGCGCGTCGACGCTCTCAAATTTGGCTTCGCCGCGGACGAAGCCGAAAAAGGCGACTTCGACCGCCTTGCCATAGAGGTCGCCCGAAAAATCGAAGACGAAGACCTCGAGCAGCGGAGGGCCGTTGTCGAAAGTCGGACGCCGGCCGAAACTGGCGGCGCCTTCGCGCACGACGCCGTCGGCCTCCAGCGTCGCCGCATAAACGCCATGCCGCAGGCGGTTCGAGGGATCGAGCGCGATATTGGCCGTGGGAAAGCCGAGATGGCGTCCGCGCTTGTCGCCGGGGCGCACCACCCCGCGCACGAAATAAGGGTGGCCCAGCAGATGGCGGGCGAGTTCGACGTCGCCTTTCTCCAGCGCTTCGCGCGTCGCGGTGGAGGAGACGGCCTCCAGGCTTCCCTCCTCGTCCTTTGTGATGCGGTCGACGATCTCCACCGAGACGCCGAGACGCGCCCCTTCCGACGCCAGAAAAGCCGCGTCGCCCTTGCGGCCCGCGCCGAAGCGGAAATCGTAGCCCGCGACGATCGCCGAGAGCCCGAGGCGCGTCACGAGAATGTCCCGCACGAAACGCTCGGCCGGGCAGGCGGCGAGATCGCGGTTGAAAGTCAGGACGATCATGCCGTCAAGCCCGAGGCGCGCCGCCTGCGCCGCCTTGGCGTCGGGCGGCGTGAGGCGGAAGATGACGGGCTTGCCCGCGAAGACGTCGGCGGGATGCGGCTCGAAGGTGAGCAGCACGCAGGGTCTGCCGAGCTTTGTCGCCAGAGCCTGGGCGCGCGCGATCACGCCGCGATGGCCGCGATGCAGCCCGTCGAAATTGCCGATGGCGGCGACGGCTCCTTCAAGCCCGGCGGGGGGAGAGACGGGATCGCGGACGACGAGGAAATTCTGGCTCAAGGTGGGATCCGTCAGGCGGCGCTAGGCGGGCCAAACTGCCGCGCGGCGGAGGGAAGCGCAAGGGGAGCAAATTGTCGACGTCCCGTCTCGGCGCCGACGACGCGCCCGGCGGTCATGGCGCCGTGAGAGCCGGAGGCCTATTCGCGCGTTCCCGCCAAAACGGCGTTCCGAGCCTGGTTTTGGTTACGAATATCCGGATTGTCTGCGTTGTGGAGCCTCGGGAGCAGTCGGTATGAAATAATTTCATGACATTACTGCTCTGAGATTTAAAATAGATGGCGAATCCTAAAGCTTGAATGTATATCAAATATTAGAATTAAATTGAAATAAGCTACATAGCTTCTTAAATTTATCTGCGCTATTGGTTCCTAAATATTTTTTAAGAAAAAAATTGATATATATGGCCTCAACGGAGGCAGAAAATGGCTACTGTTCGCGTTAACTTAAGTTCTGTGTTGAATACGGTTAATAATTCAATAAAAGATTGGGAGCAATGGAAACAAATTCATAAAGATAAGATTGTTTGCACAACGAGCAGGGGTGAAGTCATAAACTATGAAGAACGGTTCGTAGATTCAGTACTATCTCAGATTTCCGAATTAGCTCCATCCGATGTTACGCCACAATATCCATTTTCTGACAAAAAAGGAAAATCAAGACGGGTTGATTTTATGATTGCCAATCCGTCAAAAGGATATTTATTACCTATTGAACTCGATGGCACAAACAGAGATAGGTATACAGATAGCGCCAATCGACATATCGATTGGAATGATTTTCTTGAACGTCAAAACGCATTATTAGAAAAGTTCGGAACATTGCTCCGTTATTCTAATTGGAGAATGCTTAATAATCCAAATGAGATAATTCACGAGATTTCGGATAAATTGGCGAGCCAAAGAGCCGCCAAAAACAAGAAGGACGAACAACAAAGAATTATTATTAAACCATTTGTGCCGCCATCAGAACCTACGCCATTAGAACCAGAACCACCAAAATCAATTCCACCGGAAACGGCTTCTCCAAAACCAGTTCGGCCTTCAGCTCCCTTGTCCTCGCCAACGCCATCGCCACAACCAGCCGTAGCGATAGTACAATCTCCGCCTCCCAAGCGATCAGCATGGCGGGCGGCTTCGACCGTTGTGTTTGCTATGGGCGCTCTGGGTTATTTTGTTTTGCAAAATGGTCCACGCCAAAATCTGGCTGTTCAGGTCGTATCCGCCGCAGAAAGCATTGAAGCTCTGAAGGCTCCCTTTCATGTGAGCGAAAGCGTCCTTGCATGCGGGAGAGTGGCGCAGGTGAGCGCCCATCCTGAGATCACCTACATCAATCTAGATCGCCCGTATCCGGACCAAACCCTTGCTCTGGTAGTTTGGCAGAATGATCTGGCGGCCTATGAAGCTCGGTTTGGAAATTTGTCAGCTTTAGAAGGCAGGCGAGTATGCGCACAAGGCGTGATTGAAGAGCATAAGGGAAGCCTTCAGATGATTCTGAAAAATCCTCAATTCCTTCGTCTGATGACCCATCAGCCTTCCTTCTAAAAGGAACAGCAATTCCATAGCGTGCAGCGCTGTGGCGGCGATTGCTGAATTAGCAGCATTCTTGTTTTTGATTTTCTCAAAGTCGCCGTCGCCGATCACGCCGTCGCGGGCTTCTCAGCAGGCGGGGCCGAGCGGGTCGCCTGTTCGCGCGAAGGCACCATCACGGTCGCTTCGCCGTCGAGCACCACCTTGCCGTCGACGAGACATTCGCAATGCAGCTTGGCGCGGCGGCCCTTCTCGACGAGTTCGATCACTTCCACGACGACGGTGATGACGTCGCCGATCTTGACGGGCGCCTTGAAATTCAGGGTCTGCGACAGATAGACCGCGCCCGGGCCCGGCAGATACATCCCGATCACAGTCGAGATCAGCGAGGCGGTGTAGAGGCCATGGACGATGCGTTCGCCGAAGCGCGTCTTGGACGCGAAGTGATCGGAAAGATGAATCGGATTGCGGTCGCCGGAAAGATCCGCGAAGGCGATGACGTCGTCGTCCATGACGGCCTTCATCAGCGTCTCGCGCATGCCGACGCTCAAGTCTTCGAAATAATAGATTTTGAACGGCGTCGACATGGAGTCACCGGATGGTCTAGGGGAAGGGCGAAGCGCCCGCTTCCCTCCTTTTACCAGAAAACTTCGCGCGCCAAAGCCATTGGACGCGCTTGCGCCGCTAAGGCGAGGCGTTCGAGCGCGGCGCAATCGACGCCGTCGCCGCCAGGACGCAGCTCCTCGACATGCACGCCGTCGGTGACGAAGACGCAGTCGAGCCCGGCGCGTCCGGCGCCGGCGAGATCCGTGAAGGCGCCGTCGCCGATCGCGACGATGCGCGCGTCGGGGACGGCCCCGCCCGGCAGCGCCGCGAGGCGCGCGCGCGCCGCGTCGTAAATTGGCGCAAAAGGTTTGCCGTACATCAAGACGTCGCCGCCCATCGCGGCGTAGCGCTCGGCGAGCGCCCCGGCGCAATAGACGACGTCGTCGCCGATCGCCACGACGATGTCCGGATTGGCGCAAAGCATAACGAGGCCGCGCGCCTTCAAGGCGGCGAGACGCGCATCATAATCCTGCGGGATTTCCTCGCGCTCCGCGAAAAGTCCGGTGCAGACGACATAATCGGCTTCGTCGGGCCCGACCTTCCTGACCGGTGCGCCGATGCGGCGGCCGGCTTCCTCGAAAAGCCCGTCGTCGCGCGCCGGACCGAGATGATAACAGGCCTGTCCGTTTCGGGCGACGATCTCCCGGCAGGTCAGTTCGCCCGCGGAGACGAGGTCGTCGAACGCCGCCGCCGGAAGGCCGAGGCCCAAAAGCTGACGGCGCACCTCGGCGTCGGGACGCGAGGCGTTGGTGATCAGCACGACCCGGCCGCCCTGCGCCCGGAATCGACGTAAGGCGTCCGCCGCGCGCGGAAAATGCTTCTTGCCGTCGATGAGCACGCCCCAGACGTCGCAGAGGATCGCGTCATAGCGGCCTGTGAGTTCGTGCAGGCCGGAGATCGTCGGAATGTCGCGCGCCGAGGCGGCCGGTTGCGGCGTCAAAACCGCGCCTCCAGCAAGGCGGCCGCATGGGCGTTCTCGGCGACGGGACGAAACTCGCCGGATTCCTCATCGAGTGCGAGAAGCCTGCCGTCCGTCACGCCGAAATAGGCGCCGTGGAGATGCAGATAGCCGCGGCGCTCGAGAATCTGCACCATCGGAAAGCTGCGCAGATGGATCAGCGTCTGCTTGATCGTCTCGAATTCGAGCTTCTGCAGATCGTTTTCATCCTCGGGATCGGGCGTGCGTCCGAGCCGCTCGACGGCGGGCGCCAGCATCTTGATCCAGTCGCCGATGAAGTCGGAGTGACTGAGCCGGGGCGTCTCCGGATCGACCGAAATTTGCGCAAAGGCTTTCACGCCGCCGCATTTGCCGTGGCCGAGCACCAGGACGTGCTGCACCTCGAGCGCCATGATGGCGTATTCCAGCGCGGCGGAGGCGCCGTGAAAATGATCGTCGGGTTCGTAAGGCGGAACGAGCGCGGCGACGTTGCGCAGGACGAAGAGTTCGCCCGGCCCGGCGTCGAAGATCGCCTCCGGCGTCACGCGCGAATCGCAGCAGCTGATCACCATCGTGGTGGGTTTCTGGCCTTTGATGGCGAGCATCCGGAAGCGCTCCTGCTCGGCGCGGAAACGGCCGCCGAGAAAGACTTCATAGCCTTCGACGAGGTGAGGCGGGAGGCCGCCCCCGGGGTTGGGGTTGCTATCGGCTGCCATGAATTCGTTTCCGGCTGAGAGACGGCGGGGGCCGCTACATTCGCGCTAACGCCCGATGGCGGAGACGCTTCTTATTGTGTAGGACAACGCTCGCGGCAAGAGGAAGATCGACCCCACCGACGAGCGAGCCAGAAAATGATATCGAAACTCAAGCGCAGCGTCCTGGCCATGCCGGGCTCCAACGCCCGCGCCCTGGAAAAAGGCAAGAGCCTCGCCGCGGACGTTTTGATGTTCGAGCTCGAAGACGGCGTCGCCGAGGCGGCCAAGGCGACGGCGCGCCAGCAGGTCGCCGCGGCGATCCTGGGCGGCGGTTATGGGGCGCGGCAGATCGTGGTGCGCGTCAACGCCCGCGGCTCCGAATGGTACAAGCCCGACATCGCCGCGATCGCGCCGACGGGCCCCGACGCCATCGTCATTCCCAAGGTCAATTCCCGCGACGACATTCTGAAAGCCGCGGCCGACATCGTGGCCGCCGGCGCGCCCTTCAGGACCAGGCTCTGGGCCATGATCGAGACGCCGCGCGCCATTTTCGACATCGAAAAAATCGCGAGCGCCGCGGACGATCCGGCGGCGCGCCTCGAAGTGCTGGTCCTCGGGCCCAACGACATCGCCAAATCGACCCGCGCGCGCCTCACTCCCGGCCGCCCGGCGCTGCTCTCCTGGCTCTCCGCCGGCGTGCTCGCGGCGCGCGTTCACAATATCGAGATCATCGACGGCATTTATAACGACTTCAACGACGAGGCGGGCTTGCGGCGCGAAGCCGAACAGGGCCGCGACATGGGCTTCGACGGCAAGATGCTGATCCACCCGAACCAGATCGCGCCGGTCAACGGAATCTTCGCGCCGAGCGCGGAAGAGGTCGACTTCGCGCGCCGCATCATCGCCATTTTCGACGATCCGGAAAACGCCGAAAAGGGCGTCGTCCAGATCGACGGCCAGATGGTCGAGCGCCTGCATCTCGACATTGCGCGCCGCACGCTCGCTTTGGTCGAAGCGGCCGGCTGACCGCCGCGCCTTGAGGCGACGAAAGCCTGTTTCGCGGGCAGGCCGCCTACTTTATATCTGCCGATCCGTAGGGCGAAAAAACGAGGACGGTGAGCATGGCGGCGCCTGATACCGAGAAGACCGACAAAGCCTCCAAAGTCGAAAGCCCCGCGGATAAGGGGTCGCCAGCGACGCCGCCGGCCAGGCCCGACACGCCGAAAAAACGCAAGGGCGGCTTTCTCTCCAAGCTCTTCCTCTCCGCCGCGACGCTGGCGATCCTCGCCGGGGCCGCCGGATATGGCGCCCTGACCTTCCGCGACGCCGATCCGCGCATCGGGCTCGCCGCCAATTATGTGGAAGAGGGGATCGCCGAAGCGCGCGGCGCGCTGGACAAGGCGCAGGGTCTCGTCGCAGATCTGACCGGCGAACCGAAACCCGCGCCCAAGACGCAAAGCCGCCGCACGCTGCTCGACAAGGCGCCGCTGCCGCCGGCCGCCGGCTCGGAATCGGGACCCGCCCCGCAGACCGAAGCGGCGCAGGCCGGCGAAACCGCCGCCCCGGAAGCCGCGCCCGAAACGCCGCCGCCTGCGCCCGCGGAAACCGCGAAGGAGCCCGAAACGCCGGCCGGCGCCTCGGTCGCGGAGACGTCGCAGCCCAAACGCGCCGACATTCCCGAACCCCCGCGCAAGCCGGTGGAGCTCGCCCAGGAAGCGCCGCAAACGCTTCCGCCGCCGGCTCCGGTCGCCGCCCCGCCGGTCCCCGCTCCCGCGGCCAAGGCCCTCGACGCCGACGGCTTCACCGATCGCGACCTGATTTCGGCGCTCGAAGGGCGCATCGAGGCGCTGAGCGACGAAGTGCAGACGCTGCGCGGGAAACTCGACGCGCCAAAGAGCGAGACGCGCGCCGCGCCGGAAACCGAAGTGGCGAAAGCGCCGGTCGAAAAGCCGGCCCCCCCTCCTTCTCCTCCCGCGGCTGACGCGGGCGGCGCGGCGGTCGTCGTCGCCTTCGCGCTCCAGCGCGAACTTGAAGCGGGCCGTCCATTCGCCGAGGAGATCGCCGCCCTTTCGCGCCTCAACGCGGAACCCGCGCCGGCGCCGGCGCTGATCGAACTCTCCGAAAAAGGCGTCCCGACAGGCGCGCAGTTGCGCGACGCCTTCCTGCCGCTCGCCAAGAAGCTCAGGACGCAGGACGTCCATCCGGAAACGCCGCATGACAGCGGCGACATCGCCGGCCATCTGCTCGAGGGCGCGAGCAAGCTCGTGAAGGTGCGGCCTGCCGGCCAGGCCAATCCGGAGAGCCTCGACGGCAAGCTCGACCGTATCGAGGCGGCGCTCGGCCGGAGCGATTTCGCCGCAGCCGAACGCATTTTCGACAGCCTGCCTGAGGAAGCGCGGGCCGAGACGAAAGAATTCGGCGAAACGCTCCGTCAGTGCGCCGAAGCGGCGAAAGCGGCGGATGAATTGCTGCGCGGGGCCATCGCGGCGCTCGGCAAGAAGTAAGCGGGAACGACCATGCTTTTCATGTTCTTCTTCATCGTCGCGCTCGCCGCCGCCGCCTATGGAATCGAATGGCTGATCGAGCAGCCCGGCAAGCTGCTGCTCGAATTCGCCGACAAGCAGTATGAGGTTTCGATTCCGGTCGCCGTCGCCGGTCTGCTGCTGCTCATCGCCGCAATCATCATGGTCTGGGCGATCGTCGTGGCGCTCATCCGCCTGCCCGGGCGCATCACCGGCGGCTCGCGCGAAAGGCGCAAGGCCAAGGGCCTCGACGTGATCTCGCATGGCCTCGCGGCGGTCGGAGCGGGCGACGTCGCCAAGGCCCGCAAGGCGGCCGGGCTCGCCGAAAAGCTCATCCCCGAAGAGCCGCTGACCCAGATGCTCGTCGCGCAGGCGGCGCAGCTCGCCGGCGACAAGACGGGCGCCGCCAAGGCGTTCCACAAGATGACGCTCAATCCGGAGACAAAGCTCCTCGGCCTGCGCGGTCTTCATATCGAGGCCAAGCGGCGCGAGGACGCGGAAGCCGCGCATCACTTCGCCGCCGCCGCCCATGACATCGCGCCGCTGCCCTGGGCCGGCTCCGCCGTGCTGGAGCATCTCGCCGCCTCGGGCGAGTGGGAGAAGGCGCGCGAAGCCTTGGAGAAGAGCGTCAGCTCCAAGGCGATCGACCTGCCAAGCGCTCAAAAGCTGCGCGCCGTCATCGAAACCGCGATGGCTATTCAGAAAGAGCGCGAGCATCCGCATGAAGCGCTGCATCTCGCCCGCCAGGCCCTGAAGCGCCGCCCCGGCTTCACGCCCGCCGCAACGACCGCCGCGCGCGTGCTGATCCGCCATGGCGACCAGAAGCAGGCGCTGAAGCTGATCGAAGCCGTGTGGACCACCGATCCGCATCCGGATCTCGCGGAAGTCTATCTTCAGGCGCTGCCGGAGGAGACCAATACGCAACGCGTGGCGCGGATGGAGCGCCTCGCCAAGATGGCGTCAAACGCGCCGGAAAGCCGCCATATCGTGGCGCAGGCGGCCCTCGCGGCGCGCGACTTCGACAAGGCGCGCGAAGCGCTCGCCCCGCTGCTCGCGAGCGGCCAGCATCCGACGGCGCATACCTGCCTGCTGATGGCGGAGATCGAGGACGCCGAGCACGGCCCGAGCGGGCCGGTGCGGGAATGGCTGGCGCGCGGCTCGCGCGCCCCGCGCGATCCGGCGTGGATCGCCGACGGGACGGTCTCGCGGCGCTGGCTGCCGCTCTCGCCCGTCACCGGCCGCCTCGACGCCTTCGAATGGAAGACGCCGCCGCATTCTGCGCAACATCTGACCGAAGAGGGGCGCCCCAACATCCCCGCCGCTTTCCTGGCGCGCCCGGAACAGGCCCCGCAGATCACGGCGCAAGCGGTGGAGTCGTAAGCGACCATCGATGATGGCCCGCCGCTTTCCCCGCTCGCCGAGAAAGGCGCGCGCGGGCGATCGTCGAAAGCCTTGCCTAACCCCGACGCCGGTCCGCCCGGCGGATCTGCACATAGAGCGCGCCCTCGCCGCCGTGATGGCGGGCGGCCTCGCCGAAGCCCACGACCACGTCCCGCAGATTCGGGGCCTGCAGCCACATGGGCACGACGCGGCGCAAGATCCCGCCCTCCTCCCGCGACAATCCCTTGCCGGTGACGACAATCGCAACCTTGGCGCCGTCGGCCTGGGCCCGGCGTAAAAATGCGTTCAAAGCGCGCTGCGCTTCGTCCTGCCGCAAGCCATGCAGATCGAGCTTGGCGGAGACGTCGAGACGGCCGCGCTTGATCTTCACGCGGGTGCGATGGTCGATCTCGACGAGAGGCGTCGGCGGCTTGGGCGGCGGCGGGCGGTCGAGATGGGGAACGGGCGCGGGCGACTTTACGCGCAAAGGTTCAGCGGGTTGATGCGCGGGCGCCGCCGGCTCCTCGACCGGCGCGGGCCGGGCGCGGAAGGGGCGCACGCTGGCCGTGACCACGGTCCAAAGCTCCGCCTCGGCATGGGTGAGGCGGCGTGTATAGGGGCGCCGGTCGTCGCTCACTGCGCGGCGCCCTCTCTTGGCAGGAAGACGATGAAATCCGCCGGATGACGCACGCGACCCGCGAGCGATCCCGCTTGCGCGCCGGTCCCGAAAAAGAGATCGGCGCGCGCCGCGTCCAAAATCGCCGAGCCCGTGTCCTGCGCGATCATCAGCCGCTCGAACCTCGTCTCCGCCTCCCCCTCCCAGGGGACGCTGGTCGCGATCCAGAAAGGCAGGCCGTAACTCCAGATCGACCGGTCGACGGCGATGGAGCGAAGCGGCGTCAAACCGACCCCCTCGCCCCCGACGGGACCGAGCCGCCGGTCGTCTGAATTGTCCAGACGGAAAAATACATAAGATTGGTTTTCCTGCATCAGCCTTCGGCCCGGCTGATTGGGGCCAACGCCCATTTCTCGCAGCGTCGCCTTCAATCTTTCCAGCGACATCTCGCTTTCCGGCGCGAGCCCGCGCTCGATCATCAACCGGCCGATCGACGTATAGGGCCAGCCATTGCGCCCGTCATAGGTGAGGGCGCGCGTCGTTCCGTCCGGCAGACGCAGCCGCGCGGAGCCCTGCACCTGAATGAGGAACAGCTCGACGGGATCGCTCACATAGACGAGCGGGACGGAGCCCGTCGCCGCGCCCGCCAGCTCGATCTCGCGACGCGTCGGATAGGGAACAAGCGTTCCGTCCGCCAGGCGGCGCGCACTCGTGACGACGTCATGATCAAAGATCGGAAGCGGGGTCCTGTTGAGCGTGACCAAATCGGGCGGGCGCGAGAGCGCGGGCGTTTCGAAACCCGGCTCGGGCGCGAGCCGCGCCTCGACCTCCGGCTCGTAATAGGCGGTCACGAAGCCCTTGCCCGGGATGCGACAGGGACGAAACCATCTGCGGAAAAACGCGCCGCCGCCGACGTCGCCCCCGAGCGCCGCGCGAGCCGCCAAAATGAGCGCGGCGGGCGGCGAAGCGGCCGGGCGCTGCGCCGGCTTCAGCTCGGCGAGATGCGCCGCCGAACGTTTGAACGCCGCAAAGGCGGCGTCGAGATCGTCGGAATCGAAACCCGGGATCGCCTCGAACGCAATCGGCTCGATGTCCCAAGGGGCGCGCACGGCGTCACGCGGCGCGGGTGGCGGTGAGCTTCCAGTTCGGATCCGAGGCGCGCGGATCGCGCCCGAAGGTCCAGAGCTCCTCGACGGGAGTTGTGTTTCCGCCCTCGATCACCTCGCCGGATTTGTCCTTCCGGACATTCATGAGCCGCACGGCGAAACGCACGGTGACCTCGTTGAGGCGCGGCGCCGCGCGGGCGGCTTCGACCAAAGCGGAGTCGATTGCGACGATCGCGCTCTCCACGGTCTCGCCCGCCGCTTCGCGGCGCGCGATTTCATGCGCGAATCCGTCATAGACGTCTTTCGAGAGCAGCGGGCGCAACGTGTCGCGGTCCCCGGCGGCGAACGCCCCGACGATGATCTCATAGGCGCGGCGGGCGCCATCCAGAAACGCATGGCCGTCGAAACGCGAATCGGCGGCGGCGATGGCGTCGAGCCCTTCCGCGGCGGCGGCGTTCTTTTCCGCAACGCCGGCCCAGCGGTCTTCATGGCGGACGGGCGGCAGATCGTCGGCGGGCGGCGCGCCCGGAAGCGGCGCGGGACCGAGCGACGCGCGGCGCGGCTGGAATTGCGGGGGCGGGGGCGCCTCTTCGCGATCGACGCGCATGCCGAGGACGGAGCGAAGTTTCCACACGACGAAGATGGCGAGCGCCGCGAAGACGACCAGCGAGGGGTCGAAAGGTTCGCCGGACGGCGACATTGATCTCTCCCGAATTTCGGTCTTGTGGGCTACCATGTCGCGGCTCACATGTCACGAATCAAGGGTCGCGCGGATCGCCGCAGTCGGCCCGGGTTCAAGCTTAAAAGGTGGCGCAGGCGGCGCGGGAGTTCACGGCGTGACGGACAGGACGAAGCTTATCGGGCTCGCGCTCGGCCTTTGGCTCGCCCTGGAGATTCTGGCCTTCGCCTTCGTCCTCAGATCCGTGGGCCTTCTCGTCGCGATCCTGCTCGGCCTCGGCACCACGGCGCTGGGCCTCTCCGACGTGAAGCGGCTGATGGGCGTCTGGCGCGAGCGCGGGAAACTGCGCCCTGACGGGACCATGCTGGACGGCGCGCTGCAGGCCTTCGCCTCCTTCCTTCTGATTCTCCCCGGCTTCGCCTCCGACGTCGCGGGGCTGGCTCTGAAATCGCCTTCCGTGCGCATGGCGGCGATGAACCGCATCCGCAATCGCGGCGAGGCGGAGCAAAAGGCGGAGGGGCCGCAAACGATCGACCTTGACCCCCGCGAATGGAAGCATCTGACCCCGAGCGGCCGCCCGAAGCGCAAACGCAAGAAGCCCGACGGGGCGTCGCCGACGGTCCGTTAGTTCCTTTAATTCGCGCCGCGCGAAAAACCGGTCGCCGCTTTTTCGTCGCTTGCCGCAGCCTTGTTCCGCATCGGGAGACGTGTTAGGCGGGCGCGACTTCTCACCGCAAAGCGGCACGGCTGGAGATCCCGACATGTCCGATACGAATGGAAACGGCGCCAACGCCAATCAGGGCGGCGCTCCGGCCCTCAATGCGCTGGTCCAATATTTGAAGGATTTCTCCTTCGAGAATCCGAACGCGCCGAATTCGCTCGGACCTCAGGAGAAGGCGCCGAACATTTCCATTCAGGTGAACGTCAACGCCAAGCAGCTTGCGCCAACCGATTTCGAAGTGTCGCTGACGCTCGACGCCGCCGCCGGCGAGGGCGCGGGCCTGCTCTTCAAGCTCGAGCTCGAATATGGCGGCGTCTTCCGCCTCGTCAACATTCCGCAGGAGCAGATCCATCCGATCGTCATGATCGAGTGCCCGCGCCTGCTTTTCCCCTTCGTGCGCCAGATCGTTGCCGACGCCACGCGCGACGGCGGCTTCCCGCCTCTCTATGTCGATCCGATCGACTTCGTCGCGCTCTACCAGCAGAAGGCGGCGGAAGCCGCCGGCCAACCAGGAACGGCGAACGCCTGACGCCATCTCACAATTTGCGCCTCAAGCGGCGGAGGGCGGTTGCTCTCCGCTTTCTTGTTTTTCGGGAAGATATTCGGGCGGATATTTGTCCCAGAGGACCGTTTTGCCCAACGCCGCGACAAAGGCGCGATGGGCGTCCGCCTCCTCCTTCGTTAGACGGCTCGGCAGCGGCTCCGGCCGCGCGCGCATGAGATCGCCGGTCGCGGCGCGGCGCGCGACGCTGATCGGCGCGAGCGACAAGGCCGCCTGACGGCCGCCGCGCAACTCCGCATAGACTTCCGCGAGCAGCCCGGCGTCGAGAAGCGCCCCGTGCTTGTCGCGGCGCGAGAGGTCGACGCCGTAGCGCTGACAGAGCGCATCGAGCGAAGCGGGGCTTCCGGGATGAAGCCGGCGCGCCATGGCGAGCGTGTCGATGATCCGCGCCGGCGCCAAAGGCGCAAAACTGAGCATCGCGAATTCGGCGTTGATGAAGCGCGCGTCGAATTCGGCGTTATGCGCGACCAACGGCGAATCCTCGATGAAATCGACGAACTCCCGCGCGATCTCGCGAAATTTCTTATGCTGCGAAAGAAACTCGCGCGAGAGGCCGTGAACGCGGAACGCCTCTTCCGGCATGTCGCGTTCGGGATCGATATAGACGTGAAAGACGCGGCCGGTGGGAATGAGATTCAAGATCTCGACGGCGCCGATCTCGACGACGCGGTCGCCCTTCGACGGATCGAGGCCGGTTGTTTCCGTATCGAAGACAATTTCGCGCATTCCGATAGTTCTCTCAATCGATCACGTGACGTAACAGCCCAAAGAGCCAGCGTATCGGAGACCAGACCAGACGCGCCGCCCAGACCAGAAATTCCAGTCCGTCCAGAAAATCGACGACGATATCGACGAACCGTCTCCAACCGCTTTTGGGCGGCGCGCCGTGACTCAGGCGCGCGTCATCTTCTTCGCAGCTCATCGAGAATGGCCCGAACCTCTTCGCGCGCCGCCTCGATCCCCTTTTCCGTATGGACGACGAAATCGGCGCGGGCGCGTTTTTCGGCGTCGGGAACCTGCTTGGCGAGAATGGCCTCGAATTTCTCCCGCGTCATGCCTGGACGCGCGAAAACGCGCGCCTTTTGCACATCTTCCGGCGCCGAGACGACGACGATGGCGTCCACCGTCCTGTCGGCTCCGGTCTCGAAGAGCAGCGGCACGTCATAGACGACGATGCGCGTTCCCTTTTCCTCCTGTTCCTTCAGAAAGGCGTCGCGCGCCGCCCAGACCAGCGGATGGACGATGTCTTCCAATCTCTTCAGCGCGTCTGGATTTCCGAGCACGCGTTCAGTCAGCCTGCCGCGATCGATCGCGCCGTCCACCGTCACGCCGGGAAAAGCCGCCTCGATCGGCGCGACGGCCGCGCCGCGATAGAGATCGTGGACGATTCTGTCGGAATCGAGAACCGGCGCGCCGGCCTCGCGAAACATTTCGGCGGTCGTCGATTTTCCCATGCCGATAGAGCCGGTGAGGCCGACGCGGATCATTTGGCCGCTCACGAGATCAGCGCCCCCTCACGTCGGAGCGCATCGAGCAAAGGCAGGATGGGCAGGCCCATGATCGTCCAGTGATCGCCTTCGACGCTCGAGAAGAGCTGCGCGCCCAGCCCCTCGACCTGATAGGCGCCGGCGCTCGTCAGAGCCGTCTCGCCCATGGCCTGGAGATAAGCGGCGATGAAATCTTCGCTCAGGGGACGCATGGTGAGGTCGGCATGCGCCACGGTCTCGAAAATCGGCGACGCGTCGCGAAAAAGCGCGATCGCCGAATGCAGCCTGTGACGCCGGCCAGAGAGAAAACATAGCAATTCCGCCGCCTCCTGCATCGACCCGGGTTTGCCGAAGATGCGGCCTTCGCAGCTTGCGACCTGATCCGCCCCGAGGGTGAGACGGCCGGGCGCGCCGGCGGAAATGGCGGCGGCCTTGGCGCGAGCCAGCGCGGCGGCGATGACGTCGGCGCCTGCGGACCCAAGGGAAGCTTCGATCGCCCGCTCGTCAATGCCGGCGGGACGCGATTCGAAGGGCAGCCCCGCCTGCGCCAGCACCTGCCGGCGCCCGGCGCTTTTCGAGGCGAGAATCAACGGCGCCCCGACTCGCCAGAAAAGGGAGGACCGATTTTCGCTCACGCGCGCATCCACAGGCTCGGGGAACAACGAGGAAAAGCGGGGAAAGTTATGGGACCCCGGCGGCGTCCCTGTCGATAGCTGGGCATATCCTCGCCTTTCCATCAACAGGGATGTGGCTGTCGGGAACGAAGCAGTGAATTCGCGACGCAAGACTCATAAACAGCCATAGGCTCGATTCTCCACAACGAGGCTTCGACGCAATGATTTGAAAATACGTCATTTTCATCAGTTTTACCGCTTTTGGAGAAATAGCGGGACGAATCCGTCAGGATTCGGTTTGGCTGTGGGCGAATTCTTAACGAAACGTTAATGACCGCGCCGCAAAGGTTAATAAAAAGTAAATCAATCTCTTTTAAATGAATTTTTATTTTTGGGGCTTTCAGGCTAACTCCTTTTGCAGGGCCTTGGAACGGCGAAGCAGGGAAAGAAAATTGTCGGAAGAGAAACGCCTGATTTCGGCCTTGCGCGGCAAGGCCCATGACGTCCCCCCCATGTGGCTCATGCGCCAGGCGGGCCGCTATCTGCCGGAATATCGGGAGCTCAGGTCCAAGGCGAGGAGCTTTCTCGATTTTTGCTACACGCCGTCCATGGCGGCCGAAGTCACGCTGCAGCCGGTTCGCCGCTTCCATTTCGACGCGGCGATCCTTTTCTCCGACATACTCGTCATTCCCGACGCGATGGGGCAGACGGTCTCCTTCGAAACCGGCGAAGGTCCGCGCCTCGATCCGATCGAGACGCCGGAGGGCGTCGACAGGCTCGGGGTTTTCGACGCGGAGAAGCTCTCTCCGGTCTTCGAGACGATCGACCGGGTGAAGTCGGCGCTTCCTTCGGACGTCGCCTTTATCGGCTTTTGCGGCGCCCCCTGGACGGTGGCGAGCTATATGATCGCGGGCAAGGGCACGCCGGATCAGGCTCCGGCGCGGCTCTTCGCCTTCCGCCATCGCGACGCCTTCCAGAAGCTCATCGACCGGCTGGTCGAGGCGTCGGTCGACTATCTCATCCGACAGATCGACGCTGGGGTCGAGACGGTGCAGATCTTCGACTCCTGGGCCGGCGTGCTGCCGGCGAATGAATTCGAAAGCTGGTGCGCGGCGCCGATCACGCGAATGGTGGCGGCTCTCAAGGAGAAGCGGCCAGGAACGCCCGTCATCGCCTTTGTGCGCGGCGCCGACGCGCAGCTTCCAGGACTGACGCGGCGTCTTGGCGCCGACGGCTACGGCCTCGATACGGCGCTCGACGCGAAATGGGCGGTCGCCGAGACGGCGTCCAGTGTCTGCCTGCAAGGCAATCTCGATCCGTTGGCGCTGATCGCGGGCGGCGACGCGCTCGACCGGGAAGTGGACGCGATTCTGGCGGCCTTCGCCGGCCGGCCGCATATCTTCAATCTCGGCCACGGCATTCTCCCGCAGACCCCGATCGACAATGTCGAGCGGCTGATCGCGAGAGTGCGCCGCGCATGAACCCTTATCTCTGGATCAAGGCGCTGCATGTCATGGCCGTCATCGCCTGGATGGCCGGGCTCTTCTATCTGCCGCGCCTTTTCGTCTATCACGCCCGAGTGGGACCGGGGCCGCAATCCGAGACTTTCAAGGTCATGGAGGAGAAGCTGCTGCGCATCATCATGCGCCCGGCGATGATGGTCTCCTGGGCGACCGGCCTCTATCTTGCAACCGCCGGAGATCATTGGCGCGAGGCCTGGTTTCACGCGAAGCTCGCCCTCGTCGTCGCCATGACCGCGGCGCATCATTACGACGCGATTCTCGTGAAGCGCTTCGCCGCCGACGCCAATAGCCGGCCGCATGTCTTTTATCGCTACCTCAACGAGGTCCCGACTTTACTGATGATGGCGATCGTCGCGCTGGTGATCGTTAAGCCGTTCTAAACCGCGACGAATCGGCGGGTCTTGCTTTTCGGTAAAGAACGTTTTAGAGACAATCAGCTCACCTCAAAAAGGCAGTCTGTCGCAACGCGACCCGCCGGTATTTTCCTCCCGGCGACCACGGGACTCCCGGTCCTTTCCGACCTGCCCTTTCCTCACGAAAAGTCAAAGAACTTTGGAACTTACGGCCAAGGAACTCCCCATGCGGGAAATCAAACTGTCGGACTTGAAAGCCAAGTCCGCCGCCGAATTGCTCACCTTCGCCGAGGAGCATGAAGTCGAGAACGCTTCGCTTCTTCGCAAGCAGGAGCTTCTCTTCGCCATTCTCAAACAATTCGCCGCCCGCGACGTCGAGATCGTCGGCGAGGGCGTGGTCGAGGTGCTACAGGACGGTTTCGGCTTCCTGCGTTCGCCCGACGCCAATTATCTGGCCGGTCCCGACGACATTTATGTGTCGCCTTCCCAGATTCGCAAATTCGGCCTGCGCACCGGCGATACGGTCGAAGGCATCATTCGCAGCCCGAAGGAAGGCGAACGCTATTTCGCGCTTCTGAAGGTCAACACCATCAATTTCGAGGATCCGGAGAAGGTGCGCCACAAGGTGCCCTTCGACAACCTCACCCCGCTTTATCCCGATGAGCGGTTGAAGCTCGAGATCGAGGATCCGACCAAAAAGGATCTCTCGTCGCGCGTGATCGATCTCGTGGCGCCGATCGGCAAGGGCCAGCGCGCGCTGGTCGTCGCTCCGCCGCGCACGGGTAAGACGGTTCTCCTGCAGAATATCGCGCAGTCGATCACGACCAATCATCCCGAGTGCTATCTGATCGTGCTGCTCATCGACGAGCGCCCGGAGGAAGTGACCGACATGCAGCGCTCGGTGCGCGGCGAAGTCGTGTCCTCGACCTTCGACGAACCGGCCGTGCGTCACGTTCAGGTCGCCGAAATGGTGATCGAGAAAGCTAAGCGCCTTGTTGAGCATCGCCGCGACGTGGTGATCCTGCTCGACTCGATCACGCGTCTGGGCCGCGCCTATAACACCGTGGTGCCGTCTTCCGGCAAGGTGCTCACGGGTGGCGTCGACGCCAATGCGCTTCAGCGTCCGAAGCGCTTCTTCGGCGCCGCGCGCAATATCGAGGAAGGCGGTTCGTTGACCATCATCGCCACGGCGCTGATCGACACCGGCTCGCGCATGGACGAAGTCATCTTCGAAGAGTTCAAGGGCACCGGCAACAGCGAGATCATTCTCGACCGCAAGGTCTCCGACAAGCGCGTCTTCCCGTCGATCGACATCACGCGCTCCGGCACCCGCAAGGAGGACCTGCTCGTCGCCCCGGACATCCTCAAGAAGATGTATGTCCTGCGCCGCATCCTCAACCCGATGGGCACGGTCGACGCGATCGAGTTCCTGCTCGGCAAGCTGCGCGAGACGAAGGGCAATCAGGCTTTCTTCGATTCGATGAATACGTAAGAAGTGGCACCTCTCCCGCTCGCGGGAGAGGCTGGATTCGCATAATCGGGTCCGATGACGGACGCGCCCTACATTGCTCGCAGATCGAGCGCCATCAGCGTTTCATCGAGATAATTCCCTTCCGCGATCTTCGCCGCGCATTTGTCGACGCCATAGGGGCGGAATCCCCAGCGCGTGTAAAAGCGCAGGGCGCGGGCGTTTTCCGAAACGACGGTGAGCACGACGATTTCGACCCGCGCGCGCGCCTCGTCGAGCAGCGCGCGCATGATCGCGTCGGCCGCTCCCGCTCCTCGATAATCGGCGTCGACATACATGCCGTAAAGCAGCGCCCTGTGTCCCGTCTTCGCGCCTGTGAAGCAAGACAGGCCGCCAATGCCGATCAGCCTGTTTTCGTCATAGGCGCCGACCACATAATCGCGCTCAAGACGCGCCGCCGCTTCATCGTTCGGCATGGCGGCTTCATCCTCTGGCGCAAAGCGAAAAGCGCGGGTTTCGCGGCGAAAGCCCTCCATGCGCAGCGCCTGATAAAGTGCGGCGTCCCGAGCGCCGAGACGACGGCATATGGCTTGCGCTACCACGCTGATGTCCCCAAGGTCTTCGCCTAACCCACGGTGCGGCATGTTTTCAAATTTCGCCAATGTCCGGACGATGGTCGCGCTTTCGCGCGATCTCCGACGCGGCAAAACTCCCGGCCCGCGAATCGCCGGGGGGAGGGTTGTCCTCCTTCGCGACGCCGGGAGCGAGCTTCCGCCGGCGGGTGAGGAAGTTTCAGTTCGGACCGACGCCCCTACCCTCGCCTTCCGGCGTCTTTATCGCAAGCGGCTTCTCGGCGGCGGCGCCGAACCGCCGGGCGGACGTCGTCAAGAGACGCAGGCCGACTGAGATGGAAACCATATTCGCCCTCGGCACTGGCGCAGGCCGCGCCGCCATCGCGGTGATCCGGCTCTCGGGGCCTGGCGTCTGCGAAACGCTAAGCGCTTTCGCCGGCGGGCTTCCCGAGCCGCGTCGCGCCGCCTTCGTCACCCTGCGCGACCCGGATAAGGGCGAGCCCCTGGATCAGGGCTTGGCGATCTATTTTCCCGGTCCGCATTCGGCGACGGGAGAGGATTACGCCGAATTCCAGATCCATGGCGGCGGCGCGGTCATCGACGGCGTGCTCGCGGCCCTCTCGCGGCGCCCCGGCCTACGCCCAGCCGAGCCCGGCGAATTCGCCCGGCGGGGCTTCGCCAATGGCAAACTCGATCTTTCCCAGGCCGAAGCGCTGGCCGATCTCATCGACGCCCAGACCGAGGCGCAGCGGCGCCAGGCCTTGCGAATCGCGGGCGGCGCTTTGCGGCGGAAGGTCGAGGGGTGGCGGACGTCTTTTATCGAGGCGCTCGCATTAGTGGAGGCGGAGCTGGATTTCAGCGACGAGGCGGATGTCTCGGGCGTCGACATCGCACGTCTCGCGGCAATTCTCGACGTCCCCCATGCGGAGATGCTCGCCGCCCTTGAACGCGCGCCGGCCGCCGAGCGGATGCGAGATGGCTTTCTGGTCATGATTCTCGGGCGGCCGAACGCTGGCAAATCGACCCTGCTCAACGCCCTCGCCCGCCGCGACCTTGCAATCGTCTCCGCCACGCCGGGCACGACGCGGGACATGATCGAGGCGCATCTCGATCTTGATGGCCTTCCCGTCACCTTCGTCGACACGGCGGGGCTGCGAGATGCGGCCGATGAAATCGAACGGATCGGCGTCGACCGCGTGCTGGAGCGCGTCGAGACCGCCGACCTTGCTTTGTGGCTGTCTGCGGCGGGCGAAGAACCCGAATGCGTGTCGGGGGTCGAAATCGTCAAGGTCGCGACGAAGGGCGACCTTGTCGGGGCTCCATCCGGTTGGCTCGGGATCTGCGCTAAAACCGGTGCGGGGCTGGACGCTCTTTTGAAAGAAGTCTCGGATCGCGCAAAGGCGAAAATGGGGGATGGCGGGTCCGCTCTTCTCATCCGCGAAAGGCACCGCAGCGCCGTCGCCGTGGCGGCGGCGGCGGTCGACTCCGCTCTTGCCCCGGACAAGGAGTTGGAGTTTATCGCGGAGGATCTACGCTCGGCTGCGAGGGCTTTGGGGCGTATTATCGGCGCGGTGGATGTCGAGCATGTGCTCGATGCGGTCTTCTCGCGCTTTTGCATCGGGAAATGAGCGGGGGCTGTTTCACGTGAAACAGAGCTTTGACGTTGTGGTCGTGGGGGGCGGACATGCGGGCTGCGAAGCGGCTGCCGCGGCCGCTCGTCTTGGCGCGCGCACGGGGCTCGTCACCCATTCTCGCGCCACGATCGGGGTCATGTCCTGCAACCCCGCCATTGGCGGCCTCGGCAAGGGCCAACTGGTCCGGGAAATCGATGCGCTGGACGGGCTGATGGGTCGCGTCGCCGATCGAGGCGGCATCCAGTTCCGCATGCTGAACCGCTCCAAGGGACCCGCCGTTCGCGGCCCCCGCGCCCAGGCGGACCGCAAGCTCTATCGTGAGGCTATGCAGTTCGCGATTGGCGCGGTTGAAAATTTGTCGGTGATCGAAGCGGCAATCGAGGATTTGCTGGTCGAGGGCGACCGCGTCCGAGGGGTGGTGACGGGGACAGGCGAAGCGATCCGCGCCGAAGCCGTCATCATGACGACCGGCACCTTTCTCGGCGGGATGATCCATATTGGGGACGAACGCACCCCCGCCGGCCGGATGGGCGATCCGCCCGCGCTGGGCCTTTCGCGTCGTCTGCGTAATACGGGTTTCGCGGTCGGGCGCCTCAAGACCGGCACGCCGGCGCGTCTCGACGGCAAGACGATCCGCTGGGATGGCCTCGAAAAGCAATATGGCGACGAGAAGCCGGAACCGTTTTCGACGCTGACGTCGCATATTGAAAACTCGCAGATCGCTTGTGCGATCACCCGCACGACGGCGTCGTCGCATGAAATCATCCGCGCTGATCTCCACCGTTCGCCCCTCAAGACGGGCGCCATTTCCGGTCCGGGTCCGCGCTATTGCCCCTCTATCGAGGATAAGGTCACGCGCTTCGGCGATCGCGACGGTCATCAGATTTTTCTCGAGCCGGAAGGGCTCGACAACGACACCGTCTATCCCAACGGCATATCGACTTCCTTGCCTGTAGCGACGCAGGAGGCTTTCATCCGCTCCATTCCGGGACTGGAGCAGGTCCGCATCGTCCGGCCGGGCTACGCCATCGAATATGACTATGTCGATCCGCGAGAACTGTCGCCGAGCCTCGAAACGAAGCGCATCGCCGGTCTCTTCTTTGCGGGTCAGATAAACGGCACAACCGGCTATGAGGAAGCCGCTGCGCAGGGGCTCGTCGCCGGTCTCAACGCCGCGCGCCTTGCGGCTGGTCTCGCGCCGATCGTCTTCGACCGGGCGGAAGCCTATCTCGGCGTGATGATCGACGATCTCGTGACGCGGGGCGTGAGCGAGCCCTACCGGATGTTCACGTCGCGCGCCGAATATCGCCTGTCGCTGCGGGCGGACAATGCCGATGAACGTCTCACCCCCAAAGGATTTCAGATCGGCTGTATCGGTCTTGAACGCGCGGGCGTCTTTGGCGATCGGGCCGTAAAGCAGGCGCGCGCCCGCAGTTTACTGGAGAGCGTGTCGCTGACCTCGGCGGCGGCGCTAAAACAGGGGCTCCCGGTCAATCAGGACGGCCAACGCCGCAGCGGTTTCGCGCTTCTGGCTCTCCCCTCAGTATCTGTGGCGCGGCTGCGGGAAATCTGGCCGGAGCTCGGGGAGATCGATGCGGCGACGGCGGAACGCGTCGAGACCGATGCGCGCTACGCTGTTTATCTCGACCGGCAGCAGGCCGATATCGACGCCTTTCGTCGGGATGAGCAACTCGCACTACCGGAGACCCTCGATTACGACTCTATTGCAGGTCTCTCGTCCGAGCTGCGCGGCAAGCTCGCTTTTCTCAGGCCCCGCACGCTCGGCCAGGCGCAGCGGATCGACGGCATGACGCCCTCGGCTTTGACGCTTCTTGCGGCGCGGGCGCGCCGCGCGTGAGCGACGACAACCGGGCCGCAGCCCTCGAGATTGTTCCGGCCCTCGCGACGATCGAGCGCGAGCTTGGGATCTATGAAGGGCTTCTGCGCCGCTGGCAGGCTAAGATCAATCTCGTCGCGCCCAACACCTTGAACGAGATTTGGGTGCGGCATTTCGCCGATTCGGCGCAGGCCCTCGAGGCGGCTCCGAATGCGACGCTATGGGCCGATTTCGGGTCGGGAGCGGGTTTTCCCGGCCTCGTCACTGCATTGTTGCTCAAACGCGAAGAGAGCGCTCGGGTGCATCTCATCGAGAGCGACCAGCGCAAGGCCGCTTTCCTGCGCGCTGTTTCACGTGAAACAGGCGCGCCTGTCGAGGTCCATGCCGAGCGGATTGAAAAGGCGCTGCCGCCGCTCGCCAGCCAAATTCAGGCGATCAGCGCCCGCGCTCTCGCGCCCCTCGACCGGTTGGTCGAGTTGGCGCGGGAACCGTTGGAAAAAGGCGTGAAAGGCGTGTTTTTAAAGGGGGAGGAGTGGCGTGACGAATTGACCGCCGCCGAGCGCGTCAGTAACTTCAAATTCGAGACAATTCAGAGCCGCACCCATCCGCGCGCCAGATTGATCGTCATCGACAAAGCTTCAGAGGCCAATTTTGACCGGACAGAATAGCTGCCAGCGCGTTCTGGTCCTCGCCAACCAGAAGGGCGGCGTGGGCAAGACGACGACGGCGATCAATCTCGGAACGGCCCTCGCCGCCGTGGGCGAAGAAGTGCTCGTGATTGATCTCGATCCGCAGGGCAACGCGTCGACCGGTCTCGGCGTCGAGCGCAAGAGCCGCAAGATTTCGACCTATGACGTGCTGCTTGGGGAATCGAGCCTTGCGGACGCCATCGTCCAGACCGTCGTGCCCCGCCTTTCCATCGCCCCCTCGACGCTCGACCTGCTCGGCGTGGAGCTGGAGATCGCCGGCGACAAGGACCGCGCCTTCCGCCTCAAGCGCGCCCTGGCGGAACTGGCCGCGGCCGAGCGTCACGAAGACGGAAAGCGATACGACTATATTCTGATCGACTGCCCGCCTTCTCTCAACCTTCTGACGATCAACGCTCTGGCCAGCGCCGACGCCGTCGTCGTGCCCCTGCAATGCGAATTCTTCGCCCTCGAGGGTCTGTCGCAATTGCTTTCGACGGTGGATCAGGTGACGCGCACGCTGAACCCAAAATTGTCGATCCATGGCGTCGTTCTGACCATGTATGATCCGCGCAATAATCTCGCGACCCAGGTTGCGGCCGATGTGCGCCGCTTCATGGGCGACAAGGTCTATGAGACGATGATCCCGCGCAATGTGCGCGTCTCGGAGGCGCCGTCGCATGGCAAGCCGGTGCTGCTTTACGATCTGAAATGCTCCGGCAGTCAAGCTTATCTCAAGCTCGCCTCCGAAGTCATCCAGCGGGAAAAGCGGCTGCGCGCGGCCTGATCCCCTTTCCGGGCGACGCCGGTACGAGCAGGCCCGCGATCCAGTAAGGAGCGTTTGCATTATGGTGGAAGAACCGCGCCGGCGGCTGGGCCGCGGCCTCGCGGCCCTTTTAGGCGACGCCGGGGACGAGGCGCCCGCGGAGCGTCCGCGCGGGCAGCGCAAGGTCCCGATTGAATTTCTGCGTCCAAACCCGCGTAATCCCCGCACGCATTTTCGCGAGGACGACCTCGCCGATCTGACGAATTCGATTCGCGAGAAGGGCATCATTCAGCCCATCGTCGTGCGCGCCATTCCCAGCGTGGCCGACGCGTATGAGATCATCGCCGGCGAGCGTCGCTGGCGGGCCGCTCAGGCGGCGGGGATCGCCGACGTGCCGGTCGTCATCCACGAGGCGGATGACAAGGAGGCCCTCGAACTCGCCATTATCGAGAATGTCCAGCGCGCCGATCTGAACGCCATCGAAGAAGCGAAGGGCTATGAACGTCTCGGCTCCGAGTTCGACTACTCCCAGAGCGACATCGCCAAAATAATCGGCAAGAGCCGGTCGCATGTCGCCAATACGCTGCGACTTCTGAATCTTCCGGAAAGCGCCAAGGCCCTCGTCCGCGACGGCGCGATCTCGGCGGGTCATGCCCGCGCATTGCTTGCGGTCGATAATCCGGAGGCCGTCGCGCGCCAGATCGTCGAACAGGGACTCACGGTCCGCGACGTCGAGGCCATGGCTCAATCGCAGGCCAATGCGGGGTCGGAAGGCGGCTCGGCTGCGTCGGGCAAGAAATCCGCGCGCGCGGACAAGGACGCCAATACCCGCGCGCTCGAAAAGACGCTGAGTGACGCGCTCGGCATGACGGTCGACATCAAGAACCAGGGCGAGCGCGGCGAGCTGCGCATTCGCTATCAGTCTCTCGACCAGCTCGACGCGATCTGCCGCCTGTTGAGCGAGTAAGGCTCGCCAGCGTTCTGGCTTGCCGCGCCGGCCGCCGCTGGGCGGGCCGGCCATCGCAAGCAAAAGACAAAAAAAACCGGCCCGCGAGGGCCGGTTCTTTTTTTGGCGATCTTTCTTGCGGATTAGAAAGGCAGGAGCTTCGGGACGTTCCAGCCCGCGCCGAAGCGATAGGTCAGACCGGCCGAGACGACCAGAGGATTGATCTTCACCGAAGCGTTCACCGGCACGTAAACCGGGTTCAGAACCTGGGCGGTGGGCACGAAGGCGATGATGTTCGCATGCGCGTTCGGCTCCATCATGATGTATTTGACGTCGACGTTCACGCCCCACTGGTCGTTGAACATGTAGTCGGCGCCAGCCTGGCCGACGACGCCCCAGGACGGGGTGATGCTGGCCGAGTAGAAGCTGGCGTTGGCGCCCGGGATGCCGAGATTCGCGGCGGTGGAGCCCGGCACGAAGCCCAGCGACCAGCTATTATTGCCGGCGCGGGTGCCCCAATAGGCGGTGAAATTGACGCCGACGCCGAGATAGGGCTGGAAGGCGCCGAAATTGGTGAAGTGATATTGCAGCATCACCGACGGCGGGAAGACCCAGGTATGCGCCAGGCTCGAGCCGGCGAGAACGCCCGTGCCCTGAACGTGATGCGGCGTCACGCAGCAGATCGCTTCGATCGCCCAGTTCTTCGTGAGGAAATAGGCGACGTCGAGCATCGGGACGATGGAGGAGGAGATGCTCGTGTTCGCGCCCGGAACCAGCGAACCCGCGCCGGCGCTGAGGCCGGTGGCGATGCCGACGCTGCCGCCAGGAACGCCAAGGGCGGCGAGGACAGGGTTCACGGCGCCGGCGTCATAGATCTTCGCCGTGCCGTCGAGCGGAACGACGCCGCCAACCTTCAGGCGAACCTGGAAAGGATGAAACGGCTCGATAACCGGCGGCGGCGGCGGAGGAGCCTTGATGCTCGGCAAATCGGCGGCTTGAGCGGAGACCGCGGCGGCCCCCATCGCGAAAGCGGCGAAAGCGCCGCGAACAAAATCCCTCATCGGAACCCCCTGGAATTCTCTGTCGACGGTCGACGCCGACGCGCCGAGTCGCAGTGAAGTTGCATCCTTTTCAGGCCCCAGTATTTGACAAACATCAAGATATTCGTTGTGGATGGTTCATTCTTTCCCATTGTGTCACTTGCGCAACATGTTGGCGGCTGTTGCCTTGCAGCACGGCGGGCGTTAATCGAGAGGGCGTCAAACGCCCGTGACTCCCAGTAAATCCGGCGCATTCCGCGCCGCCGCGGCGCCCAAAAAAGCGCCGTCGCCTGCCGCAAGGTGCGACAACTTGACCGCAGCCCCCTCTTCCGCCGAACCCAGGGTCGACGCCGAATGCGCGAGCGCCCATGGGCTTAAGCCCGACGAATATGACCGCATCCTGAAGCTCATCGGCCGCGCGCCGACATTCACCGAACTCGGTATTTTCTCGGCGATGTGGAACGAGCATTGTTCCTACAAATCGTCGCGCATTCATTTGCGCAAGCTGCCCACAAAGGCGCCGTGGGTGATTCGCGGCCCGGGCGAGAACGCCGGCGTCATCGATATTGGCGACGGCGACGCCTGCGTCTTCAAGATGGAAAGCCACAACCATCCGAGCTTCATCGAGCCCTATCAGGGCGCCGCGACGGGCGTGGGGGGCATTTTGCGCGACGTCTTCACCATGGGCGCGCGCCCCATCGCCTGTCTGAACCTGCTGCGCTTCGGCCGGCCGGCGCATCCCAGGACGCGCCATCTCGTTTCGGGCGTCGTCGCGGGCGTCGGCGGCTATGGCAACAGCTTCGGCGTGCCGACGGTCGGGGGCTCGACGGAGTTCGATCCCTCCTATGACGGCAACATCCTCGTCAACGCAATGGCTGTCGGCCTCGCCCGCGCCGATTCCATCTTCTATTCCGCGGCCGCGGGCGTCGGAAACCCGATCGTCTATCTCGGCTCCAAGACCGGGCGCGACGGCATTCATGGCGCCACCATGGCCTCGGCCTCCTTCGAAGCCGACGCCGAGGAGAAACGCCCCACGGTTCAGGTGGGCGACCCTTTCTCCGAGAAGCTTCTGCTCGAGGCCTGTCTCGAACTCATGGCGTCCGGCGCCGTCATCGCCATTCAGGACATGGGCGCCGCCGGACTCACTTCCTCGGCCGTGGAAATGGGCGCGAAAGGCAATCTTGGCGTCGAGCTCGACCTCGACGCCGTCCCCTGCCGCGAAGAGGGCATGACGGCTTACGAGATGATGCTCTCGGAAAGCCAGGAGCGCATGCTCATGGTGCTGAAGCCTGAGCTCGAAGAACAGGCCGAAAGCATCTTCCGCAAATGGGGGCTGGATTTCGCCATTGTCGGCAAGACCACCGACACGCTGCGCTTCGTCGTGAAGCATAAGGGCGAGGTGAAGGCGGACCTGCCGATCAAGGAGCTTGGCGACGAAGCGCCGCTCTATGACCGTCCCTGGGTCGCGACGCCGAAGCCGCCCGTGATCGACGCGGCTTCCGTGAAGCCGCCTTTGTCGAACCGCGACGCGCTGCTCAAACTGCTGGCGACGCCCAATCTCTGCTCCAAGCGCTGGGTCTGGGAGCAATACGACCATCTCATTCTCGGCAATAGCGTGCGCCAGCCGGGCGGCGACGCCGCCATCATTCGCGTGAAGGACGGCCCGAAGGGGCTCGCGCTCACGACCGACGTCACGGCGCGCTATTGCGCGGCCGATCCTTATGAGGGCGGCAAGCAGGCCGTGGCCGAATGCTGGCGCAACATTACCGTGCGCGGCGCGACGCCTCTGGCCCTCACCGACAATCTCAATTTCGGCAATCCCGAGCGGCCCGAATATATGGGCCAGTTCGTCGGCTGTCTGAAGGGCATTGGCGAAGCGGCGGCGGCGCTCGATTTCCCGATCGTCTCCGGCAATGTCTCGCTCTACAACGAGACGCAGGGCGCCGGCATTCTCCCGACCCCGGCGATCGGCGGCGTCGGCGTGATCGCAGATGTCGCCAAATCCGCTCCGACGGGCTTCGCCGCCGGCGGCGAAGTCATTCTTCTGGTCGGAGAGACCAAAGGCTGGCTCGGCCAATCCGCCTATCTGGCGGAAGTCTGCGGCCGCAGGGAGGGAGCCCCGCCCCCAGTCGATCTTGAAGCCGAACGCCGCAACGGCGATTTCGTTCGCGGCCTCGCGCTGTCGGGCCGCGTCACCGCCGCGCATGATTTGTCCGATGGCGGCCTCGGCGTCGCCTTGGCCGAGATGGCGCTGGCCTCAGGCGTCGGCGTCATGGCGCCCCATGCGCCGGAGGGGCCGACGCATGCGTTTCTCTTCGGCGAGGATCAGGCGCGCTATCTTGTCACGGCGGCGACGCGGAAGGACGCCGAAGCCGTCGCCGAGGACGCGGTGAAGGCTGGCGTGGCGATCTTTTCGCTGGGCGTCACCGGCGGCGATTCCTTGAACCTCCCGGGCGAGGCGCCGATATTGCTGTCGGACTTGCGCAAAGCGCATGAAACGCCGCTCCCGGCCTATATGGCCGGGGACGACAGTGTCTTTCCCGACAATTCATGACGCAAAAAGGACGAAGCAAATGCCCATGCCCGCCACCGAGATCGAGCGGATCATCAAGGACGCCATTCCCGACGCCGTCATCGAGCTGACGGCGCTCGCCGACGACAATGATCATTGGGCGGCGACGGTCGTTTCCGAGCAGTTTCGCGGCCTCACCCGCGTGAAGCAGCACCAGCTCGTCAACGCCGCTTTCGGCGCTCGGCTCGGCGGCGAGCTCCACGCGCTGGCGCTGACGACCCGCGCGCCGTAAAACATCAGCCGCTGAAGACGGCGCCTTGAACGCCGCCCGCGAAAGGAAAGCCAAATGTCCGACATCAACAGCCGCATTCAGAGCGAGATCGCTTCCTCCGACGTCGTCCTTTTCATGAAGGGCACGCCGGCCGCGCCGCAATGCGGTTTCTCCATGCAGGTGGTGCAGATTCTCAACCATCTCGGCGTCCCGTACAAGGCGATCAACGTGCTCGCCGACGGCGAGATCCGCGAAGGCATCAAGTCCTTCTCCAACTGGCCGACCATTCCGCAGCTCTATGTGAAGAACGAATTCATCGGCGGCTGCGACATTACGCGCGAGATGTTTCAGTCGGGCGAGTTGACCGCTCTCCTCGACAAGGAAGGCGTTCCCCACGCGCAGGCCGGCAAAGCTTAAGGCCGGCCGCTTCGTGCATTTCGTGCATATGGGTTTGTAAAAAGATGCGGGCCGCTCTTCCCGGGGCGGCCCGCATCGTTTTTCGATAGGTCGCGTCGCGCCTTTCGCGGCATGCTGCAATTGCTCTTGGCGCCACAGCGGGGCGAAGATCATCCACTTTTGTATGACAGTGCAATGACGCAGACTCCGTCTCACAGGCGTCGAGGATGGTCCGGCGCTCGCCGGTCCCCTGTCGGACCGCTCTGGAGATGGAGAAAACAATGTCCCTGAAACTCGTCTTTGCCGTCGCGGCGCTGGGCGTCGCGCTCTCGTCGGTCCCCGCCTTCGCCTATGATCGGTACTTCGATTTCCACGAGGTGTGGGGCGATTCGACGCAGAAGCATCGTCGCGACGACGCGCTGAGCGCGACGCCCCGCGACGTCACGCGTCATCAGTCGCCGAACGTCTATCGGCCGGGCGCCCATGATCCCTCGGGCAACATCATCCTCGAAGGCGCCATGTAGACGCGATTCGAAGCCCCGCGAAAAAACGAGCCCCGGCGATCCGCCGGGGCTTTGTTTTGCAGGGTCTGATGAGGCCAAAAGCGTCCCTGGCATATCCCCGCAAGAAATATTTTCGTTGTGCGGCGCAGTGCGAACAGCGCGTCGCGGTTAATTCCCTGAGAGCTGGATCCATGCCGGCCGCGAGTATTGACGCGGATATATATTGACCGGATCTATGCTGACGTCCGGCCGCCCGGTTTGATTTCCGCGCCGTCCTGCGCGACTGTCCCCCGATGAATTCTCGACAGATGCGGCGCGTGCGGCCTTGCGCCCGGACGGGCGCCCGATGACGCTTCCACTCGCGCTGACTCAGGGCGACCCTTCCGGCATCGGGCCGGAGCTGACGCTCAAAGCCTATGCTTCGAAGGATGCGGCCGGCCTTCCGCCTTTCTTCGTCGTCGCCGACGCGGCGTATCTGGCGCGGGTCGCGAAAGCGCTCGCAATCGACGTGGCGATCGAGGAGACGACGCCCGCCCACGCCGCAAAGATTTTCGCGCAGGCGCTTCCTGTCGTTTCCCACGGACATGAGGTGCGGGGAGCTTTCGGGCGTCCCGAGCCAAGCGACGCGAAGACCACGATCGCCTCCATCGAAAGGGCGGTCGACCATGTCGTGACGGGAGAGGCGCGGGCTGTCGTCACCAACCCGATCGCCAAGGCCGTGCTTTACGCCGCCGGATTTGCGCATCCCGGGCATACCGAATTCCTGGGCGAATTGGCGCGGCGCCATTTTCATGCCGCGCGCCGCGCGGTGATGATGCTGTGGGCGGAGGAGCTCGCCGTCGTCCCGATCACGATCCACATTCCGCTTGCCGAGGCGCCGAAGCTTCTAACAAAAGCGTTGATCGTCGAGACGGGCGAGATCGTCGCCGGGGATATGCGCGCGCGATTTGGAATCGCCGCGCCGCGACTGGCCTTTTCGGGCCTCAATCCGCATGCCGGCGAGGACGGCGCGCTGGGACGCGAGGAAATCGAGACGATTGCGCCCGCGATAGAAGAGCTGCGCGCCAGGGGCGTCGACGCGCGCGGGCCCTTCCCAGCCGACACGATGTTTCACGCAGCCGCCCGCAAGAATTACGACGTCGCCCTCTGCCCGACTCATGATCAGGCGCTCATTCCCATCAAGACGCTGGCCTTCGACCGCGGGGTCAACGTCACGCTGGGCCTGCCTTTCGTGCGCACGTCGCCTGATCACGGAACGGCCTTCGACATCGCCGGCAAGGGCGTCGCGGACGCGACGAGCCTTATCGAAGCGATCAAGCTCGCGGGGCGGATGACGGCGTGATCGACGATCTTCCGCCCCTGCGCGAAGTCGTCGCGCGTCACGGCCTCGATGCGAAGAAGACGCTGGGTCAGAATTTTCTTTTCGACCTCAATCTCACGAGCCGCATCGCGCGCGCCGCTGGACCTTTTGAAAACACGGTGGTTGTGGAGATCGGTCCGGGCCCCGGCGGCCTCACGCGCGCATTGCTGGCTCAGGGCGCGCATGTCGTCGCCATTGAACGCGACCAGCGCTGCCTGCCCGCGCTCGCGGAAATCGCCGAGCGTTATCCCGGCCGTCTGACCGTGGTGGAGGGCGACGCGCTGGAGATCGACGTCGTCGAACTCGTGCGCCGGCGTCCGTCATGGCGAGCGAAGCGAAGCGATCTGGAGCCGCCGTCGGGCTCCTTGATTGCTCCGCCTCCGACTCGCAATGACGGCGACGCGCCGCGCGCGCGCATCTGCGCCAATCTTCCCTATAATGTCGCGACGGCGCTTCTCACCCGCTGGATCGAGGCGGAGCCCTGGCCCGCCATCTTCGACCGCTATGTGCTGATGTTTCAGAAAGAGGTGGCGCTGCGCATCGTCGCGACGCCGGCGCAGCGCGCGGATTACGGCAGGCTTGGCGTGCTGTGCGGCTGGCGCACAAAGGCGCGCATTCTTTTCGACGTCTCGCCCGCGGCCTTCACGCCGCCGCCGAAAATAACCTCGTCGGTCGTGGAGCTCGTCCCAAACCCCGCGCCGCTCGCTTGCGACAAGGCGGCGCTCGCGCGGGTGACGCAGGCCGCCTTCGGCCAGCGCCGCAAGATGCTGCGCCAGAGCCTCAAAGGGCTCGGCGTCGACGCCGGCGCGATGTTGGCGAAGGCCGGGATCGAGGAAACGCGGCGGGCCGAGGAAATCGACGTCGCGGGCTTCGTCGCGCTGGCGAACGCCCTCAGCGCGGCGCGCGGTCGAGAATGAGTTTCGCCTGCGCTTCGGCCATTTTCGCCTGCCCGGCGGCGGAGAAATGGCAATCGTCCGAGCGATTCGAGCCTGGATCGAAAGCGTCCGAATCGACGCCCGGCCAGACGCCGAGCCTTTCGTCGGCCAGCGCGCGCTGCGCCGTCTGAATCGCGTTGCCGTTCTTCCATTCCCGCATCGGCGGGCAATAAGTCGCGACGGAGACGAAAACGGGCGCCGCCATCCCCTTGGCGCGCAGCCGGGCGACAATCTTCAGGAACATGGCGCGATAGGCGTCGGGTCCGGTCTCGCCGGCATAGTCCGACTCGCCCTGATGCCAGATCACATGGGTGACGCGATAGCGCCCGGCGAGTTTGGTTGCGGTTTCGTCGAGCATGACGCCGAGATCGCCCTCGGCGAAGCGGAAGATCGGCTGTCCGCCCACGGAAGCCGGTGCGATGACGACCTTGTCGTAGCGGCCCGAGCGGATCAGCGCGTCGCCGAGCAGCGTCAGCCATTCGCCGCCAATATTGGTCGCGCCGAGCAGGGGCGAGGCGGCGGGAGCGCAGCGCTCGTCGTAAAATCCGAAAACCTTGTCGGGAAAGCTCGTCTTCGCCGGCGCCGCCGCGTGATTGGCGATGTTGGATTGGCCCGCCGCGAGGATCACGGCCGTCCGCGCGTCCTGAGAGGGGCAGGCGGTTTCCTCTTTGCCGGGAAAGGCGGCGAGGCGTCCATAGCGATCGAAGAGGAGGCCTCCGGCGCTCTCGGCTTTCGCAAACAGGGCTGCGCCGCCCGTCGCGGTCAGCGCAGCGGCGACCACAAGGGCGCGCGTTCCGTTGAGCTTGAAAAGCGGTCGTCGCATGGCGGCTCCAATTGCAGCGAAGCTCGCCCGATCATGCACGCCGTCGGGCTTCGCGCAAATAGTCCCGCAGCACGGCGGCGTTGTTCTTCTCTTCGTCCCTGGCGGCGTAGAGCAGGGTCAAACGGCCTTTGCGCGCCATGGCGCGGAGGAGCTCAATTTCCTCCTGCGCGCCGGGCCCCTTCAGCTCTTCGTGGTAGCGTTCCCGAAATTCTTCCCAGCGCGCGGCCTCATGGCCGAACCAGCGCCGTAATTCATGGCTGGGCGCGACGTCTTTCGCCCAATAATCGATCTTAGCTTTTTCCTTACTCAATCCGCGCGGCCAGAGCCGGTCGACGAGCACGCGCGCGCCATCGCTTTCCGTGGCGGGTTCATAGGCGCGCTTGAGCAGAAGGGCGTGCATGAAAGCGACATAGCGCGCCGAGCGCGGGCGACTACTCGCTCAGGAGCTTCTCGACAAAGCGCTCGATCTCCCTCTCGCGTCGCGGACGGCGCTGGCGTTCGGCGCGCAATATCGCAATGAGATCGTCGAAAGAGCGCTGAAGGTCGTCATTGACGATGACGTAGTCGTAATCCTTCCAGCGCGCGATTTCCTTGCGGGCGTTCTCCAGGCGGCGCTCGATCGCCTCTTTCGCGTCCTCGGCGCGGCGCTCGAGCCTCGCGCGCAATTCCTTCATCGACGGCGGGAGGATGAAGACGGTCACCGTATCGGCGCCCATCTTTTCGCGCACCTGGCGCGTGCCCTGATAGTCGATGTCGAAGAGACAGTCGCGTCCCTGCGCCAATATGTCTTCGACGGGGCCGCGCGGCGTGCCGTAGAAATTGCCGTGGACTTCGGCCCATTCGAGAAGATCGCCGGCGTCGCGCATCGCGGCGAATTGGCGCTCATTGATGAATCGGTAATGGATGCCGTCCACTTCGCTCGACCGGCGGGCGCGGGTCGTGACGGAGATCGACAGGGTGAGGTCAAGCGCACGGTCCTGCAGCAGCATCCGCGTCAGCGTGGTCTTGCCGGCGCCGGAGGGCGAGGAAAGAATGAGAACGACGCCGCGGCGCAGCGGGAGAGAGAGGTCCATGGCGACGATTGTCACGAGTCGGGTGCATCGGCAATAGGCAATCGGATTGTCGCTTTCAACCGCGGCCGCGCCTTACTCGACATTTTGCACCTGTTCGCGCAGTTGCTCGACCTCGATCTTGAGCTCCAGGCCGATCGACGTCAGCTCGGGATCGTTGGATTTGGCGCAGAGCGTATTGGTTTCGCGCGAGAACTCCTGCGCGAGGAAATCGAGGCGCCGGCCGATCGGCCCGCCATCGGCGAGAAGCTTCTGTGCGCCCGCGACATGGGCCTTCAGCCGGTCGAGCTCCTCGCGAATGTCGGCCTTCACCGCGAGCAGGACGGCCTCCTGATGCAGGCGCGCCGGATCGAGAGTCTCGGCGGTCTCCAGCAGACGCGTCACCTGCTGGGCGAGCCGTCGCCGCACTGCTTCCGGCTGGCGGCCGGGCGCCGCGTCGGCCTGCGCGGTCAGCGCCGCGATCCGCGTCAGCCTTTCGCCAAGGACGACGGCGAGGGCCGAGCCTTCGGCGCATCGCGACGCCAGCAGCTCTTTGAGCGCCGCTTCCAGCGCGGCGAGCATGCTCGCTTCGAGCGCCGCCCGCTGGGCGTCGTCGTCCTCGGGCTCGACCACCTCGACGACGCCCCGGATCGAGAGCAGGCCGTCGAGCGAGGCCGGCCGCAGACTCGCATGCAGCGGGACGTCGTCCAGCGCGGCGAGGAGTCGGTCGAGCGCCGCGCGGTTGACGCGCGCCGCGCCTTCCGCCTCGGCGCGCTTGGCGGAGAGGCTGGCGAACGCCGAACCCCGCGCGAGCCGGGCCGAGATCGCCGCGCGCGCCTTGATTTCGACCGCGTCGAAGCCGGGAGGAACCCGCAACCGCAGATCGAGCCCCTTGGCGTTGACGCTTTTCAGCTCCCAGGCGTAGCTCCAGGGCCCGAGGCTCCCGCGCGCGCGGGCGAAGCCGGTCATGCTGGCGACGGCGGAGGAAGTCATTTTAGGGCTCCTGAAAGCAAAAACGCGCCCCGGCTTCAGAGCGCGCTGATGGAAAGCAGGCGACGGCCTCGCGCCTTGGCGCAGGCGGGAAAACTAGCGCAGATTGGCCGCGGATGGGACGGTCTTGGCGGAAGTGAGGTCCCAGCTTCTGTCGCGCAGCGGATCGAGGGACGTGCCTTCCGACGCGTCGAAGGCGCGCGGGCGGGCGCGCTGGGGAGCGGTCGGCGCAAGCGCGATCGGCGTCTCCGCCGAGACGGCCGCCGCCGCTTCTTCCGGCGCGACTCTGGCCCCGACGGCGTCGGTGGGAAGCTCGTCCGACCCCGCCGAAAGGCCGAGGCGCGCGGCGCGGGCCTTCTGCTCGGCGCGGCGGGCGGGCGAAACGGGATAGGCGGCGATGTCCGCCATGCCGTCGGGCAGGGCCTTCCCATCGGCGCTCTCCCGCGCCATCATGTCCGGGCCGATCGCGCCTTCCTCGCCATCGGCGCCGGAGAGCGGCCCCGGCCCGGCGGAAGCGAGAAGCTCTTCGCTGAAATGGGCCGTCGGCGATTTCGGCTGGGCCGGGTCCTCGGTGAAATAGGGCCGGGCGACGCGGAGTTTCGAAAGGTGCGACGCGGCGTCGGCCGTCGGGTCCTCATGGCCGCCGAGGAAAAAGGCGGCGCCGGCCGGTGAGAATTTGCCGAGCCGGTGCGTCGCGCCTTCGTCCGGAGCCATGACCCGGCCGACGCTATAGTCGTCATGGCCGTCCAGCGTAACGAGCCGCCCGAGCGGCGCCTCTGTGCGCTTGTCGCTCTTGGGCGCGGCTGGCGGCACGGCGGCGGGGATGGTCTGATCGATCCCCGCGGGCGGGGCCGCCTTGCGGTCCTGCTCGATCTTTCGCCAATTCTGGACATTGCGCGAATGCTGGTCGAGCGACTCCGCGAAGATATGTCCGCCCGCGCCGTCCGCGACGAAATAGAGGTCGCGCGTATTGGCCGGACTGGCGGTAGCTTCGAGCGCGGCGCGGCCCGGATTGGCGATCGGACCCGGCGGGAGGCCGTCGATCGCATAGGTGTTGTAGGGCGTCCATTTCTCGATTTCCGACCGCAGGATGCCGTGGCCGAGCGTGGCTTTGCCGCCGACAAGGCCGTAGACGATGGTCGGGTCGGATTGGAGCCGCATGCCCTTGCGCAGGCGGTTCATGAAGACCGCGGCGACGCGCGGGCGCTCTTCCGACTTGCCGGTCTCCTTCTCGACGATCGAGGCGAGCGTCACGAGATCCCAGGGCGATTTCAGCGGCAGGTCCCTGGCGCGCTTGGCCCAGATCTGTTCGACGATCTTGCGCTGATCGTCCTGCATTTTCGAGATCAGCTTGGCGCGCGGAAAGCCGCGCGGGAATTTGTACGTCTCCGGCAGAAGCGCGCCTTCCTTGGGCGTCTCCAGAATGTCGCCGGCGAGGAGATCCGTCTCGCGCAGGCGCTGGGCGATCTGCTCGCTCGTCAGCCCCTCGGGAATGGTGAGGCTATGCATGAGCTGCTTGCCGGCGACGAGCTCGTCGATCACCTCGCGCAGGCTGGCTTTCTTCTTGAAGAGATATTCGCCGGGCTTGAGCTTGCTGCGCGCCCCTTCGACCAGCAGCGCGAAATTCAAGAGGCCGGGGCTGTCGATCACGCCCTCCCGCTCGAGCTGGGCGACCATTTCGGGCAGGTCGCTGCGCGGCGGCAGATAGACGATCTTGTCGGCGGCGAGCGGGCCGGGCTCCTTGAGCTTGTGCAGCGTCGCAATGACCCCGAAGACGCCGGCGACGAGCGAGACGAGCAGAAAGCTCAGAAAGCCGCTCATTGCGGAGAGCGTCCCTTCGCGTCGTTTTTTCTTCTTCGGCGGCGGCGCGGGCGGGGCCTCGGGCTGCAGGGTCTGCTTGCCGGCCGGCAGCGCGGCCCGGCGTCGGAAGAAGGAGCCGCCGCCCGCCTCCTCTCGCGCCTGCTCCGGCGCTTTCGCCTCGACGACGATGTCGGGGGCGCGCGCCTGCGCCGCCATTGGCGGCTCGGCCGGCTTCGCTTGAATATCCGCGGGCGCCGTCGCCGTCGTCTCGACATCCGCGGCCCGTTCAGCCGATTTCGCCGGCTCCGGCGCGCCTTCGGCGACGGGCTCCGTCTTCGGCGATTCGGCGGGCGCTTCGTTCAGCTTATCGGGCGCGGCCGCCGCCGCCTCGGGCGCCGTCTGCGGCTTACCCTCTTCGCCCGGCGCTGCGCCCTTGTCACCCGTCTCGTCGGACATAATCGTCATCACGCCAATCCAGAGCCACCCCGAACCAAGCGCCCGAAGGGGCTTGTCGCCAACTGCTTACACTATTGGACATTGTGGCGAATTCAGGAACGGGCGGACATGGTTAACAGGCAGGCGCGCCGGACGATAGCAACCGCCCGGCTCATCCCCTGAAAAATATTGCACACGCTTGAGCTTACGCGAGTTTGCGGAAAAGCAGCGAGGCGTTGGTGCCGCCGAATCCGAAAGAATTCGACAGCGCGACATTGATCTCCCGCTCCCGCGCCGTTTTCGGCACGAGATCGATCGCCGTCTCGACGGAGGGGTTGTCGAGATTGCGGGTCGGCGGCGCGGCGTTGTGCGTCATGGCGAGAATCGTGAAGACCGCCTCGACCGCGCCGGCGCCGCCCAACAGATGGCCGATGGCCGATTTGGTCGACGACATCGAGAGTTTCGGCTCGATATTGCCGATGAGCCGCTCGACCGCCTTGAGTTCGATCTCGTCGCCGAGCGGCGTCGAGGTGCCGTGGGCGTTGACGTAATCGATCTCGCTGACAGGCAGGCCGGACCGCTTCAACGCCGCCTTCATGCAGCGATAGGCGCCGTCGCCGTCCGGCGTCGGCGCGGTGATGTGAAACGCGTCGCCGGACATGCCATAGCCGATCAGCTCGGCGTAAATCTTCGCGCCGCGCGCCTTGGCGTGCTCATATTCCTCGAGCACCACGCAGCCGGCGCCTTCCCCCAGCACGAAGCCGTCGCGGTCCCTGTCATAGGGGCGCGAGGCGTCGGCGGGGCGGTCGTTGAAGCCGGTGGTGAGCGCGCGGCAGGCCGCGAATCCGGCGACGCCGATCCGGTTCACCGGCGATTCGGCGCCGCCCGCCACCATGACGTCCGCGTCGCCCATGGCGATGATGCGCGCCGCGTCGCCGACGGCGTGGGTGCCGGTGGCGCAGGCCGTCACCACGGCGTGGTTCGGCCCCTTGAGGCTGTGCAGGATAGAGACGTAGCCGGCCACGAGATTGATGATGCGGCCCGAGACGAAGAAGGGCGACACGCGGCGCGGACCCTTTTCCTTCAGCGTCAGCGACGTCTCGTAAATGCCGCCGAGGCCGCCAATGCCGGAGCCGATGAGGACGCCGGTCGATTCCTGCTTTTCCGGCGTGTCGGCCTTCCAGCCGGCGTCCGCAAGCGCCTGGGTGGCGGCGGCGACGCCATAGACGATGAAATCGTCGACCTTGCGCTGCTCCTTCGGATCGAACCAGTCGTCCGCATTGAAGGTCCCGTCGGAGCCGTCGCCGCGCGGGATCATGGCCGCGATCTGACAGGCGAGGTCGGAAGTCTCGAAAGTGTCGATGCGGCGGAAGCCGTGCTCGCCGGCGACAAGACGCCGCCAATTCGTTTCGACGCCGCAGCCCAAAGGCGACACGACGCCCAGGCCGGTGACGACCACCCTGCGCATGGCTAACTCTCGAATTCTTGCGGTTCAGTCAAGCAAACCGCCCGTCGATCTGTCGTCGGGCGGCTGAGATGTTCAGACGCGCCAGTTTCGGCGGCGCTTCTGCGGCGTTCCTCAGGCGGCCTTGGCCTTTTCCAGGAACTTCACCGCATCGCCGACGGTCAGAATGGTCTCGGCCGCATCGTCCGGAATTTCGACGCCGAACTCTTCCTCGAAAGCCATGACCAGCTCGACCGTGTCGAGCGAGTCGGCGCCCAGATCGTCGATGAAATTGGCCTTGTCGACGACCTTTTCGGGCTCGACGCCGAGATGTTCGACAACAATCTTCTTCACGCGCTCGGCGACATCGCTCATGTGATTTAGTCCCTGTTGCTGTGGTGCGCTCGCACCGATTCGGCGATGCGGGCGTCGCCCGCTCGCCGTGTCCTCCAAAAGATTTCTTGAGCGCCGACCGCGTTCCGAAGGCGGCGCTCAGCGCTCGAGCCTTTGACTTACGGAAATACGGCGGCGCCGCCCCTCACGCGGCGTCGGTCTGGTAACACACTTCGTTTTCCTTGGCGAGAGGGCCAAAAGGCCCGGGACCCCGGAAAACCGCCAATGCGGGAGCCCGCGGCGCGACGGCGAAAAGCCGCAGGCGCCACCGCTCGCGCGCCGGCCGTCAGATCATCGCCATGCCGCCATTCACATGCAGCGTCTGGCCGGTGACGTAACCGGCCTCCGGGCTCGCCAGATAAACGACCGCGGCGGCGACGTCGGCCCCCGATCCCAGCCGACCGGCCGGCACGCGGGAGAGGATCGCCTGCTTTTGCGCGTCGTTGAGTTCGTCGGTCATCGGGCTTTCGATGAAACCGGGCGCGACGCAATTGACGGTCACGCCGCGCGAAGCGACCTCGCCGGCCAGAGATTTGGACATGCCGATCATGCCGGCCTTCGCCGCCGCATAATTGCCCTGACCCGGATTGCCGGTGACGCCGACCACCGAGGTGATGCCGATGATGCGGCCGAAGCGCTTCTTCATCATGCCGCGCAGCGCGGCGCGCGAGAGCCGGAACGCCGCGGTCAGATTGATCTCCATGACCGCGTCCCAATCCTCGTCCTTGAGGCGCATGAACAGCATGTCCCGCGTGACGCCGGCGTTGTTGACGAGAATGTCGACGCTTCCCATCGCCGCTTCAGCGGCGGGGATCAGCTTGTCGGCGTCGGCGCGGTCGGAGAGATTGCAGGGCAGAACGCAGGTCGCTCCGCCGATCTCGGCGTCGAGCGCGTCGAGCGCCTCCTTGCGGGTGCCGGACAGCGCGACGGCCGCCCCCGCATCGACGAGCGCGCGGGCGATGTCCTTGCCGATGCCCCCGCTCGCGCCGGTGACCAGCGCCGTTTTGCCAGACAGATCGAACATCCCGTGCCTCCCTCCTCCGCACGCCGCTTCGCGCGGCTGCGCATTATTGCGCCCCCCTTTAACCCGAATTCGGGAAATTGCGAGGCCTAAGCGCGCGCGGCGTAAAGAGGATAGGGGAAATTCAGTCTCCGGGGCGCGGCCCGAGGTCTCGAACTGGGAGTCGTTACGGCCGTTCCGGCGCGCCCGTCAGCCTGTGGCCGCGCGAATCCGCAGGGATGTTGGCGCCAGCGAGCAGCCTCCTAACAAATCTGCAAAAAATATGGCTAAGATATTGTTTAAATGCGGCGTTCCAAGCGTGGCGAAAGTACAACACCGCCGCGTTTTCATCGCTTCTACGCCCAAAATCATCCTTGCATTGGTTGCTTTCGAAAGCTCCATTTGAACAGAGTCGCCCCGCTTGGGGTCCGCATCGCGTTTACGCCCGCCAAGTCGGGGCAGGTGCGGGTCATTGGTTCTGACTTGTGCAAAGGATTACCGTTATGAAGTCCACGCTTTCGGCTATCGCTCTGGCGGCCGCTCTCGCCGCCGGCGCGGCGCAGGCCGCGGACCTTCCGTCCCGGAAAGCCCCGCCCCCGGCCTATATCCCGCCCCCGCCGGTTCTGACCTGGACCGGTTTCTACGCCGGTCTCAACCTCGGCGGCGGCTGGCAGGCTCAGTCCTCCAGCAACGCCTGGTGGGGCAACAACTCCAACTCCGGCGGCGTCGTCGGCGGCGGCCAGATCGGCTATAACTACCAGTTCTCGCCCTGGCTCGTGGTCGGCCTCGAGACCGACTTCCAGGGCGCGTCCATCGGCGGCGGCGGGGCGAACAACGCCTGGGCCGTGGCTTGGGGCGGCTGGGGCGGCTCCACCGCCCGCATCAACTGGTTCGGCACGGTTCGCGGCCGCGCCGGCATCACCTTCCCGGGCATGCCCACCCTGCTGCTCTACGGCACGGGCGGCTTCGCCTATGCCGACGTACAGCGTAACTTCTGGTGGAACCAGAACAGCGCCGTTCAGACGGGCTGGACCGTCGGCGGCGGCGGCGAGTGGATGTTCATGCCGAACTGGTCCGCCAAGGTCGAATATCTCTACACGGACGTTTCCGGCAACAACCAGAACTGGGCGTTCAACCCCGGCATTGGCCTCAACAACGTCAACAACCACACCCGCTTCCACACGGTCCGCGCGGGCGTGAACTACCACTTCAACTTTGGCGCGACCGCTCCGGTCCTCGCCAAATACTGATCGGTTTCCGAACCGGTTTCAGAAAGCCCGGCCGGCGCGGCCGGGCTTTTTCTTTTGGATCGTCAGAAGGCGCGATAGGCGTCGAGATCGGCCGGGGCGCCGACCGAGACGGCCGTCGCGCCGGGCGCGATGCGCTTCAAAAGGCCGGCGAGCACCTTGCCCGAGCCGCATTCAACGAATTTGTCGACGCCCTGGCCGGCGATATAGGCGACGCATTCGCGCCAGCGCACCGCGCCCGTCACCTGCTCCACCAGAAGCTTGCGAATCGTCTCCGGATCCGCGGTCGGCAAGGCGGTGACATTGGCGATGACCGGAACCTTCGGAGCCGAGATGGCGGCGGTTGCGAGCGCGGCTTCCATGGCGTCGGCGGCGGGCTGCATCAGGGCGCAATGGAAGGGCGCGGAGACGGGCAGCAGCACGGCGCGCTTGATTCCCTTTTCCCTGGCGATCTCCATCGCCTTCTCGACGGCCGCCTTCGCGCCCGAAATGACGACCTGTCCGCCGCCATTGTCGTTCGCCACCTGGCAGCAAGCGGATAGGCTCGAGGCCGCCTCGCCGGCGATCTCCTTCGCCTGATCGAGCTCCGCGCCGAGCAGCGCCGCCATGGCGCCTTCGCCGACCGGAACGGCCTTCTGCATGGCGTCGCCGCGAATGCGCAGGAGCTTCGCCGTGTCGGCGACGGAGAGCGCCCCGGCGGCGGCGAGCGCTGAATATTCGCCGAGGGAATGGCCGGCGACGAAGGCGGCGTCGCGCGCGAGATCGAGGCCGCATTCGGCCTCCAGAATCCGGATCGCCGCGAGCGAGACCGCCATCAGCGCCGGCTGGGCGTTGGCGGTCAGCGTCAGCTCATTCTCCGGCCCGTCGAACATGAGCGTCGAGAGCGGCTGCGACAGCGCCGAATCGACTTCCTCGAAGACGGCGCGCGCGGGGGCGAAGCTCTCGGCCAGCGCCTTGCCCATGCCCACCGCCTGCGAGCCCTGTCCGGGGAAAATAAAAGCCTTCGCCATGCGCAACCGCCCTTTCCTTCGTGTTCATTTCGCGCCGCGAGTGGCATTGGGGGGCGCGCCATGTCAAGTTTGCCCGAGGGCGCGGGGCGGAGAGCGAAGATGATCGACAAGCATCGCCATTGCGGTTGCGCGCGGGGCTTGAATCGCCGCGCCACTCTCCTCGGCATGGGCTGTGCGGGCCTTGCAGCGGCTTTTGGGACCGCGCCGGCGTCGGCCAGGGCGGTGGTCTCCCGCCCTGCGCGCCGAAGACGAAAGCTTCATGCGGCTGCGGCTCGCGGAAGCGGCGAAGGGCGATTTCTCCTTCGGCGCCGTCATCGCGCGGGAGGGCAAGCTCGCCGCGACCGGCCGCAATAGCGGGATCAGGACCAACGATCCGACGGCCCATGGCAAGATGGTGGCGATCCGCAATTTCTGCGCGTCGCGCCTCGCCGCCGAGCTGAAAGGCGCGACGACCGGCGAGCCCTGCTCCATGTGCATGGGCGCGATTCTCTGGAGCGGCTTCGGGCGGCTGGTCTATGCGGCGTCGATCGATGAGCTTTCGACGCGGATCGGCCAGATCATGACGCCGAGCAAATCGCTCCCCGAGGCCGCGCCATTTGAAACGATCGACATTACGGGCGGCGTGCTGGCGGCGGAGGCGCTGGCGTTGTTTAAATAGGGGCGTCGCCCGCCCGGCAGGAAGCGCCGCCTTATTTCGTGTGGTTGACACTGCCTCCGGTTGGACCCATTTTATGTCCAAATGGAACGGGAATGCTCGTTCGGCGTCGCGGCCTCGGGGAAGCTCGGGGCCTTTCGCTTGTTTAGGGGAAGATTTTCAGGCCATACCCTTTCACTATGCCGCTTGCGCTTCTCCGGAGCTTGGTTTCGATCAAATCGTAGGCCCGGTTGGGCTGCGCCGGATTGATGACATGACGGCCGATGGGATGCGCCACCAGATCGGCGACCTGCAAGCCCGCCGAATTGTGTCTCTTGTCCATGAAGCGAATGTCGAGATTGGGCATGCGACCGACCTGATTTTGTCCATCCGCTATACGACGAAACTCCAATTCAAGTTTGGCGTCTTCGGATTTGCCACGTCGTTCCACAATCACATGCGTCGCTCGGCTTGATTGGCCACGCTCATGGAGCCATCTCTGCAATCTTTCGCACAATCCCGTTCACCCGTTCAATAAACGAGGCTCTCACCATCGGATTGAGAAGAATGCTGAACTCGACATGGGCCTTTCGGATCTCATGACTATGCAACACCACGCAGTCATGGCCGAAAAATTCGAACTTGAGGCGCTGCACCAACGGCACAACGGTTTCCACGTAGGCGCGCTTTTCGAAAATGCAGAACGCCAGGACGAAAACAGGATTTTGAGGATTTATGGACGTCAGGCTATGGTCGCCGCTCTCGTCGACATACGCGATGTAATCGCTGAAATTCATTCGATGGTCGATCTAAGAAAGAAAGCGGCGTGTTGAACCCGGATTAACCGGTGGCGCGCGAGCGTCGCCACCATCCAGTACGGACAGCATTTCGAACCTACCCCGCCGGCCTGTTCCGCACCAGCTCCTCCACCACACCGGGGTCCGCCAGAGTCGACGTATCGCCCAGAGCGCCAAACTCCCCTTCCGCGATCTTGCGCAAGATCCGCCGCATGATCTTGCCCGAGCGCGTTTTGGGCAGGCCCGGGGCGAACTGGATCACGTCGGGGGAGGCGATCGGGCCGATCTCCTCGCGCACCCATTTGACCAGCTCCTTGCGCAGATGCTCGGTCGGATGCGCGCCTTCCATCAGCGTCACATAGGCGTAGATGCCCTGGCCCTTGAGATCGTGCGGATAGCCGACCACTGCGGCTTCCGAGACTTTCTCATGCGCGACGAGGGCGCTTTCGATTTCCGCCGTGCCGAGGCGGTGGCCGGAGACGTTGATGACGTCGTCGACGCGGCCCGTGATCCAGTAATAGCCGTCCGCGTCGCGCCTTGCGCCGTCGCCGGTGAAATATTTGCCGGGATAGGCGGAGAAGTAGGTCTGCGCGAAGCGCTCATGGTCGCCATAGACCGTCCGCACCTGCCCCGGCCATGAATCGGCGATGACGAGATTGCCCTCGCATTCGCCTTCCAGCACCTCGCCCGCCGCGTCCACGATCTCGGGGAAGACGCCGAAAAAGGGCCGCGTCGCGGAGCCGGGCTTGAGGTCTGTCGCGCCCGGCAAAGGCGCGATGAGAATGCCGCCTGTTTCCGTCTGCCACCATGTGTCGACGATGGGGCAGCGGCCGTCGCCGACGACGCGGTGATACCATTCCCAGGCTTCGGGATTGATCGGCTCGCCGACGGAGCCGAGCAGCCGCAGCGATTTGCGGCTCGATGCCTTCACCGGCTCCTCGCCAGCGGCCATCAAGGCGCGGATCGCGGTCGGCGCCGTGTAGAAAATGTTCACGCCATGCTTGTCGATCACCTCCCAGAAGCGCGAGACGCTCGGATAATTCGGCACGCCCTCGAACATCAGCGTCGTCGCGCCATTGGCGAGCGGGCCATAGACGATATAGCTGTGGCCCGTCACCCAGCCGACATCCGCCGTGCACCAGTAAATATCGCTCTCGCGATAGTCGAAGACGAGTTCATGCGTCAGCGACGTATGGACGAGATAGCCGCCCGTCGTATGCAGCACGCCCTTGGGCTTGCCGGTCGAGCCGGACGTATAGAGGATGAAGAGCGGGTCCTCCGCGCCCATCTCCGCATAGGGGCAGTCTGCGGAGACATGCTTCGCCTCGTCCTCATAGCGGAAGTCGCGGCCCGGAACCCAGTCGATCTCGGCGCCCGTGCGCGTGACGACGATGACGCTCTTCGCCTCGACCTTCTCCAGCGCCGCGTCGACATTGCTTTTGAGCGGCACTTTGCGCCCGCCGCGCAGGCCCTCGTCGGCGGTGACGATCACGTCCGAAGCCGCATCCTCAATGCGCCCCGCCAGCGCCTCGGGCGAAAAGCCGCCGAACACGACAGAATGAATGGCGCCGATGCGCGCGCAGGCCAGCATGGCGTAAGCGGCTTCGGGAATCATCGGCAGATAGATGGTGACGCGGTCGCCCTTCTTTACGCCGTGCTTCTTCAGGACATTGGCGAAACGGCAGACATGCTCGTGCAGCTCGGCGTAAGTGATGCGCTTCGAGACGGAGGGGTCGTCGCCTTCCCAGATGATCGCGATCTGGTCAGCGCGGGCGGGCAGATGTCTGTCGACGCAGTTCATCGCGACATTGGTCGTCCCGTCCTCGAACCATCTGATTGAAATGTTGTGAAGGTCGAAGCTCGTATGCTTCACCTTGGCGAAGGGCGTGATCCAGTCGATCCGCTGCGCCTCGCGCGCCCAGAAGCCCTGCGGGTCGCTGCGCGATTCGTCATAGAGCGTGCGATAGGCGTCGTCGTCGATGCGGGCGTCTTTCCAGTCCTCGGGAACGAGGTAGAGCTTTTGCGACATTGTTCTTCCCTTGACCTTTTGTCCCGCGAAGGGGCCTTTCTTATTCATTCGCAACGCAGTGCGCGAGGAAATCCCGCCCCTTTACAGGGAATGGCGGTCTTACGAAGTGGGGCCGGACAAGGATAATCCCCATCTCGCGCCGGCGCAGAGAACCCCCCCCCCCCCCGGGCCGCCGCTAAGACGGCCCGTGCATCGCTTCGTCGCCGCCGCTCCTCGCAATGGCGGGGGCAGGGGTCGCGCCCTTCTCCTTCGCCGCAGCCTCCCGCGCCAGCTCCACATTGTGCTGCATGCGCTGCATCATCAGCTTCATCAGATAGAAGCCGAATTGCGGATTCTGCGCCGCGAGCTCCAATAATTCGTCATAGCGCACGCAGAGAAGCTCGACGTCGGTCGCCGCCATGACCGACGCGGTGCGCCGGTTCTCCTCCGTGAAGAGGCCCATCTCGCCGAAAAAGGCGCCGGGCTTCAGCGTCACATCGGGTTCGAGAAGCAAAATATCGCCCTTGACGATCACATAGGCTTCCTCCGAGAGATCGCCCTTGCGATGGAGCGTGACGCCGGCCGGCAGTTTGAGCGGCTTCATGTAAGGGCGCAGCCACTCATAGTCGAACTCGCCGCCGCTCGCCTGCTGCGTCGCGTCCCGCACATCCGTGATGAGGCGCCGCATCTGCCGCAGGCGGAACATGTTGATCGGCGCCATGAAGGCGTTGAGCGCGAAAAGCGGATAATAGCCCTTGAGAAAGAAATAGGCGGCGAAGAGCGCGTTGGCGGCGATCGCCGCGATGCGCAGCGGAATCATCGTGTTCGACACGAAGACGAAGACGTTCGCCGCCGCGGCGAGATAGCCGATTGCCTCGACGAGCAAGTTTTGGGGGATCATGGGGCCCTGAAAACTTTAGCCTGCGCCGGAGAGCATAGCAGAAAGAACCGCGCCGATGCGAGAGCCGGAACAGCGCGCCGCGCCTTGGGTTCCCGCCCATGCAATGGAGGCGGACATGAACGGAACGTAATGGCGGCGCGACCGGCGATGTGGCCGGTTGGCGACACCCGTCCTCAAAAGCTTTGCGAAAAGCGCGGCCGGGCGCGGCGGCAGTCCCAGGCTTAAGCAGGCGTTAACCACAATAAAGCTGGAATCCACTCTGGATAGCGCCGGGATTCGGGCGCCGCCTGGAGATGTGAAAATGAAGAACAGCGCGCGCGCGGGCATGGCCGCGGCCCTCATATTCTCGGGATCCGCCCTCGCCGCCGACCTTCCGTTGCGCCAGGGCGTTTACGCCCCGCCGCCTCCGCCGCCGGCGCTGTGGACCGGCTTCTTCGGCGGCGTGAATATTGGCGGCGGCTGGACGGCCAATACGCTCAATCACGCCAATCTGACGCCCTATACGGACCCGCTCGCGGGCGGGCTCTGGCTCCTGCCCGGCTCCTCCAATGGCGGGAGCAACGCCGGCGGCGTCGTGGGAGGCGGGCAAATCGGCTATGACTGGCAGTTTCGCAACAGCATCGTCGTCGGCGCCGAGGCGGATTTCCAGGGCTCCACCATGCAGTCGGGCGGCAACGCCGCCTGGGCGCTTTATCCGAGCCCGGTCACGCCGGGCGGCTTCCTCGCGCCGCTTGCGCCCTCCGGCAATATCGGGATCGCGCTCAACTGGTTCGGCACGGTGCGGGGCCGCGCCGGCTTCCTCGTCTCCCCGACCTTTCTCGTCTACGGGACGGCCGGCTTCGCCTATGGCCAGATACAGGGCCAATATTCGGGCTACAGCAATGTCCGCGTCGGCTGGACGGCGGGCGGCGGCGTCGAATGGCTCTTCAGGCCCGGCTGGTCGGTCAAGGGCGAATATCTCTTCATGGATCTCGATAGCGGCGGGACGACCGGCTATTTCGGATATAATTGGGGTTATCGCCGCCATCCGCAGATCAACATCTTCCGGCTCGGCGTGAACTACCGCTTCAATACGGGCGTCGGCGGCGAGCCGATCATGGCGGCCTATTGATCCAGACAGGGTGAGCATCCGGAGCGCCGATGCGGCTCCGGATCGCTTCTGCGCCCCAGCTTTCCGCGCCGGCGGGCGCGGCCCTTTGCCTGCGCCGGGTCAATTTGCTAAAGGGCGCGTCAATTCCCATTCAACGCGCCAGGCCGAGAGATAATGGACAAGTTCACGACGCTGACCGGGGTCGCCGCGCCGCTGCCGATCATGAATGTCGACACCGACATGATCATCCCCAAGCAATATCTGAAGACGATCGCGCGCACCGGCCTCGGCAAGGGCCTTTTCTCGGAGATGCGCTATCGCGAGGACGGCTCGGAGAATCCCGATTTCGTGCTGAACCAGCCCGCCTATCGCAAGGCGACGATCCTGATCGCCGGCGACAATTTCGGCTGCGGCTCGTCGCGCGAGCACGCGCCCTGGGCGCTCCTGGATTTCGGTGTGCGCTGCGTCGTCTCCACGAGCTTCGCGGACATCTTCTACAATAACTGCTTCAAGAACGGCATTCTGCCGATCAAGGTGACGCAGGCGGAGCTCGACAAGCTGTTCGACGACGCGAATCGCGGCGCCAACGCCACGCTGACGATCGATCTGGAAGCCCAGGAAATCCGCGGCCCGGACGGGGGCGTGATCAGGTTCGACATCGATCCCTTCCGCAAGCATTGCCTCCTCAACGGCCTCGACGATATTGGCCTCACCCTGCAGAAAGCGGAGAGGATCGACGCTTTCGAGGCCGCCGCCGCGCAGTCGCGCCCCTGGGCGTGAGCTCCAGCTATTTGCTTTTACCCGGTTTTCGCTGCCCACATGATTTTCCGCCGGCGCAAACGGCGCCAAGCCCTTGGCGCGGCGGCGCGTCTACTGGCGGCAATTCAGGTCTTGGGTTAGGAAGCGCGGATGGGCGCCTGCCGGGAAGAGCGGGCGACGCCGCTTAGGAGCGGATTTTCTCTTCTCGTTGCGACGGACGCCACTTGAGCCCCCTAGCCGCCCTTTCGACGCGAGTCCGCGACGCCGTGCAGTCCCTTTCGGGGGCGCTCGGCTCGGCGCGGGCGCGCCTGGAGAAAGCGCGGTCGCACAAGAAGGACGATCTCGCCGAAGCCGACTGGCGCGGCGATGAGGCTGCTGAAAATTTAGGCGCCGTTCCCGAGGACGCGCCCGTCTGGGCGCAGGCCAGGGCCGCCGAGGAGGCGGGGAATGGAGGGTTTTCAGCCGGCTCCTATCTGGAGCGGGCGGGTTTCGACAGCGAGGGCATGCTCTCGGTCCACAATCTCGCCAAGTCCTACAAGGCGCGCCGGGTCGTCGAGGATGTCAGCCTTCATGTGAGGCGCGGCGAAGCGGTGGGTCTGCTCGGGCCGAACGGCGCCGGCAAGACCACCGTTTTCTACATGATCACGGGTCTCGTGAAGCCGGATAAGGGCATGATCTCCCTCGACGGCTACGACGTCACTCCCCTGCCGATGTATCGGCGCGCGCGGCTCGGCATCGGCTATCTGCCGCAGGAAGCTTCCGTGTTCCGCGGACTCTCCGTCGAAGACAATATTCGCGCGGTGCTGGAGATCACGCAGCCGGACCCTAAAAAGCGCGAGGACGAACTCGAGGGGCTTCTCGACGAGATGCGCCTCACGCGCCTGCGCAAGAGCCAGGCTGTCGCGCTCTCGGGCGGCGAGCGTCGTCGCTGCGAAATCGCGCGCGCCCTTGCCGGCCACCCTTCTTTCATGCTGCTCGACGAGCCTTTCGCGGGCATCGATCCGATCGCGGTCGGCGGCATTCAGGATCTCGTTCGGCATTTGAAGGCGCGCGGCATCGGCGTCCTCATCACCGACCACAGCGTACGCGAAACGCTGGGACTCACTGATCGCGCTTACATAATCTACAACGGTCATGTCTTGACCGAAGGTCCGCCGGAAGAAATTGTGGCGAATCCCGATGTTAGACGAATCTATCTCGGCGAGGATTTCCGGATGTAATTTAAATGCTCCGCTTTCAAATTCTCCAAAGAATGGTTTACTGCGTAGGGTTGTAAAAAATAGTTCGAGGGCACCATGGGTAGTTTCGACCCAGATTTTGCCGGCGCTGTCGCGGATTTAGACGCCAAGCTCCAGGAAAGAACCGTTGAGCTTGAGATATTGAGGTCGAAATACGATCAGCTCTGCCGTCGCTTTAGAGATAATCTTACCACACTCTCCACTCTGTTCGCCGCACAGGCAAGACGAACCGTCCAGCCGGATCTTTGCCGCAAATGCATCAACTGCCTGATGGGCGTTTATGAGCTTGACGAGATCGGAGACGAACACGTCTCTATGAACGGCTATCTGCCAAATCTTTCAAAGGCGCTTTTGAGCGGCTTCGACAGCCGGGTAAGGCTTGCGACCTCCGTCGACCCCGATCTCGTCGTCGAGTTCCGACGGGCCAATTGCATCGGCCTCATCTACGCCGAGGCCGCCGCCAATGCGCTCAAGCACGCTTTTCCGGGTCTCGCCTCGGGATCCGTCTACGCCACCCTGCGCGGCGACGGGAGGCGGCTGGAGCTGACTGTCGTCGATTGCGGGCTGGGCTTCGATCTCGAAGCGGCGAACCAGTCCGGCGGCGGATTGGATTTCATGCGCAGCCTCGCGCGCCAGATCGACGGCGAGCTGACGATCCGGACGTCGCCGGCGGGGACGACCGTCTTTCTTTCCTGCCCCGCCTGACCGCAAGCTTTTGGTTACTGATTAACCCTTGGGCGTTTCGCTGCGGCGGGCGCCGGTAATTTGATCCTGCCGAGCTTTTCGCACCGTGCTATAAGCAAGAAACAGGCCGTGTCAGCGCGGCCCGGTTGACAAGCGTGCGAGTTGGCGCAGATGGCGATTTCGACAAAGCTGATGATGCGCCAGGGCCAGGCCCTGGTGATGACTCCGCAGCTCCTTCAGGCGATCAAGCTGCTGCAATTCTCCAATCTGGAGCTTTCCGCCTTTCTGCACGACGAATTGGAGCGCAATCCCCTCCTCGAGGCCCAGGAGGGCGACTATGCGCCCGAGGGGCCCGCCGGAGAGGGCGCCGCAGGGAACGGGGAGGATTTCGGCCCGGGCGCCGCGTCCGAAAGTTTCGACGGCGAACCCCATGAGGGAGACTGGGCGCGCGACTCGCTTGCGGTCGATTCCGCCACGCTCTCCGCCGATCTCGGCGCGGATATGAGCAACGCCTTCGAGCCGGAGGGGCCGGCGGTGACGGCCGCGGCGCCGCGCGAGGCGCTCGAGGGCGCGGGCCTCTCCGCAACGTCGTGGAGCGGGGCGGCCGGCGGGGGCGGCGACGACGGCGAGGCGCCCAATCTCGAGGCCTATGTCGCAGCGCGTCCGAGCCTGCACGAGCATCTCGGCGAGCAGCTCGCGCTCGCCTGTTCCGATCCCCGCGGCCGCCTCATCGGCCAGGCGATCATCGACGGCATCGACGAGACCGGCTATCTGCGCGAGAGCCTCGAGGACATCGCCGAGCGCCTCGGCGCGGATTTCGTGGAGACGGAGGCCGTTCTCGCCGCGATCCAGCGTTTCGACCCTTCCGGCGTCGGTGCCCGCGATCTCGCGGAATGTCTCGCGATTCAGCTGAGGGAGCGCGACCGCTACGATCCGGCGATGCAGGCTTTCGTCGCCAATCTGCCGCTCGTCGCCAAGCGGGATTTCGTGCAGCTCGCCAAGCTCTGCGGCGTCGATATGGACGATGTCGCCGATATGGCGGCGGAGCTGCGCCGCCTCGACCCCAAGCCCGGCCGCGCCTTTGGCGACGCGCCCATCCAGCCGCTCGTCGCCGACGTCATCGTGCGCGCCGCGGCGGACGGCTCCTGGCATGTGGAGCTCAATTCCGACGCGCTTCCCAAGGTGCTCGTCAATCACAGCTATGCGGCCAGGGTCTCGGCGGGCGCCCGCGACGCGGACAAGACCTTCATCTCCACCTGCCTGCAAAACGCCAACTGGCTGACCAAGAGCCTCGAACAGCGCAGCCGCACGATTCTCAAGGTCGCGTCGGAAATCGTGCGTCTGCAGGACGCCTTTCTGGCGAAGGGCGTGGAGCATTTGCGCCCGCTCAATCTGCGCACCATCGCCGACGCGATCGGCATGCACGAATCGACCGTCTCCCGCGTCACCTCCAACAAATATATGGCGACCCCGCGCGGCATCTTCGAACTCAAATATTTCTTCTCCGCCTCCATCGCGACGACGAGCGGCGGCGAGGCGCATTCGGCCGAATCGGTGCGGTTCCGCATCAAGCAGATGATCGACAGGGAGACGGCGGACGACGTGCTCTCGGATGACGCGATCGTCGCCAGGCTCAAGGCGATCGACATCGACATTGCGCGGCGCACGGTCGCCAAATATCGCGACAGCCTGAGGATACCGTCATCGGTCGACCGCCGGCGGGCCAAGATGGCGCTCGCCCGCGAACAGGCGCACTGATCCGCGGGGCGTCCCGAGCCGCGCGCCGGGAGCGGGAACGCGGCTCTTTAGCGCATTCGCTCAATCCTTCGGCGCCCATTGACTTCCCCGCCATTGGCTTCTAACGCTTCGCCGAATTTTGCGCCGCCCGCGCCAGGGAGCGCGGCGGCGACGTCTCGAGGATCGGAGCGGTTGGCTCCGGAACGAGGGGAAATCCGTAATCGGCGGGCGTCAGCGCAGGGACCTTTCCGTCCCGGTCGCGGCGCGCCGCCGCTTGCCGGAAAGGGCGGAGCGAAATGACCCTGAGAGTTTCAGGCAAGAACATGAATATCGGCGACGCGCTGCGCGCGCATGTCACGCAGCGTCTGGAGCAGGCCGCGTCCAAATATTTCGACGGCGGCGTGAGCGGCCATGTCACGATCGCCCCTGAGGGCTCGGGCTATCGCGCCGATTGCAGCCTGCATCTGACCTCGGGCATCATCCTGCAGACCGACGGCCGCGGCCAGGAGCCCTACGCCACTTTCGATCAGGCGGCCGACAGGCTCGAAAAGCGTCTGCGCCGTTACAAGGAGCGGCTGAAGAGCCATCATGACGGGCATGCGCACGAGGCGCCGGAAGTCGTGCCCTATCAGGTGCTCGAAGCGCCCGACCAGGAGAGCGAGGCTCCGGCCGAGTTCAGCCCCGCGGTCGTCGCGGAGACGACCACACGCCTGCGCCGTCTGTCGGTTTCGGCGGCCGTGCTCGACCTCGACCTCTCCGGCGCGCCGGTCCTGGTCTTCCGCCATGTGAATACCGGGCGGGTCAATATTGTCTATCGGCGCAGCGACGACAATATCGGTTGGATCGACGCGCCCGGGGGCGAATGACGCCCATCAAAAGGCGTTTTCCCGGGAGAAGAGAGAGAATTGCGCCGCGACAGATTCGCGGCTTCCTCGGCACGTATCTTGCGATTTCCTTCACGGGCGACGCCGCCTGATCGAAGGCGGGGTTCTCCAACGCTTAACGGATAGGTCGTCGCATGCGGCTCACGGATCTTATTTCGCCGGACGCAGTCTTCGCCACCTTGAAGGCGTCGACCAAGAAGCAACTGCTCCAGGAATTGAGCGATCGGGCCGCGAAGCTCTCGGGCCTGCCGGCGCGCGAGATTTTCGACGCCCTGCTGCACCGCGAGCGTCTCGGCTCGACGGGCATCGGCGAGGGCATCGCCATTCCGCACGGCAAGCTCGGGAAAGTGAAGTCGATTTTCGGGATTTTCGCGCGGCTCGAGCGGCCGGTGGATTTCGAGGCGCTGGACGGCGCGCCAGTCGATCTCGTTTTCCTGCTGATCGCGCCCGAATCGTCCGGCGCCGACCATTTGAAGGCGCTCGCCTGCGCGGCGCGGATGCTTCGCGACCCTGGCCTGGTCGCCACCATCCGCGCCACGCGAGACCATGACGCGCTATACTCATTAATCGCGCAGCGTTCCAAGCCCTACGCCGCGTAACGCTTTTTTGGGCGACGGCTCCTTAAGCCGACGCCCGCTTCTGTCCGCCGCCATGCGAGGCGTGACCGCCCTTGCGGCCGGCTTCCGACGCGAGCGAATGATCGCGCGAGAAGCTGCGTTTCGCCGGATTCACGCTCTGCCCGCCCTTGCGCCCGGCGCGCGCGGCAAGCTCGGGATTTTGGGAGAAGCTGCGCTTTTCGTCGGGAACGCTCTGCCCGCCCTTGCGGGCGATTGCGCGTTGCTTCTCCGGATCCATCGACGCAAAGCCTCGATTGGACTTCTTCACTACTTCCTGCATGGTCGCCTCTCTTGCCCCCAGCGTCCACGCGTATAACTTGCCTAATTGGCCAAGGTTTCTGCAATCGTGGAATATACGTAGCCAAGCTTCCGGAGAGGGAAAAACGCACTAGGAATTATACTTACTTTAAAAAACCCCCGGGCTGCGAGGCCGGCTCAAACCTCGCGCTTCTGCGACCGGCGGTTGAAGAAGAGCGCCTGACTGATCACCGCCTTCAGGCTTTCGACGCTGAAAGGCTTGGTGACGAGGAAGGCCGGCTCAGGCGGCGCGCCCGTCAGGAAGCGCTCCGGATAGGCGGTCACGAAGATCACCGGCGTCGATAGCGCGTCGAGTATCTCATTGACGGCGTCGAGCCCCGAACTGCCGTCCGCGAGCTGAATGTCGGCCAGTATCAGGCCTGGCTCGGCGGTCCCGACCGCCGCGACCGCCTCGCGATGGGTGCGCGCCATGCCGACGACGGAATGCCCCAGTTCCTCCACAATGCTGCGCAGATCATGAGCGATGAGGGGTTCGTCCTCGATGATGAGGACGTTCGTCGCGATCTGGTCGGCGATTTCCGCATTGGCCGCGTCGATCAGGGCCGTGGCGTCACGCTCGGAAATATCGAGCGTGTCGCCGACCTGCTCGAGATCGAACCCCTCCAGCGCGTGCAGCAGAAAGGCGACGCGCGGCCGCAGCGAAATGGCGTCGAGACGGCGTCGCGCGCCGTCATCCTCGCCCGCGGCTTCCGGCGCCGGGAGCAATGCCGGGGCGGTCGCCCAGACTTTGAGGAACTGTTTGTAGAGGGAGATGCGAAGGTCTTCATTTCCCTGGAGTTTTCGAGGATCCGCGACAATGGCCTCGAGCGTCGCCAAAACATGGGCGTCGCCGCCCTCCCGGGACCCGACCAGCGCTCTCGCGAAGCGCCGCAAATAAGGCAGGTGACCCGAAATCTCTCGTGAAACCGACATGTTACGCCACTCCGGAGGCGCCCGCGAAACGGAAAGGGAGCGCAAACATGACTGCTGCGTCAAAACAACACGCACAATTTAAGGAACCAATCCCAGAGCGCGGCGTTTTGCTTTCCGTGCAGCGCACTATATCGCGCGACGAAATAGGTCCGCCACAGAAAATCATGACTTTGCAGATCGAGGGCTCCATGGTGAAAAACAATCCGGAGAATGCCGTTTCACGCGCGCAATCCGACGAGGACCGCGCGGAGCAACGTCATTATTCCGGCGCCCTCCCTCTCGGCGTGGCGGCGATTGCGGCCGGCCTCGGCTCCGGCGCCTCCCGTCGGCGCGATGCGCGCGATGCGGACGGCCTCGTCGCCGGCGGCTTGGGCGTTTGCGGTTCTGAGAGGACAAACAGAAAGATGCGGAATGTCGATTTTGGCGACGCCATCGGCAAGGAGCTTCAGAATCTCTATGACGACCTCGTGGCCCAGCCTGTGCCCGACCGGTTTCTGAATCTCTTGAACCAGCTGGAAAAGAATATGGTATCTTCGGGCGTGACGAGCAGCGCGCCTGGGGAGAGAGAGTGAGCGCCGAGGAGTCCAGCTCCAACGACGGACAGACCTTAAAGAACGACCTTATCGCGGCGATCCCCAGCCTGCGCGCCTTCGCCGTCTCTCTATGCGGCAATCCGGACCGCGCCGACGACCTCGTCCAGGAGACGCTGGTCAAGGCCTGGGGAAGTCTGGCGTCCTTCGCCGAGGGGACCAACCTCACGGCGTGGCTCTTCACCATCCTGCGCAACATCTATTACAGCGAATTCCGCAAGCGGCGGCGCGAGGCGCCGGATCCCGACGGAGCCGCGGCCGCCAAGCTCGTCGCGCCGGAATCGCAAAATGCGCATATGGACTTTCTGGATTTCAGAGAGGCGCTTCAGAAGCTGCCGCTCGATCAGCGCGAGGCGCTGATCCTCGTCGCGGCGTCGGGCATGTCCTATGAGGAGGCCGCCGAAATTTGCGGCTGCGCGCCCGGCACCATGAAGAGCCGCGTCAATCGCGCCCGCAACCGGCTCGCCGAACTCATGTCCCTGCCGCCCGGACCGGTCCGGGACGGCGAGACCCGCGCCGCCCTCTCCACCGTCAGCCGCGATTGAACGCCGGCCGGAAATGCCGCATAGAGCGCGCTCCCGAACCTTTCGGATCCGGGCGCGTCAAGGCGGGCAGGCTCGACGCGCCGCGATCGAGTGGGCGCCCCAAACGCCCTGCACTCCGCGCGGCGTCGACCGCGCGCCTTTCGAGCGAGACCGATGACAGAAGACACCCGCATTGAACGCGACTCCTTTGGCGACATCGCCGTTCCGTCCTGGGCCTATTGGGGCGCGCAGACGCAGCGTTCGCGCGAGAATTTCCCCATCGGCGGCGACCGCATGCCGATCGAGATCGTCCATGCGCTGGCGCGCGTGAAGCTCGCCGCGGCGCGGGCGAACGAGAAGAAGGGCCTCCTCAAGAAGGAGATCGCCGACGCCATTTCCGTCGCCGCGCAGGAAGTGATCGACGGCAAGCTCGATCAGCATTTCCCGCTGGTCGTCTGGCAGACGGGCTCCGGCACGCAGACCAATATGAACGTCAATGAAGTGATCGCGAACCGCGCGAACGAACTGCTCGGCGCGCCGCGCGGCTCCAAATCGCCGGTTCACCCCAATGATCACGTCAATCTCGGCCAGTCTTCCAACGACAGCTTCCCCACCGCCATCCATATCGCCGGCGCCCTCGCCATTTCCGGCCGGCTCCTGCCTGCCGTCGAGCGGCTGCAGGCGGCTTTCGAGCGCAAGGCCTCGGAGTTCGCGCATATCGTCAAGATCGGCCGCACCCATCTGCAGGACGCGACGCCGGTGACGCTCGGCCAGGAATTTTCGGGCTACGCCGCGCAGGCCAAATATGGCGCGGCGCGCATCCGCGCGGCGCTCCCCGATCTCCTCGCCCTCGCCCAGGGCGGCACGGCGGTCGGCACGGGCGTCAACACCTTCAAGGGGTTCGGCGAAGAAGTCGCGGCGCATGTCGCGCAGCAGACCGGCCTTCCCTTCGTTTCGGCGCCCAATAAATTCGAGGCGCTCGCCGCGCATGACGCCGTGGTCTTCGCGCATGGCTCGATGAACGCCCTGGCCGCGGGCCTCTACAAGATCGCCTGCGACATCCGCCTCCTCGGCTCCGGCCCGCGCGCCGGCTTCGCGGAACTGAAGCTGCCGGAGAACGAGCCGGGCTCGTCGATCATGCCCGGCAAGGTGAACCCGACCCAGGTCGAGTCGATCACGATGGTCTGCACGCGCGTCTTCGGCAACAACGCCACGATCACCTTCGCCGCCTCGCAGGGCCATCTCGAGCTCAATGTGCTGAAGCCGGTCGTCGGTTTCGCGCTGCTCGAATCGACCATTCTGCTCGCCGACGGAATCAGCAGCTTCATCACGCGCTGCATCGACGGCATCGAGGCGGATGAGGCGAATATCAAGCGCTTCCTTGATCGCTCGCTGATGCTCGTCACCGCGCTCGCGCCGAAGATCGGCTATGACTCCGCCTCCAAGATCGCGCGCGCGGCCCATAAGAACGGCACGAGCCTGAAGGAGGAGGCGCTCGCCTCCGGCAAGGTGACGGAAGCCGAATTCGACGAAATCGTGCGTCCGGAGAAGATGCTGTCGCCGAACGAGTGATCGAAACGCCGAAAGGCGGGAGGATGAGCGCTGGGGGACCCTCCTCCCGCCCCGGTCGGAGGCCTGCCCCATCAGCCCCGCCTCCGACGCCCGCCTCGTTCAGCGGACAGGGCCAAAGCTAAGCGCCTCCGTCTGAGCGCGATGTGCGATGGCGCACGAGCCCTATTGCCGCCATAAATCTGATAAGGAGTTCGTGCAAGCGTCGCCCCGGCCGCGCGCCGGCATTCTCATAACCAGACTTGTTGGAAGCATCTTTCCATGCGGATTCTTCGTGGTTGCCTCGCTATGCTTCTCGTGCTGGGCGCGGCGGCCTGCGCGGGACGGCCGCATGGGGTTCTCATACCCACGCATTACGAGCCGCCCGGCGCCAGCATCGTGAAATTGATGGTCGCCACGACCCGCGCGCCGGACGAAACGCAGCCCGGCGAGATGTTTTCGGGCGAACGCGGCGGCGCGCTCTCATTCGCCGACATCACCGTATCGATTCCGCCCGACGCCTATCGCAAGGTGGGCGAAGTGCAATGGCCCGAGAGCGAGACGCCCGATCCCGCGCGCGAATTCACGACGGTGGACGCGCATATTCTCTCCCGCGAGGCCGCGCTCGCGGAATTCAACCGGCGCGTCGCCAAGACGCCGAAGCGGCAGACGCTGGTCTTCGTCCACGGCTTCAATACGCGTTTCGCCGAAGCCGTCTACCGCTTCGCGCAGATCTCCCATGATTCCACGGCGGACGTCGTGCCGGTGCTGTTCACCTGGCCGTCGCGCGGCAAGCTGCTCGCTTATGGCTACGACCATGAGAGCGCCAGCTATTCGCGGGACGCGCTGGAGAGTCTCCTCGCGGCCCTCGCCCGCAATCCCAATGTCGGCGAGATTTCCATTCTCGCGCATTCCATGGGCAATTGGGTGACCCTCGAGGCGCTGCGTCAGATGGCGATTCGCGATCGCGGCCTGCCGGGCAAGATCAAGAACGTCATGCTCGCCGCGCCGGACGTCGATTTCGACGTGTTCAAGCGGCAGATCGTGGCGATGGGCGTGCGGCCGTCGCTTTTCACCATTTTCGTTTCGCGCGACGATGAGGCGCTCGCCGTCTCCAAGCGCGTCTGGGGCGACAAGCCGCGGCTCGGCGCCGTCAATCCGCAGGCCGAGCCCTATCGCGACGTGCTGGATCGAGACCGCATCCAGGTGGTGGATCTCACCGACGTCTCGTCGGGCGGCGGCGATTCGCTCGGCCACACCAAATTCGCCGAGGCGCCCGCCGTGGTGCGCTCCATCGGCGCGCGGCTCGCGACGGGCCAGACGCTCTCCGACGGCGGGGCCGGCGTGGGCGAGAAGCTGGGCATGGCCGCCGCCGGCGCCGCTTCGACCGTCGGCGCGGCGGCGGGCGTGGCCGTGGCGACGCCTTTCGCCATCGTCGATCCGCGCACGCGCGAGAATCTCAGCGACCATTTCGACGATGTGGGCAATCACGCCGGCCATACGTTCGAGCATGGCGCCAGCGTTCTGCGGCCCTGAGCGAACAAACCCAATTTGCGAGCCGGCGCCCGATCCTGCTGGTGACCTCTAAAACGGCGCCTGTTTCGCCGCCGCCACATAGGCGTCCGCGTCTTCCTTCAGCAGCAGCCGCTCCTTGACGAGCCTGTCGGCGACGACGCGCATCGTGGCGACGAAATAAGCGCGCGAGCCATAGCGCTCGACGAGCGATGAGCGGGGGTCGCCGGCCTTCTCGCGATCGGCCTTGGCGGCGGGAAAGGGAAAGGCGGCCGCGGCGGCGCAAGGCGGCCCCTTTGGATCCCTGCGCGCGGCAAATCCGATGAAGGTCGCGATCGGAAGGGCGCGGTCCGGCAGACGCAGGCCCGAGGCCTCATTGCCGTCCGCGTCGATTTTGGGAACGAGCCGCTCGTCCGAAAGCGGCGCGGGCAGGCTCGGGATTTTCGGCCAGACGAGGCGCGCCGCCTTTGCGAGATCGGCGGCGCCCGGCGCCCGCGATGCGGGCGGCTTTACGCCCCTGGTCCAATCGTCAAGGACCACGAGCAGGGCCCGAAGCGCCGGCGCTTGCGCGCGCGAATCCATGGGCATGGCGCAGTTGGCGCCGGCGCCGGACGTCGTCCCGGCGAGGAAAAAGCTGCGTCGATTTTCGGGCTCGGGACCCGTCGGCGCGGGCCGGGGCGCCGCGCGCCAATAGGCGTCGCTCCCCCAGACCTCGACGCCGCGCGGCGTCTTTGCGGCGCCGATGCTCGCATCCTGCAGCAGAAGCCCGTCGAAAAGCGCGCCCGCTCCGGCGAGCGCGGCGCCCGCCTCGCCGCTTCCATACGCCAGAACGCGCCTGGCGCCGGTCTTTTCCCGCAGGCGCGGCAGCAGATCGCGTAACGCCTCAGCGCGGCTCGGCGCCGGGAGGGTGGCGAGATCGAGCGCGGCGACGGTCATGCCGCGCGCCAAAGCCGTGGCCGCGAGATCGGATTGCTGCGCAATATCGATGAGGAGCGCCGCGCCCGGAGCGGGCGTTTTGCTGCGCAGCAATCTGATGGGAAGCGTCGCCTCCTTGCCGTCGATTTTCAGCGCGGCGCGAAGGTCTCCGCCCGTCTCCTCCAATTTCAGGAGTTCGGCGCGGGCGGGCAGACAGAAGAAAAGACCAAACAAAAATAGAGATCTATGCATTCGCCTGCATTCCGTCGCCGGCCCGCGCCCATTCGGCGGCGATTGCAAGATCGCTCAGGAAAAGGGCCCACTCTCTCCGCTTATCCTCTTCCTCCTGGAGGCGCAGCAGAAAAGAGGGGTGGATAGTCGCGAGGAATTTGGCCTCCCGGTCGAGATCGATGAGCCGGCCGCGAAGTCGCGACACCGGCTCGGCGCGGGCGAGCACGCCGCGTATGGCGCTGGCGCCCAGGGCGACGATGAGGCCGGGCGCGACGATCGCGCGCTCCTGCGCGAGCCACCAGCGGCAGGCGTCGATTTCGCCAGCGTCGGGCTTCTTGTGGAGGCGGCGCTTGCCGCGAGGCTCGAATTTGAAATGCTTGACCGCATTGGTGACGAAGCATTCCTCGCGCGGCATGCCGACCTTGGAGAGAGCCTTGTCCAGCACCCGCCCGGCGGGCCCGACAAAGGGCCGGCCGGAGAGATCCTCGGCGTCGCCGGGCTGCTCGCCGACCAGCATCACGCGCGCGCCGCGGGGTCCCTCGCCCGGCACGGCCTGCGTGGCGTTCTGATAAAGCGGGCAGCGCGTGCAGATTTCCTCCTCGCCGGCCAGCGCCGCGAGGGTCATGAATTCGGACATGAAGCCTAACGCGGGAGGCGGAGACGAGTTCGCGCCCTCGAGCGGGATCACGCCTCGCCCGGGCGGTCCCGATCCAGCGCCTTGGCCGCGAGTTCGTCGAGATAGGCCGCGAAGCTCTTTTCGGCCGTCTCGCCCAGTTCGCGCAGATAGCGCCACGTATAGATGCCCGTGCGGTGCATATCGTCGAAATCGAGGCGGATGGCGTAATTGCCGACCGGCGCGACGGCGATGATCGCGACGTGTCGCTTCCCGCCGATCGTCTTCCGCTCCGCGGGCGAATGGCCCTGCACCTCGGCGCTGGGGCTTCTCACGCGGAGCAGCTCGGCGCTCATCGTGAAGCTCGTCCCGTCATCGAAGGCGACGCGCAGATTGCGGCCATTGTCGAGCAGGCGGATTTCCGTGGGCCACGGGTCGGAGGAAGGGTTCGCGGTCAAGGGCGGCTCCGGGAAGCGTCGGTCCAGCGATCTTAGCCCGGCGTGCGGCGTCGCCGAAAGCGGCCCCAATATCGATATTTGCGATAGCAGCATGAAAATCGCCGGGCTTCACGGCGTTTGAAGACGGCAATATATGTGGCCCTCGGGGCAGGCTCCGCTCGCCCATATGGAAATCCCGGCTATGAACGCCTTCACGCATAAGCCAGAAGCCGCGACGCCCGCGCCGCTCGTCGATCCTTACGGACGCGCGGTCTCCTATGTGCGCGTATCGGTGACGGACCGCTGCGATTTCCGCTGCGTCTATTGCATGGCCGAGCATATGACCTTCCTGCCCAGGAAGGACCTGCTGACGCTGGAGGAGCTCGGCCGGCTCTGTTCGGCCTTCGTCGCGCGCGGCGCGAAGAAGCTGCGCATCACCGGCGGCGAGCCGCTGATGCGCCATGACGTGATGAAGCTTTTTCGCGCGCTCTCGCGCCATCTGGTCTCGGGCAGGCTCGAAGAGCTGACCCTCACCACCAACGGCTCGCAGCTTGCGCGCTTCGCCGAAGAGCTCGTTGATTGCGGCGTGAGGCGGATCAACGTCTCGCTGGATACGCTCGACGAAAGGCGCTTCAAGGCGCTGACCCGCACGGGCGACCACGCCCGCGTTCTGACGGGGATCGACGCGGCGCTGAAGGCCGGCTTGAGCGTGAAGCTCAACGCCGTGGCGCTGAAGGGCGTCAATGAGGAGGAATTCGTTCCCCTCGTCCGCTTCGCCCATGAGCGCGGCATGGACATGACCTTCATCGAGGTGATGCCGCTGGGCGAGGTCGACGGGCCGGCGCGGGTCGATCAATATCTGCCCATGACGTCCGTGCGCGAGACGCTCGGCGCGGCTTTCACGCTGACCGAGATCGACTACCGCACTGGCGGTCCGGCCCGCTACATGCGCGCCGAGGAAACCGGCGGGCGCGTCGGCTTCATCACGCCGATGACCCATAATTTCTGCGAGAGCTGCAATCGCGTGCGCGTCACCTGCACCGGGACCCTTTATATGTGCCTCGGCCAGGAGGACGCCGCCGATCTGCGCGGGCCCCTGCGCGAGAGCGCCGACGACGCGCTTCTCCACGCCGCGATCGAGGCGGCGATTTTGCGCAAGCCCAAGGGGCATGATTTCATCATCGACCGCGCGACGCAGGCGCCGTCGGTTTCGCGGCATATGAGCATGACGGGCGGCTGATGTCGGACTCGAAAAACGCCGCCTCGCATATCGCCTTCCTCGGTCTCGGCGTCATGGGCTATCCCATGGCCGGCCATCTCGCTCGCGCCGGTCATGGAGTGACGGTCTATAACCGCACGACGGCCAAGGCGGAGAAATTCGCCGCGCAGCATGGCGCGGCTTTCGCGCCGACGCCAAGGCAGGCGGCCGAGGGCGCGGACTTCGTCTTCTCCTGCGTCGGCAATGACGACGACCTTCGCTCCGTGACGCTTGGACCGGACGGCGCCTTCGCCGGCATGAAATCGGGCGCGATCTTCGTCGACCACACCACCGCTTCGGCCGGGATCGCGCGCGAGCTTTACGCCGAGGCGAAGAAGCGCGGCCTCGGGGCGATCGACGCGCCGATCTCGGGCGGACAGGCGGGGGCCGAGAACGGCAAGCTGACCGCGATGTGCGGCGGGGAGCCCGAGATTTACGCGAAAGCCGAGCCTGTGATGGCCGCCTATTCCCGCGCCTGCCGGCTGATGGGGCCGCCGGGCGCGGGCCAGCTCACCAAGATGGTCAATCAGATCGCCATCGCCGGCCTGATCCAGAGCCTCTCCGAGGCGCTGCATTTCGCCAAAAGCGCCGGGCTCGACGCCGAGGCCGTGATCGACCTCATCAGGAACGGCGCGGCGCAGAGCTGGCAGATGGAGAACCGCACCGGAACCATGCTGGCGGGCGCATTCGACCACGGATTCGCGGTCGAATGGATGCGCAAGGATCTGGCGATCTGTCTGGCGGAGGCCCGCCGCAACGGGGCGAAGCTGCCCGTGGCCGCGCTGGTCGATCAGTTCTACGCCGAGGTCGAAACCATGGGCGGCAAGCGCTGGGACACGTCGAGCCTCTTTGCGCGGCTCGAAAGAAAATAACGCTCACAGCCGCTTTTGCTGCGGCGCTTCGCGGCGACGTTTTCAAGAACAGATTTTTGATTCTGTTAGATTTTCTGACGTTGTCGTCAGCGCGCATGCGGCGAAATTGTGGCGCGGCCGGCGAGAGAAAAATTTTTTTGTGGCGCCGATGCAACCATTTCTCGGGCTCGGCGTTTCTCTCCCAACAAGAAGAGGAACACCCAAGGCGGCGAGCGTCTGTGTACGCGTCGAGGGAAAAGTCCTGTCGCAACCCTATTGGGAGGGGCCCTTATGGCCGTTATGCGCGAAAGCCCGTTCGCAAGCCGCACGTCGCGGATTGTTCTTGGAGCCACGATCGCCTTTGGTCTCGTCGCCGCTGTTGCCGCGGCCCCCACTGCGCCGGCTTCGAAGGTACAGTCCGCCGCCGCCGTTCAGGCGGCGGTCAGCGTCAACGATGACGGCATGCGTCCGCTCGCGCATGGGCCGGCGATCAGGGTGGGACGCGCTTACGGCGCCGAGGACGAAGACTGCACGCTCGTTTTGAAACCAAGCACAGACGAGCATGGCCGCGTCCGTTACATGCGCAGCGTGACCTGCACGAATTAAATCGCGCAGGCGTCCCCCGACCGCAAGGTCAAAGGCCACACTGGGAAGGCGAAGGCGGCTCGTCAAGAGCGCCTCCGCCTTCTGTTTTTTGTCATTCTGGAGCGTCGTGTCGTCAGTCCAAACCCGGCGATAGCCGAGCGCGCTTAAGGCGGCGTCGTAGAGGCGCGCGAAACGGTCAAGTTACGCGGCCGCCAAGCGCGAAAGATGACGGGGCATTTGGGCCAAGGCCTTCCCGTTAATGCGACCGCCGCAGACCCTTTGGACCCTTTGCTCTGATGTTTTCCGCCGTCATTGCTTCGCTACGCTCACAATGACGGCGGAGAAACCCGCTTAAAAATTTCATATTCCGCCGCGCCGAAAAGCGAGCCGTTGACGCCCCCCGCGCCGCTACCTACTGTGCCGCGCTTCCCCCTACAGCCTGATGGTTGCGTCCAAGCAAATGTCCGCTCCGCTCAATCTTTCGCCCGAACTTCTCGACGCTGCGCGCGTCTCGCCCGCCTGGCCCTTCGAGGAGGCGAAGAAGCTCGTCAAACGGATCGAAGCGAGCGGCCAGACTTCCGTGCTGTTCGAAACCGGCTACGGCCCTTCCGGCCTGCCGCATATCGGCACGTTCGGCGAGGTGGCCCGCACCAGCATGGTGCGACGCGCTTTCGAGATCCTGACCGAGGGCGGGATCGCGACGCGCCTCATCGCCTTCTCGGACGATATGGACGGGCTGCGCAAAGTCCCCGACAACATCCCCAATAAGGAGCTGGTCGCCGCCAATCTCGGCAAGCCGCTGACGCAGGTGCCGGACCCGTTCGGCACGCATGACAGTTTCGGCGCCCATAACAACGCCCGCCTGCGCGCCTTTCTCGACGCTTTCGGCTTCGATTACGAATTCGCCTCCGCGACCGATTATTACAAAAGCGGCCGCTTCGACGCCGCGTTGAAGCACATGCTCGCCCGCTACGACGCAGTGATGAAGATCATGCTGCCGAGCTTCCGCGAGGAGCGTGCGGCGACCTATTCGCCCTTTCTGCCGATCCACCCGAAGACCGGGATCGTCATGCAGGTCCCGCTTGCGGGCATGGACGCGGAAGCCGGCGCGATCGACTGGGAAGACCCCGAAACGGGCGAGAAATTCACGACGCTCGTCACCGGCGGCCATTGCAAGCTGCAATGGAAGCCCGACTGGGCGATGCGCTGGTATGCGCTGGGCGTCGACTATGAAATGGCCGGCAAGGATCTGATCGACTCGGTCAAGCTTTCCGGCCAGATCGTGCGCGCGCTGGGCGGCAAGCCGCCGGAGGGCTTCAATTACGAGCTCTTCCTCGACGAGAAGGGCCAGAAGATTTCGAAGTCGAAGGGCAACGGCCTGACGATCGAGGAATGGCTGACCTATGCCAGCCCCGAATCGCTCGCGCAGTTCATGTTTCAAAAACCGACCGCCGCGAAGCGTCTGCATTTCGACGTCATCCCGCGCAATGTCGACGACTATCTGAACTTTCTCGACGCCTATCAGCGGCAGGACTGGAAGAACCGGCTCGGCAATCCCGTCTGGCACATCCATGCCGGAAATCCGCCCGCGCCCGAGACGCTCGAACATGGCGGCGCGGCCGAGGGGACAAAGGGCGCGAGCGTCTCCTTCTCCATGCTGCTCAATCTCGCCGCCGTCGCCAACGCCGAGGACCCGGCGGTGCTCTGGGGTTTCCTCAAGCGCTACGCGCCCTCGGCGAGCCCGGAAAACCATCCGCGTCTCGACAAGCTCGTCGGTTACGCCGTCGCTTACTTCAAGGACTTCGTGAAGCCGGCGAAGCAATATCGCGCCGCCGACGAGGTCGAGCGCGACGCGCTCGCGAAGATCGACGCGATTCTCGGCGCGCTCGGCGAAAATGCGACGGCGGAAGAAATTCAGACCGCGCTTTATGACGTCGCCCGCGCCGAGCCGCGCTATCAGGACTTCGCCGCCAAGGGCGCGACGCCGGAGCGGCCGGGGGTCTCCAACGACTTCTTCAACATGCTCTATGAGGTGCTGCTCGGCGAGAAGAAAGGTCCGCGCTTCGGCTCCTTCGTCGCGCTTTACGGCGTCGCGAACTCCCGCAAGCTCATTGAGGACGCGCTTGAGGGCGCCTTCATAAAGTCCGCCGCCTGATGCGCGCCGCCGAGGCCGATATTCTCGTCATTCCGGGCTATCTCGACTCCGGTCCCGATCATTGGCAGAGCCGCTGGGAGAAAAAGCTCTCGACGGCGCGACGGGTCCAGCAGCGCGACTGGGCGAACCCCAAGCGTGACGAATGGGTCGGGACGATCGCGCGGGAAATCCGCGCCGCGCCGCGTCCGGCGATATTGGTCGCCCATTCGCTGGGCGTCGTCGCCGCGCTTCATGCTGCGCAGCAATCGCCGGAAAAAATCGCCGGCGCCTTTCTCGTCGCGCCGCCCTCGGAGCAGGTGATCCGGGAGCTGCCAACGGTCGATTCGGCCTTTCTGCCGGTTCCCCGCGCGCGCCTGCCTTTCCCGGCGATTCTCGTCGGCGGCGATAACGACCCCTATGCCGATCTCCTCTTCCCGCGCCGCCTCGCGGAAGACATCGGCGCGCGTTTCATCGACGCGGGCGCGGCCGGGCATATCAATGTCGAGAGCGGCCACGGCCCCTGGCCCGAGGGTTTGCTCGCTTTCGCGCATTTCGTCGCGAAGCTGTAGGCCGCTCGCCGCCTTTGTCGGCGGAAAAACAGAACGGCCGGCGCAAAGGCCGGCCGAAATCAATCGTCTTGGGCGCGACGCTTAGCGCGTTACGACGACCCTGGTGCCCACCTTTACGCGGTCATAGAGATCGGTCACGTCGTCATTCGTCATGCGGATGCAGCCCGAGGACACGGCCTGGCCGATCGTCTCCGGCTCATTGGAGCCGTGGATGCGGTAGAGCGTGCCCGAAAGATACATGGCGCGGGCGCCGAGCGGGTTGGCGAGGCCGCCCTCCATGTGGCGCGGCAGATCGGGACGGCGCTTCAGCATCTGCGAAGGCGGCGTCCAGTCCGGCCATTCGCGCTTGCTGGAAATGTAGCGCGTGCCCGCCCATTCGAAGCCCGGACGGCCGACGCCGACGCCATAGCGAATCGCCTGGCCGTTGCCGGTCACGTAATAGAGACGGCGCTCGCTGGTGTTGATGACCACGGTGCCCGGCGCATAGCCGTCGAAGGAGACGGTCTCGCGCGGAATGGCGACCGCTTGCGGGCGGCCCTGGCCGGCCGGCGCGGCGGGTGCGGTCGCGCCGCCGAAAAGCTCGGTCAGCGGGTCGGTTTCGGCCTGAGGCGCGGCGTTGCGCGCGAAGCCCTGCGACGAGAGCGCGCCGACGCCGGCGAAAATGCAGAGCGATGCAAGGACAAGCCGTCGCATGAGTATTCCTTATTCGATCGGTGGGGAGCGGCGAGCCGCCAACGCCGTCTCAAATTCGCGGGGAAGGCGACAGCGACGATTTGTCTCGCAGGCGGGAGGGGCGCGCAAGCAAGAAGCCGCACGCGCTTGAGGCTTCCGGGCTTTTCCTTCCCGACAGTTGCAAGCATGCAACAGTGGGGTCGCTAGAACTTCAGCGTCGTCGCCTGCTTGACCCCCGGAAGCGCGCGGATTTCGTCGAGCGTTCCCTCGAGGAGGGCGCCGTCGACGGCGACGAGCGCCACGGCGCAGCCGCCCGGCGCGTCGCGACCGAGCGCGAAGGTGGCGATATTGACCGACGCCGCCCCGAGCACGTTGGCGAATCGGCCGATGAAGCCGGGCCGGTCCTCATTCTGCGTATAGATCATCGAGGGCGCGAATTCCGCGTCCACCCCAATCTCGCCGATGCGCATGATTCGCGGCCTGCCGTCGTGGAAGACCGTGCCGGCGACGCGAATCTCCCCTTCGGCCGTCCGGGCGGCGAGGGCGAGGAGCGATTCATAGCCGCTCTGCGCTTCGCGCGTGATTTCCTCCACCGCGATTCCGCGCTCCTTGGCGATGGCCGGGGCGGAGACGGGACTCACATCCTCGAGAATGGGCTTCAGCAGTCCGGAGAGCGCCGCCGCAGTGATCGCCCTGGTCTTTTGCTGCGCAATATGTCCTTCGAAAACAATGGAGAGCGACTGGACTCCGGAGCGCGCGATCTGACCGATGAAGAGGCCGAGCTTTTCCCCGAGCGCGACGAAGGGCGCAAGGCGCGGCGCCTCCTCGGCGGTGATGGAAGGGAAATTGACGGCGTTCGCGACGGCGCCGCGCGTAAAATAGTCCGACATCTGCTCGGCGACCTGCAGCGCGACCTTCTCCTGCGCCTCGCTCGTCGAGGCGCCGAGATGCGGGGTGCAGACGACATTGGCGCGGCCGAAAAGCGGGTTCTCCGTCGCCGGCTCGACGGCGAAGACGTCGAGCGCCGCGCCGGCGACATGGCCGTCGTCCAGCGCTCTGGCGAGCGCCATTTCGTCGAGGAGCCCGCCGCGCGCGCAATTGACGACGCGCACGCCTTTGCGCGTCCTGGCGAGGGCCTCGGCCGACAGGATGTTTTTCGTTTGCGGCGTCATCGGCGTGTGCAGCGTGATGACGTCCGCGTGGGCGAGAAGCGCGTCAAGTTCGACCTTCTCCACGCCGAGCGCCTGCGCGCGCTCTTCGGTCAGGAAGGGGTCGTAGGCGATCACGCGCATTTTCAGCCCCAGCGCCCGGTCGGCGACGATGGCGCCAATATTGCCGCAGCCGACAATTCCGAGCGTCTTGCCGGCGATCTCGACGCCCATGAAGCGGTTCTTCTCCCATTTGCCGGCCTGGGTGGAGGCGTCGGCGGCGGGGATTTGGCGGGCGAGCGCGAACATCATGGCGATGGCGTGTTCGGCGGTCGTGACCGAATTGCCGAAGGGCGTGTTCATCACGATCACGCCCTTGGCCGTCGCGGCGGGAATGTCGACATTGTCGACGCCAATGCCGGCGCGCCCGATGACCTTCAGCCTTTCGGCCCGCGCGAGAATCTCGGCCGTCACCTTGGTCGCCGAGCGGATGGCGAGCCCGTCATAGGCGCCAATGGCGGCGGCGAGCCTCGCTTCGTCCTTGCCGAGCGCGGGCTCGAAATCGGCCTCGATCCCGCGGGCGCGGAAAATATCGATCGCGGCGGGGGAGAGGGAGTCGGAGATGAGGATGCGGGGCGGCATGGCGGGCTCCGAGGGGACTTGTCGGTCGGAAGATGAGCGGATATCTATCTCTGGTAGATACTCTTAAAGGCGGAGGTGACGATGGCGACGGCGAAACTGTTCCAGCACGGTCGCAGCCAGGCGGTTCGCTTGCCGAAGGAATTCCGGCTGCCAGGGACGGAGGTCCGGGTCAGCAAGGTGGGCGACAAGGTCATTCTCGAGCCGCTGGAATCCGAGCCTTTCGATGTCGACGCCTGGCGATTGCGGTTGGACGCTCTCGGCGCGAAGGATTTCTTGCCGGAGGGCATTCCCGACGATCAGCCGCTTCGGCCCGACGAATCTATTTCATTCGACTGACGCTTTCCATGTTCTGTCTGGATACGAATGTGGTCATTTTCGCCCTCAACGGCCGGCGCGCGGGCTATGCGGAGCGGCTGGCGGAAGAGATCCGGGCCGGGACGAAGCTGATCGTTCCGTCTGTCGTTTTGTTCGAGCTCTCTTACGGGATCGCAAAAAGTCGGCAGCCCGAAAAAGCCCGAGCGCTTCTCGTTGAATTTCTCTCCGCCGGGTTTGAACAGCCGGCGTTCGATGCCGACGATGCGCACGAAGCCGGCGACATTCGCGCCCATTTGGAAGCGCGCGGCGCGCCGATTGGCCCCTTCGACGTTCTCATCGCCGCTCAGGCGCGGCGTCGCGGCGCCGTGCTCGTCACAAATAACCGCCGCGAATTTGACCGCGTGCCGGGCTTGATGGCGACAGACTGGGCGGCTTAAGCCGCCTCCGCCGTCGCCGTCGCTTCCGCATAGGCCCAGTCGAGCCATTGTGTGAGGATCGCCACGTCCGACGCCTCCACCGTCGCGCCGCACCAGACACGGAAACCGGGGGGCGCGTCGCGATAGGCGCCGAAGTCGTACCCGGCGCCTTCCGCCTCGATCATGGCGACCATCTTCTTGGCGAGCGCCGCTTTTTCAGCCTTGCCGCGCGCCGCGCTCTTCTCCGAGAAGACGAGGCAGACGCCGGTATTGGAGCGGGTCGCCGGGTTCTTTGCGAGATGGTCGATCCAGGGGGTGCGCTCGACCCAGTCGGCGACCGCCTTGGCGGAGGCGTCGCAACGCGCGCGCAGGGCCGGCAGGCCGCCAATCGACTTCGCCCAGCCGAGCGTGTCGATATAATCCTCCGTGGCGAGGAGCGACGGCGTGTTGATCGTGTCGCCCTCGAAAACGCCTTCGATCAGCTTGCCCTTATTGGTGAGCCGGAAAATCTTCGGCATTGGCCAGGCCGGCGTGTGGCTTTCCAGCCGTTCGACGGCGCGCGGTGAGAGGATCAGCATGCCATGCGCCGCCTCGCCGCCCATCACCTTCTGCCAACTATAGGTCGTCACGTCGAGCTTGGAGAAATCGAGATTCTGCGCGAAGGCGGCCGAGGTCGCGTCGCAGATCGTCAGGCCCTTGCGGTCGGCGGGGATGAAGTCGCCATTGGGCACGCGCACGCCCGCCGTCGTGCCGTTCCAGGCGAAGACGACGTCATGGTCGAAATTGACCTGCGAGAGATCAGGCATGTCGCCAAAGGCCGCGGTGAATTTGCGGGCGTCGGGGAGCTTCAATTGCTCCAGCACGTCCGTCACCCAATCCGCCGAGAAGCTCTCCCAGGCGGCGACGTCGACCGGACGCGGGCCGAGAAGCGACCAGAGCGCCATTTCGACGGCCCCGGTGTCGGAGGCCGGCACGATGCCGATGCGATAATCGGCGGGGACCTGAAGCACTTCGCGGGTCAGGTCGATCGCCTGTTTGAGCTTCGCCTTGCCCGCCGGCGAGCGGTGCGACCGGCCGAGCGCCGCGCCTTTCAGATTGTCGAAGGACCAGCCCGGGCGCTTGGCGCAGGGGCCGGAGGAAAAGCGGGGGTTCGCCGGCTTGGAGCCGGGCTTGGGCGTCGCCATGTCTTGTCCTGATGAAAGCGGGGCGAAAAAGTCGCTCCGCGCTACGCGCTCGTCACCAAATCGTCAAGATGGCGGGTCGGCGCAGCCTTGGCGCTGTTCTTGTTTTGCGCGCCCACGGGAAGCGGGCGCGCGAAGTTTCGAAGATCCGTCAATCAGCCGCGGACGGAGAGCTTGCGATAGGGGTTGTCCTGACCGGTAATGTAGACATGGCCGAATTCGGTCTTCTCGAAAGACACGGTCTCCGCCGGCAGCGCGATCTTCAGCGACACGACCTTGATCGGAAAGCCCGGCGTCGCCGAGATGCTGTCGCATTTGATCTCCGTCGGTCCGGCGCCCACCGAAAAGTCCGCGACGACCGCGCCGTCCGCCGAAAACGCACGCGCCCAGCCCGGGGTTCCGACATGTTGCGCGACGGCGCCGTTCTCCGTGAAGACGGGCGTCTTGGCGTCGTCAAAGGCGGGGCTGGCGAAGGTATATTCGGCCAGCGCCGAGCTGCGGGTGATCTTGTGGTTCGCTGATGGCGGGCGGCCGACGGAATAGACGATCAGCTTGCCGCCCGCGAGGGCCGCCTCGATCTCTTCCGCGGTCGCGCTGGCATAGGCTTCGGCTAGTCTCATTTCTGGCGCTCCTTCTCGTAGGATTCTGTCGCATCTGCGACAAAGGCGGCCCGGGGAGAGGCCGTTCCGGCGCGCTTTCCGCAAGCGCCATGCCGGTTCTTGCGCTGGCGCGATTCTTTCTAGGGGCCCGGAAAAGAGAAGAGGGAGAGGCGCATGACAGAGGCCGATTACAAATATTTCCTGACCTATAGCGGCGTGCGCATGCCGCTGAAGCTCGTCGAGCCGCTGGAGGCGACGGAGCTCGGCAACCGGAACACCTATTTCCGCGTGACCCATGATCCGGCCGGGCGGGTGGCGACGGTGGAGAAGCTGGTCTATGGCGAGGTCGAGCTTTCCCACCAATACGCCTATCGCGACGACGGCTCGCTGGCCCATGCCCGCATCGAATTGGGGGATGAAGTGACCGAGGTCGATTGCGACGAGACCGGCGCGCCCATACGTAGCTGAACGCAATGCGTGAGGCGCAGGAGGTCTTCGCATGCGCAGCGACGCCTTCCCCATTTTCGAGGAACGCGCGCCCTGGTGGGGTCCCGACCTCCAGACCGTTCGCAACATTTTGTTGCCGAAGCCCAAAGAGCTCGACGGCGGCGCGCGCCTGCTGCTCGCCATGCCGGACGGGGATCGTCTGGCGGCGCGGCTCGACCGGCCCGCCGAGCCCGGCGGACGGCCGCTCGTCGTTCTGATCCACGGTCTCACGGGCACGGAAGCGAGCGTCAATGTCGTCCGGACGGCGCGGCATCTGGTGAGCGGGGGATGGCCGGTCCTGCGGCTCAATCTGCGCGGCTCGGCTCTCTCCCGTCCGACCTCGAAGGGCCGCTACCATGCCGGCAAGACCGAAGATCTCGCGGCGGCGCTGCGCCAATTGCCCGACGAGCTAGTCCGTCGCGGCGTCGCGCTGGTCGGGCATTCGCTGGGCGGCAATCTGGTCCTGAAATTCATGGGCGAGGGCGGCCATGACGCGCTTGTGCTCGGCGCCGTCGCCGTCTCGACGCCGCTCGATCTCGCGGCGGCGAGCCAGCGGATAGAGGCGCCGCGCAATCTCATCTATCACCACTATCTGCTCGCGGGTCTGAAAAGCGAGGCCCTGGCGCCCGGCGCCGAGCTGACGTCCGCGCAGCGCTCGGCCATCGCCTCCGCGCGGTCGATCTATGAGTTTGACGACCGCTTCGTCGCCCCCTGTTTCGGCTTTCGCGACGCGGCGGATTATTACGAGCGAAATTCGGCCGTCGGCTTTTTGCGCGGCGTCGACCGTCCCGCCCTCGTCATCCACGCCATGGACGATCCGTGGATTCCGGCGGCCGTCTATGAGGGGATTGACTGGCCGAGCCTTAAGACCGTCGAGACGGCTGTCGCGCCGGGCGGCGGACATCTGGGGTTCCATGGTCGCGGCAGTCCGATCGGCTGGCACGACCTTGTGACGGCGGCGTGGCTCGCCTGCAAATTCACGTAGCCTCGAGGAGATTTGTTTATCCCTCCCCCGGCGTCTTCGCCCCGATCGCGAGCGCGTGCACCCCTTCCGCGATCTCCTGGGCCAGCAGCCCGTTGACGATCCGGTGCCGCTCCACCCGGCTCTTGCCCTCGAAGGCCGCGCTCACCACCTCCACGCGAAAATGGCTCTCATTGCCGTGGCGCTTGTCGCCGGCATGGCCATGCCCCGCATGGTGATGCGATTCGTCGATGACGTTCAGCGAGATGGGCGTCAGCCCCTCGATCAGTTTCTTCTCGATGCTCGCCGCCACCGGTCCTTTACCCTGATCCGCCATAGTCGTCCTCCACATTGTCCGCCAGCTAAGGTCCGGGCGCCCCTCTTGCAAGAATGGGCGCAGAGCGAGCCCCTGCGAAAATTGGCGCGGTCCGCGCTTGCGGCGGGGGCCGCGGCCATCATAATGGAATGAAATGAACCTGAATTCGCCCCTCTTCGATCGCATCAGAACGCAGCGCCAGCCGCGCGAGGAGAAGCGCGAGTCGGGAATCAAATGCGATGCGCCGGGCTGTTCCGCCGAAGGCGCCTATCGCGCGCCCATGGGCCGGCTGCGCGAGGGGCAGTATTTCTGCTTCTGCCTCGACCACGTTCGCGAATACAACGCCACCTACAATTACTTCAACGGGATGAAGGACGCCGACGTCGCCCGCTACATGAAGGACGCGACCGTCGGCCATCGCCCCACCTGGGCCATGGGCACGCGCCGGGGGCAGGCGGGCTTTCGTGAGGATGGCGGCCCGACCGACGATCCGCTCGGCATGTATCGCGCTCGCCACCATCGCCGCGCGCCCGAAAAAAAGCAGCCGCGCTATTCGCCGGTGACGATGCGCGCCTTCGAGGCGCTCGGCCTCGACGAAACCGCTGGACCGGAAGCCATCCGGACGCGCTATAAGGAGCTCGTCAAGCGCCACCACCCCGACGCAAATGGCGGCGATCGTTCCCGCGAGGAGAAATTGCGGGAAATCATTCATGCCTATAAGACGCTGAGGGCCGCGCGGCTCGTCTGACGCTTGATCGTCGACGCCGATTGCCCGCCAGACGGAGGACGATTTTGGTCGAAGCAGTTAAATCCGGCTCGGGCCTGGAAAACACGCCGGACATCAAGGTCTCGGCGCGCGCGGTTTTCGGCATCGACACGGACCTCGAGGTTCCGGCCTTTTCCGAGCGTAGCGAGCACGCGCCGGACATCGACCCGGACTATCTCTTCGACCGCCAGACGACGCTCGCCATTCTCGCGGGCTTCGCGCGCAACCGCCGCGTCATGGTCACCGGCTATCACGGCACCGGCAAATCGACCCATATCGAGCAGGTCGCGGCGCGGCTCAACTGGCCCTTCGTGCGCGTCAATCTCGACAGCCACATCTCCCGCATCGATCTCGTCGGCAAGGACGCGATCGTGCTCAAGGACGGCAAGCAGGTCACGGAATTCCGCGACGGCATCCTGCCCTGGGCGGTTCAGCACAATGTCGCGCTCTGCTTCGACGAATATGACGCCGGCCGCCCGGACGTGATGTTCGTCATCCAGCGCGTGCTCGAAGTGTCGGGCCGCCTGACCCTGCTCGACCAGAATCGCGTCATCCGTCCGCATCCCGCCTTCCGCCTCTTCGCCACGGCGAACACGGTCGGCCTCGGCGACACGTCGGGCCTCTATCACGGCGTGCAGCAGATCAATCAGGCGCAGATGGACCGCTGGTCGATCGTGACGACGCTCAATTACCTGCCGCATGACGCGGAGACGAATATCGTCGTCTCGAAGGTGAAGTCCTACGGCGCCTCCAAAGAGGGCCGCGCCGTCGCGGACAAGATGGTGCGCGTCGCCGACCTCACCCGCAACGCCTTCATGGCCGGCGACCTTTCGACAGTGATGAGTCCGCGCACGGTCATCACCTGGGCCGAGAACGCCGAGATCTTCAACGATGTCGGCTTCGCCTTCCGCCTCACCTTCCTCAATAAATGCGACGAGCTGGAGCGCCCGCTGGTCGCGGAGTTCTATCAGCGCTGCTTCGGCAAGGAGCTGCCGGAGAGCGCGGTGAATGTGGTGATGACGTAGGGCGGCTCGCATAGTAGGCTGAGACATGGCCGACGAACCGGAAAATCTTGTTTTGCAACAACTGCGCGTCATGCGTGCGGAGATCGCGGAGTCGCATGCGCAACTCAGAAGTGGGATTAATTTATTACGCGACGAGTTGAAGGGCGACATGCATTCGCTGCGCGCCGACGTGGCGTCTGACCTCTTGACGATGCAGGCGAAGAACGAAGTGGAGCACAAGGCGACCCGCGAACAGGTCGCCGGCTTGCGGCGGGCGGTGGTGGAATATCACTCGGCCGTGCTCGGCCACGGCATGCTCATTAGCGATCTTGAGGCGCGCGTGCGCCGGCTGAAGCAGAAGGTCGGGGTTTCCGACGTGTAGCTGAGAAGCGGGTTACGGTTTCGTCACGGCTCGCGCTTTAGGATCGGGCTTCCGGGGAGAGTCCTGTGCCGAGCTTCGACCGTCTGTTTTCAATCCTTCGCCGCGCCGCGCCGCCAGTCGAGGCGCCCGCCCCGAAGGAGCCGCGGCGCGAAGACCTCGACGCCCGCCTCGCCCGCGCGCGCGAGCCGACGATCTGGCTGCGCCGCGTTCTCGAGGCCGACTCTCTCAGCAAGCTCGGCGGCCTGCCGAACCTGCCGGACGGCGTCGACTGGCCCCGTCAGGGCGTCTCCAATACGCCGCTGCATTTCCTCGCCCAGATCGAGCTCGCGCATCTCCCGCCGACGCCGCTCGCCCCTCGGACCGCCGCCCTGCCGGCGCGCGGCTTCCTCTTCTTCTTCGCCGATATGGAGGAGGAGATGCTTTGGGGCTGGGGCGACCGTGGAGCCGATAGTGACGCGACGCGCGTCATATACGCCGAAACGGCGGGACCGCCGCGCGCGCCGCCCGCCGACATTCCGCTCGTCGGGCATGCGTGGGGAAAACCCGATGGCGGCTACGCCAAAGAGCTGAGCGTTTTTCCCGAGGCGCCGCTGCAAGCGCATGTCATCGATTGCTTCGTCGGAGCTCATCTCTATTTTCAGGGCGACGCCAGCCGGGAAGCCGACCGCCGCATGCTTCGCTCCATCGAGCGGGCGACGGGCGAGGCGGCGCCGGTTCTCGAGCGGCGTTATGAGAATTACGAGCATCCGGCCGCCTGGGTCGGGAGCGCGCGTCGCGGCGGGGATGGCGAAATCGCGCCGCCCGAGGCCCGCATCGTCCGTCACCAGATGCTCGGCGCCGCGACGAATGTTCAGGGGACCGCCGACGGGGCGCGCGAGCGCGGCCTCGTTTCGCTGCTCCAACTCGACTCCGATTGGGGCCTCTGCCGGGAGTTCTTGTTCTGCGACATGGGTATGGCGCAGTTCTGGATCACGCCCGAGGATCTCGCCGCCGGCCGCTTCGACAAGGCCTGGGCGACGACCGAGGGCGGCTGAGCGCGTCATCCGGCTGTCATGTTCCCGCATGTCATTGGCGCAGGACGAGCGAAACGGAGACCATGACCCCCGACCGACTGAAAGACGCTCTTCACGCCGGCATTCCCGGCTGCCTCTGGATCATCCGCTTCGACGCGCAAGGCCGCGCCGGGCCGGGGCGCGCGGAGGATCTCGATGCGCTCGGAAGCGCCCGGGAGGGCTTCGTCTGGCTCCATATGGATCTCACCGACGTTCGCGCGCGGCCGCAAATCGCGCGCATCGCGGCGCTCTCCGACAGCGCCCGCGAGGCTCTGTGCGATCCGCTCGACCATCAATATCTCGAATATTCGGAGGGCCTGGTCAGCGGCGCGCTGCTCGACCATGAGCGCACCTTGGCCGGTCCCGCCTGGCGCACGGATTATCTGCGCTTCGCCATCGGCGAGAGCTTCGCCGTGACCGCGCGCCGCAGCCCGATGAACAGCGTCGAGGCGGCGCGGGGAGCCATCGGCCGGGGGATGGCGATCGAATCGCCGCTTGCGCTGTTCGAGCTGATGGCGACCTGCCTCGTCGACGAGTTGAGCCGCATGACGAACGATATCGGAGCCGCCTTCGATCGGGCCGAGGATCTCATCATAGACGGGTCCGGCCGCAAGGCGCGGCCGATGCTGGGCGCGGGACGGCGCGACGCGGTTCGCCTTTCCCGCCAGGTCGGCGGTCTCGTCTCGACGCTGGCGCGTTTGGAGGACATAGAGGACGATCCAGAGGACGCGCGCGACAATGAGCTGCGCGAGGTAGCGGCGCGGCTGGTGCAGCACACGGAATCGCTCGGGCGCGACATGCAGGCGCTGCAGGATCGCGCCCGCCTGCTGCAGGATGAGCTGAACGCGATCCTCAATCTCGAAACCAATGACCGGCTCTACGTGCTCACGGTCGTGACGACGCTGCTGCTGCCCGCGACCTTCGTCACGGGCTTTTTCGGAATGAACCTCAAAAATCTGCCCTTCTCCGAAAGCGAGGAGGGCGTGGCCTACGCCACGGTCGTCTGCGTCGTCGCGGCCGGGGCCATTCTGCTGCTGATGCGCCGCTGGGGTCTCACGGCCGCGCAGGAGGACGAGGAGAGCCGGCCGCGCGCGTCGTCGCCCTCGCGCCCGGCGGATGGCGGCTACTGATGCGACAAATCCTTTACAGGCGGCGTCGCGGCGAATAGTTTCCGCGCGACTTTGAAGGGAGCGCCGCTCCCGCCAGACCGAAAGAACGTCCATGCGCGCCGAGCCGCTTGCGCTCAAAGAACAGATCGAGCAGTCCATGGGACTGCTGAGGAGGCATCTTTGACGTCGAGACCGCGACCCGCCGTCTCGCCGAACTGAACGTCAAGGCCGAAGACCCCACACTCTGGAACGACCCCGAAGAAGCGCAGAAGCTCATGCGCGAACGCACCCAGCTCGAGGAGCAGATGGGCGCGCTGGGCAAGCTTGCGCGCGAGCTCGACGACGCGGTGACGCTCGTGGAGCTGGGGGAGGAAGCGGGCGATCCCGATACGGAGAAAGAGGGCGTCGAGGGGCTGAAAGCCGTGCTCAAGGAAGCCCAGACGCGCCAGATCGAGGCGCTCTTCTCGGGCGAGGCCGACGGCAACGACACCTTCATCGAAATTCATTCGGGCGCCGGCGGCACCGAAAGCCAGGACTGGGCGCGCATGCTGTTCCGCATGTACGCCCGCTGGGCCGAGCGCAAGAAGTTCAAGGTCGAGGTGATCGAGGAGACGGCCGGCGAAGAGGCCGGCATCAAGTCCGGCACGATCCTCGTCAGGGGCCACAACGCCCATGGCTGGGCCAAGACCGAATCGGGCGTGCACCGCCTCGTGCGCATTTCGCCCTTCGATTCGAACGCCCGCCGCCATACGAGCTTCGCCTCGGTCTGGGTTTATCCGGTGGTGGACGACCGGATCGAGGTCAATATCAACGAGTCGGACTGCCGTATCGACACGTATAGATCGTCCGGCGCGGGCGGCCAGCACGTCAATACGACGGACTCCGCCATCCGCATCACCCATATCCCGACCGGCATCGTCGTCGCCTGTCAGGCGGAGCGCTCTCAGCACAAAAACCGCGCCACCGCCTGGAACATGCTGCGCGCCCGACTCTACGAGCTCGAACTCGAAAAGCGCGAGGCGGAAGCCAACAAGGTCGCCGCCAGCAAGACCGAGATCGGCTGGGGCCACCAGATCCGCTCCTATGTCCTACAGCCCTATCAGCTCGTGAAGGATCTGCGGACCGGCCACACTTCCGGCACGCCGGACGAGGTGCTCGACGGCGAACTCGACGACTTCATGCAGGCCTCGCTCGCCCAGCGCGTTTATGGCGGCGGGCCTGCGAGCGTCGAGGATGTAGAGTAGAGGCCGGAACTCCCCCGCGACGCGCCGCTTGCGGATCGCGGCGCGGGGTCCGCCACGGCCTTCGTCGTCATCCTATCGGCCTTCGCCGGCAGGGGTTGAAAGTCAGGTCCGCCAGCTTTCCAGTTTCAGGCCCGGAATGTCGGAAAAGTCGTCGGGCGCGAGCGTGACCAGCGTCATGCCGCCCGCAATGGCCTGGGCGGCGACCATGCGGTCGAGCATGCGCCGCCGCTTGGGTTCGATCCTGCGCAGCAATTCGCCGAAGATCTCGGCCGCCTTGCGGTCATAGGGCAATATATCGACATTCTGCGCGACGAGCGTCACATTCTCGATGAGGCGCGCGCTCTTGCCGCCGGCCAAGGCGGCGCCCGACATGCCGCTCAGGAGCTCGCTATAGACGATGGCGGAGATGGCGACGTCGCCGATTGAAAGGCGCGAGAGCTTGGCGAGCGTCGCCAATTCGCCGCTCGCGGCGGCGAAGACGATCGTCGCGTCGAGGAGATAGCGCGCCATTAGTCGCCCGCCGACCAGTCGCGCTTGGGCGGCTTGAATTCGGGGCGCTGGACAAGCGGCGGGGAGGGGGCGAGGGCGAGGCGGGAGACGAGGGTCTTCATGTCGAGCCGCGCGGGCGAGACGACGAGGCTCTCGCCCTGCCGCGATACGACGACCTCCGCCCCTTCCGGGAAGGCGATGTCGCGGGGCAGGCGCACGGCGAGGCTGTTGCCGGATTTGAAGACCTTGGTCGTCGCCATGGAAGCGAGAATCTCACGCGCTTCCAAGCTTGTCAATACCCGTATTTACTGACTGATTCCGCCCAGCGCCGACGCCGCTTTCAGAAAGCGCGACGGATCGACCGCCTCGCCGTCGATGCGCACTTCATAGTGAAGATGCGGACCGGTCGAGCGTCCCGTGGAGCCGACGCGGCCGACGACCATGCCGGGCGTCACCTGCTGGCCGGGGACGACATTGATCGCCGAAAGGTGGCCGTAGCGGGTGGCGAGCCCGCCGCCATGGTCGATCTCGACGAGATTGCCATAGCCGCCCTGCGGCCCCGCGACGTTGATCGTTCCCGCCGCCGTCGCTTTGACCGGCGCGCCATATTCCTCGCGCAGATCGACGCCGCTGTGCAAAGCGGGGCGGCCGAAGAAGGGATCGGTGCGGTAGCCGAAGGTGGAGGTCATCTGCAAATCGCCCGAAAGCGGCTTGCGCAGCGGGGTCATGGGCAGCGCATGGCGCAGGCCGTCCAGCGTCGCCACCGCCGTTTGCGCGACGGCGAGGTCGCGTTCGAAGAGATTCTCGGCTCCCTTGGGCGGCGGCGCGACGAAGGGGCCGCCGACCGCGAGACCCGTATCCTTGCGCGCCTTCTTCGGGATGAAGCGCTCGACCGAGAGGCCGGCGATGTCGAAGGCCGCCCGCAGCCGCGTCGCCGCCTCGATCGCCGGGCGGACAATGCCGGAAAGCCGCCGCGTCTGGTCGCGCTCGATGCGGTCGAGCGATATGGCGAGGCTTTCGAGCCGTGAGGGCATCGGAGCGCCGGGATCGGCGGCGTGCGCGAGAGAGGATGGCGGCGCCGCCATGGAGGTGTCGATCGGCACGAGCCCTTCGCGCTTGGGCGCGACATTGGGCGGCGAGAGCGGCAGCGGCTTCGACTCGCCGCCGAGCCGCAGATCCAGCCCTTCGGGCTCGGGTTTGCTCGTATAGCTGAGCGGAGCCTCCTCCACCGCGCCCTTGGCCGCCTTCGGCAAGGCGCCGGCGGTCGCCGGGGCCTTCGCGAAAGGCAGGCCCGCTTTGAGCGCGCCGAGGGCGGAGCTCTGCGGTTCGGCGCGCGTCGCGGGCGAGATCATGGTCACGCCGGCGTCGCGCGAGATGGTGCGTTCGACGAGCTGGGCGACGACGGCGGCGCGGGTTTCGAGCTGCGCCTGGCGCAGCACCAGCCGCTGCACCTTCCCCTCGACGCCGTCCTGATCGATGAACTGCCGGCTCGCGAGCTGGTCGAGGCGCAGGCGCAGCGCGGCGATCCTGTCCTCATAGGCGTATTGCATCTGGGTCTGGCGATCGAGGAGCCCGGCGAGAAGCTCGTCGCGAAACATCAAATAGCCGGTCGCGCCCAATATGGCGGTCGCGACGAGGCCGAGCGCGGCGCCGCCTGCGGCGATCGCCCCCGGCGAAAAACGGAATTTGCGGCTGCGATGGCCGCGCGACACCTGGACGATGTAATCGCCGGACGCGTCGACGAAATGATAGGACTGATCACGATAGCGCATTGTCGATCCCGGCGGGGCGGGAGGCCCCGTTGAACCCGACCGGAAGACGCGAGGCCCAAGCGCGGCTTCCGGACTTGAGCGCTGATCAAAACCGATTAAGGTTAATGCTTCCCGAATGAGCTTAAAGACGAGGCGCCCCACAGCGCGACAACTTCGTTCGCTCTCGCGCCGCCGCCGCGTGGACAGGCGCCTTTCGCGCACTTATGGTTGCGCGAATGTTACGCCTTCTCACCCGTTTGATTGGTTTTCTGCTGCTCGCGGTCGGCTTCATGGCCCTGATCGTCGACGGCACCCGCTCCATTGCCGGGGGCGGACTGATGGTGACGACGCTGCGCCGGGGCGCGGCCGACGCGGCGCCCGCCTTCTATCAATCCATTCAGTCCGCCGTGGCGGCGAAATCAGCTTTTCTGTGGGACCCGGTTCTGACCACGCTCATGCTTCTTCCGGTCAGCGTCGCGCTGGGCGGCCTCGGCGCGCTGATGATCATTTTCAGCCACAAGCAGGAAGCGACGAATCGCTATTGGCGCCGCTGAGCGGCGCCATATCTTTGGCGCATGTCCATCTTCGATAAAATCGATCTCGCCGGCCGCCTCGGGCCGATCCCGGATCGGGACGCGCCTGTTCCGCACGGCGCGACCCATTTCGTCAACGGCCATCCGCTCGACCCGCCATATCCGCTGGGGACCGAAGAGATCTTTTTCGGCATGGGCTGCTTTTGGGGCGCCGAGCGCAAATTCTGGCAGGCGGGAGAAGGCGTTTACGTCACCGCCGTCGGCTATGCCGGGGGGACGACGAAGAACGCCACATATGAGGATGTCTGCTCGGGGCGCACCGGCCATGCCGAGGTCGTGCGGGTCGCGTTCTACCCGGCGGCCATCCCACTGGCGAATCTGCTCCGCCTCTTCTGGGAGGGCCACGATCCGACGCAAGGCATGCGTCAGGGCAATGATGTCGGCGCGCAATATCGCTCGGCGATCTACGCCACGACGCCCGAACAATTCGCGGCGGCGGAAATGTCGCGCACGGCATATCAACAGCTATTGGCACGGTCGGGCTTCGGGCCGATCACGACCGAAATCAGGCGCGCGCCGCCCTTCTATTTCGCGGAAAGCCACCACCAGCAATATCTCGCCAAGAATCCGGGCGGCTATTGCGGGCTGGGGGGTACGGGCGTGTCCTGTCCCGTGGGGACGGGGGCGGCCTGATTTCCCAAATATCCCGATTTTGCAGCCCGTTCTTTCCTGTTTCGCGTTCGGGCGTCGATTCCTAGGCTCTCTCCGGCCGGAGGGAGGAAATCGGAAATGAAGACGTCCGTTACGATCAGGAAATCCGACACGGTCGACGCGGATGCGGCATGGGCGGCCATACGAGGCGTCGACGGTCTCGACCGATGGTTTCCGATCATCGACAGATGCCGCGTCGAGGGCGCGGGCGTCGGCGCCGTGCGCATTTTCACAATCGCGCATGACGGCGGCGAAGTTCGGGACCGCATCCTCGAAATCGACGAGGCGGCGAGGCGCCTGAAATATGACCGCTTCTCGTCGCCCTTCCCGGTCTCCTCCTATATCGGGACGGTGGAAATCCGGACGATCGGGGACAAGACCGAGCTCATCTGGACGGTCGAGTTCGAATCGGCCGAAGCCGCGCGCGATGACGTCGCCGCGCTGGTGAAAAGCGCCATTTCCGACGGCGTCGACGGGCTTTTTCGCGAGCTTCGCGCGAAAGCCTAACGGGCCTTCAGCACGTCCCTGCACGCGGCCGGCAGCGCCGCCATGGACATTGGCGGCCAGCTTTTGTTCGACTTTTTGGGATGCAGCGCCTCGTCGGTGAACCACCAGGCGAGCGACTGGTCGCAGCCGTCGCCGGGCGGCGTCGGGTCCTGATCCCGGCAGCTCGAGCCGTCCGGGCAGAAGAGCCGGATATGGAAGTGGTAATTATGCCCGAACATGGGGCGGATCTTGCGCATCCAGGCTTCGCCCTCGGCCTCCCGGCACAGAGCGCGCTTGATCGCGGCGTTGACGAAGATGCGCTGCACCTTCGGGTCCTGGGCGGCCGTCCGGATCACCGCGAGATGGCCTTCCGACCAGACGTCGGATCGAACGTCGAGCAAATCCTCGCGCACGACGTCAGTCGCGGACATTTCCTCGCGTTCCGCGCGCGTCAGTTCGCGCGTCGGCATCGGCGTCAACCAGATGTCCGCGTCGAGGCCGATCTGGTGAGAGGCGTGGCCGGTGAGCATCGGACCGCCGCGCGGTTGCGACATGTCGCCGATCAGCAGGCCCGGCCAGCCGGCGGCGGCGGCCGCTCTCGCCGAAAAACTCTCGAGGAACTTCAGGAGATTGGGATGACCCCAATTGCGGTTGCGCGACGGGCGCATCACCTGCCAGTGCGCCCCGTCATAGGGGAGCTGCTCGCCGCCCGCGAGGCAGCCTTTGGAATAGAAGCCGATCGGATCGGGTTCGAGCGACGCGCCGTCGCGCGCCCGTCCGAAAAGCTCCTTCGCCGGCGTCGAGGGGTCCGAGGGATTGGCGAGCGGCGGCAGGGGCTTTGGATCGAGCGTTCCCTTGTCCTGAGCGGCGGCTCCTCCCGCAAAGGCCAGAGCCAGAATGGCGGCCGCGAATCTCGATGCGCGCATATCGATCACCCGATTGGATTATTTCGTTTTTCACGCCCTGGTAAGGCTTCCTAGTTAATCGTTGCCGGTCAACCTTACTGTTTCATTTACGTTGCCACGCCAACAAGCTTGCGCCATCATCTCGACAGTTATCGCTTTCGTGTCGGAGTCGGGTCATGCGTTTGAAAATGTTCCTTATGGCGGTCGCGGCTTTTTTCGCCTCCATCGGCCTCGCCTACGCCACCGCCAATATTCATATCAATCTTTCCACCCAGACCATGCATGTCGATTCGAGCCAGGGCAGCTATAGCTGGCCGGTCTCGACCGCCCGCGCCGGCTATTCGACGCCGCGCGGCTCCTATGCGCCGACCGGCATGGAGCGGATGCATTATTCCCGCAAATACCACATGTCGCCGATGCCTTATTCGATCTTCTTCCGCGGCGGCTACGCCATTCACGGCACCTACGCCACGGGCGCGCTGGGCAGCCCCGCTTCGCATGGCTGCGTCCGCCTCGCGCCGGGCAACGCCAAGCGTCTCTATGAAATCGTGCAATCCGAAGGCGGCAGCATTTCGATCACCGGCGCTTCGCCGGCCGGCGGCGCCCGCTACGCCAGGGCGCATCATCGCAACGCCGTTCATTACGCCAGCCTGCGTCACGGCCATCACGCCCACGCCATGGCCTATGCCCCGATGATCCGCCGCGCGCATCACGGCACCGTCCGCAGCTGGCAGGCCGAGCCCGACTTCATGCCCTATTGAGGGCGCGTCGATTGGGAATGAGGGATTTGTCGTGGGCGCGAAACGCTTTACGGAACAGGTCCCCAAAGAAGGCGTTGTTTGGTGAACGTCGGCGCCCGAGCTTATCCTTAATGTAACCGCCCATTAACGGCTCCCGAACCACAATGTCGCCACAGCGGAGCCATTGTGGGGCCGCTCCAGACAAGGGCCTCACGCTCCCGCGGAGTGGCCCGATTTCAGGGCCGGCATGGGCGACATTATCGAGACGATCATCATCGGGGCCGGCCCTGCCGGTCTCACCGCGGGTTACACGCTTGCGAAGAACCGGCGCGACGTGCTGGTGCTGGAGCAGGACCCAGTCTATGTCGGCGGCATCTCGCGCACAGCGAACTATAAAGGTTTTCTGTTCGACATTGGCGGCCATCGCTTCTTTTCGAAGTCGAAGGAAATCGTCGATCTTTGGAACGAGATCCTGCCCGACGACTTTCTGGAGCGGCCGCGCCTGTCGCGCATCTATTATCGCGGCAAGTTCTACGCCTATCCGCTGAAGGCCTTCGAGGCGCTGAAAAATCTCGGCCTCATCGAGAGCGCGCTGTGCATGGCGTCCTTCGCCTACGCCAAGGCGTTCCCGGTCAAGGAGCCCAAGACCTTCCATCAATGGGTGCGCAACCAGTTCGGCGAGCGGCTCTTCGGCATCTTCTTCAAGACCTACACCGAGAAGGTGTGGGGCATGGGCTGCGACGAGATTTCCGCCGACTGGGCGGCGCAGCGCATCAAGGGCCTCTCGCTTGGCGCGGCGATCATCGACGGCCTGCGTCGTTCGCTCGGCCTGCGCAAAGGCGACAGCGGCGCGAAATCGCTGATCGAATCTTTCCGCTATCCGCGCCGCGGCCCCGGCATGATGTGGGAGGCCTGCGCGCGCAAAATCCAGGAGATGGGCGGACGCATGCTCATGGGACGCGGCGTCGACTCGCTCGCCTATGACGAAGCCTCGAAGCTCTGGACCGTGCGCGCCAGGACGGAAAGCGGCGAGATCGAAACCTATTTCGCGCGCAACGTCATGTCCTCGGCGCCGATGCGCGATCTGATGAACGCCATCGAGCCCAAGCCGATGAGCCTCTTCAATGCGCGCGACCTCAAATATCGCGACTTCCTCACGGTCGTGCTGATCGGCCGCCCGCAGAAGGAACTGCCCGACAACTGGGTCTATATTCACGATCCGTCGGTGAAGGTCGGCCGCGTGCAGAATTTCCGCAGCTGGTCGCCGGAGATGATCGCCGATGGCGTCTCGACCTGCCTCGGCCTCGAATATTTCTGCTTCGAGGGCGACGGACTCTGGACCGCGCGCGACGAGGATCTCATCGAGCTCGCCAGGCGCGAGATCGGCCAGATCGGGCTGATGGACCCCGCCGATGTTTTTGACGCCTGCGTCGTGCGTCAGGCCAAGGCCTATCCGGTCTATGACGAGACCTATGCGCAGAATGTCGAGACCATCCGCCGCGAAATCGCGACGCGTTTCCCGTCCCTGCGCTGCATCGGCCGCAACGGCATGCACAAATACAACAATCAGGACCATGCGATGATGACCGGCATGCTCGCCGCGCTCAACATCATGAGCGGCGAAGAGGTCTTCGACATCTGGCAGGTCAATGAGGACGCCGAATATTCGGAGGCCGGCGTCGAAGGCGCCGTCGAGGCGCTGACGAGCGAGCGGCTCGTGCCGCGCAAGGTGGCCTGACCATGGCTCTCTTCACCGAAGCCCAGGGCGCGCTCGCCGCGCGCGTCACGCCGGCGCGGCTGCTGCGCTTCGTGCGCGACATGTTCCGCTATGCGGCGGCGAGCGTCTTCGCGCTCGCCCTCGACTATGGCGTGCTGATGACGCTGACCAAGGGTTTCGGCGTCGGCTATCTTCAGGCGGCGGCAGCCGGCTTTCTCTCGGGTCTCGCGCTGATCTATCTCCTGAGCGTGCGCTACGTCTTCGAGGGCCGCCGCGCCCGCGCGCCGCGCGTCGAGATGTTCGGCTTTCTCGTGACGGGCGTCGTCGGGCTCGGGCTGACGGAAGTCCTGATGCATCTCTTCGTCGGCGAATTCGGCCTGTCGCTGACGCTCGCCAAGATCGCGACCGCCGGCTTCGTCTTCATGTTCAATTTCGTCACGCGCCGGGGCCTGCTGTTCAAGACGACGGCCTGACGCGTTCTCTCCTTTCGATCAGGGGCGCCGATGAGCGACGATCTTTTCTGGGACCGGGCGAAGCCGATTACAGCGCCCGAGCAAGGCGTGAGTCTCGCCGCGAGCGTCGCCTCGCGCGAGGCGCGCCTGCCCGCGATCGTCGTGATCATGGTCGCGTTGATCCTGTCAGCCGCCCTTTCCTTCTCGCGGGCCGAAATCGTCTGGCGCACGGGCGCCTTCTTCGATTCCGACGACGCCATGCGCGCGGCGCAACTGCGCGACTTTCTTTCCGGCCAGAGCTGGTTCGACCTGACGGCGCATCGGCTCGATCCGCCGAGCGGGCTTCCGATGCACTGGTCGCGCATCGTCGACGTTCCGCTCGCGGGGCTCGATCTCTTTTTCTCCAAATTCCTCGCGCCGGAATATGCGGAGCGCGCGACGCGGCTCGTCTTCCCCTTCGCGCTGCTCGCCGCGCTCTTCGCGGTCGCCGGTTGGCTCGGCAGAATTCTTTCGAGCGCCGCGGCCGGACTCGCGGCGATCTGGCTCGTCATGCTGTCGGGCGCAATGTTCCTGCAATTCGCGCCGGGCCGCATCGATCATCATGCGCCGCAGATCGTGACGCTCGCGCTCGCCTTCGGCTTCTTCCTGCAGGGACTCGATCCCAAAGGCGCATGGCGTCTCGCCGCCGCGGCCGCGCTGATGGCGCTCTCCTTCGCGATCAGCCTCGAGAACCTGCCCTTCTTCGTCGTGCTGATCGCCGCGCTCCCCACCCTCTTCATCATCGACGGCGCCCGCGCGCCGCTTCTCTGGTTTTCGGCCGGGGCGCTGGCCGCCTTTCCTTCCCTTTACGCCGCGATCAATCCGCGCGCGGCCTGGTTCGCCTCCGCCTGCGACGCTTTTTCCTTCGTGCATCTCGCGGCGCTTTTCGCTGGCGCGCTGTCGCTGGGCGCCGTCGCGCTTCTCGCGCCGCGCCTGGCGACAATCCGCGCGCGCATCTTCGCCGTCGGCGCCGCCGGCGCGGCGACGGGCGCGACGGTCCTGCTCATCGCGCCCAGATGCATTGGCGATCCGCTCGGCGGGCTCGATCCGCTGCTGCGCGATCTGTGGCTCTCCCATGTCGTCGAGGCGAAGCCGCTCTTTTCGCTCTACGCGACCGCGCCGGGCATGGTTGTCGCCACCGCCGCGCCCGTGGCGCTGGGCCTCGCCGCCGCGCTTGGCTTCGCTTTAAAAACCGAGGGCGTCGTGCGCCGTCGCTGGCTTCTCGCCGCTGCGGTCATCGCGATCGGCTTCGCCGCCGGCCTGTGGCAGATACGCGTCTTCACTTCCGTGACGCCGCTCGCCATGATCCCGCTCGCGGTGGCGATCGTCGCCTTGGTCGAGCGACTCGACGTCGGCCGCGCCCTGCGCGTCGCGCTTGCGGCCGCAATTGCGATGTTTCTCTCGCCGATTGGGCTCGCCGTCGCTCTGCCGTCGAAAGACGATCCGGACACGGTCGCCGAGCGAGCCTGTCTATCGCCGGAGGTCTTCGCGCCGCTCGCGTCGCTCCCTGCCTCGCGCGTCGCCGGCTCTTTCGATCTCGGCAGCCATCTCCTCGCCCATACGCCGCACAGCGTCTTCGCGGCTCCCTATCATCGCGACAATCGCGGCAATCGAATCGTGGCGGACGCCTTCACCGCCGCGCCCGAGCAGGCGGAGGCGATTCTCCGAAACGCCGGGGCCGATCTCGTGGTCTGGTGCGCGCGCGCGAAGCAGCCGTCGTCGCTTGTCACAGCGGCGCCGAACGGTCTCGCCGCCATGCTGGCGCGCGGCGAAGCTCCCGCCTGGCTCGATCGAAAGTCGGCGCCCGGCGCCTCTCTCCTTGTTTTCGCCTTGAGGCCGGTGAAATAAAGGCGTCGTAAAGGCCACTCCGACGCTAGGAAAAAATGTGCCGACGATGTTCGATCGCCGCCGATTACTCATTGGAGCCGGCGCGCTCGCCGCGTCGCCGTGTTTCGCGCAACCGACCGCGCAGGAACTCGCCGACGAACTGCAGGTGCGCGTCGAGAACAAATCCGTTCCCGAACTCTGCGCCGAAAAGGACAATATCGAGCTCGATTTCGTCTCGCCGCGCATTCGCGGCCTGCAGATTCAGGCGGTGCATCCATCCTACATCAACACGATCGTCTCGGATCGATGGGCGCCGGACTGGTCGAGCTGCGATCTCTCGCACGATCCGAAATTCCTGGCGCAGGCCCGTCGCCACACTTTCTTCGAAACGCCCGAATTCTGGCTGACCGGCTACACCTTCCCATCCTTCTGGCGGCCCAACGCCGTGCCCGTGCGCATCGGCGGCGCGGTCGAAAAAGGGCTTCATCTCATCCAATTTTGGATGTGGTACCGCGAGCGGGCGGAGGAAATCATGGTGTTCTACCCGCCGGACGGCTATTGGCGCGCGCGTCCGCTGCCCTTCGAGGACATGCGCTGGACGGCCTATGGCTCCTCCTTCCTCGTCGGTCCCGTCGAGGTTCAGGAGCGCCCGATCGTCGACATCGAGGAGGTCGTCTTCGAGCCGAAGACGCGGACCATCATTCTCAAATTCAGGCGGGGCGGCGAAGCGCGGGTGACGATCAAGAATGTCGATCAGGAGCGTCTGTCGCTCGACGTCGACTTTGACGACGCCATGCCGGGCGGGCGGCCTTTCGCGGCTTTACGCTCCATGTACGCCATGGAGACGATGAGCGACGCGGCGATCGTCGCGTGGCGCTCCAAGCGCGGCAAGAGCTGGGAAGAGGCGCCCGTCATCGACTTCCCCGGCGCCAGCGCGACGGAGATATGGGTCGGCCGCCATCTCCCGTCGCGGCACAATCTCTCCGCGCCCGACATGGTCTTCGGCAAGTTCCAGGGCGAGTCGGCAAGATGAATTCAGCCCGCCTCCGGGCGCTGGACGCGGCGCGCGGCGTCGCCGTGCTCGCGATGGTCGCCTTTCATCTGATCTGGGACCTCGGCCATTTTGGTTATATAGACGCGTCGATACCTTGGTCCGCGCCCTTCAAGGCTTTCGGCCATGGCGTCGCCTTCTCGTTCCTTTTCGTCGCCGGCGTTTCGCTGGTCCTTGCGCATCGGGAGCGCATCCACTGGCGCGCCTTCCGGCGGCGCTTCGCCCTCGTCGCGGGCGCGGCGGGACTCGTCAGTCTCGGCACCTATCTCGTCTTCCCGTCCGCCTTCGTCTTTTTCGGCATTTTGCACGTCATCGCGGCGGCGAGCCTGATCTCGCTGGCTTTTCTTTTCGCGCCCTGGCCGGTTTCGATCCTGGCGGGCGCCGCCTTTTTCGCCGCGCCGCAGGTCCTGGCTTCGCCGGCCTTTAACGCGGGCTGGCTGCAATGGCTGGGGCTCGGGACGACCGAGCCGCTGACGCAGGATTGGCGCCCGCTTTTTCCATGGGCCGGGGCGATGTTGCTGGGCGTAGGAGCGGCGCGCGCGCTCCCTCTCCCCGTTCAGGAGGAGAGGGCTGGGGCGAGGAGCGAGGCCCCGCGTGAGATGGCCGCCGTCGACCCCGACGCGTCCCCAGAAGCGCCCCCAAAAACGCCCCCAGCATGGCTGACGCCGCCAGCTCCTCACCCTGACCCTCTCCCCGTGAACGGGCAGCCAGGATCGCTAGCGTTTCTGGGCCGCCACAGCCTGTTGATCTACCTCGTCCACCAGCCGCTGCTCTTCGCGATCTTCACCGGGCTCGTCATGCTCGCCCCGCCGGCCGAAGACCCGAAGGCCTTCGTCGCCGCTTGCGAGAAGGGCTGCGTCGAAGAAGGGGCGTCGCAGGGCTTCTGTCACGACGCCTGCGTCTGCACGCAGGAGAAAGCCGAGCGCAGCAAGGCGCTCGCCGGCGTCACGAATGAAGAGACGCGAGGGAAGATTTTGCGCGACCTCGCGGCGGGCTGCGTTGGGGGTCAGTAATCCTCACATCCCGCCGAGATGATCCGCGACCGTGAAAATGTCCTTGTCGCCGCGGCCGCACATATTCATCACCATGATGTGGTCGGCGGGCTTTTGCGGCGCCAGCTCCAGCACTTTGGCGAGGGCGTGGGACGGCTCCAGCGCCGGAATGATGCCCTCCAGCTTCGAGCAGAGCTGGAAGGCGGCGAGCGCCTCCTTGTCGGTCGCGCTGATATATTTCACGCGGCCGGTTTCGTGCAGCCATGAATGCTCCGGGCCGATGCCGGGATAGTCGAGGCCCGCCGAAATGGAGTGGCCTTCGAGAATCTGGCCGTCATCGTCCATCAGCAGATAGGTGCGGTTGCCGTGCAGCACGCCGGGCCTGCCGCCAGTGAGCGAGGCGGCGTGTCCGTTCGGGACATTTATGCCATGCCCCGCCGCCTCGACGCCGAAAATCTCGACCGTCGAATCGTCCAGGAAGGGGTGGAACAGGCCGATGGCGTTGGAGCCGCCGCCGATGCAGGCGACGAGCGAATCGGGCAGGCGTCCCTCCATCTCCTGCATCTGCGCCTTGGTTTCGTTGCCGATGATCGACTGGAAGTCGCGCACCATGGCCGGATAGGGATGCGGGCCCGCCGCGGTGCCGATGCAGTAGAAAGTGTCGGCGACATTGGTCACCCAGTCGCGCAGCGCCTCGTTCATCGCGTCCTTCAAGGTGCGGGCGCCGGATTGCACCGGGATCACCTCGGCGCCGAGCATCTTCATGCGGAAGACGTTGGGCTTCTGCCGCTCGACGTCGACCGCGCCCATATAGACGACGCATTGCAGGCCGAAGCGCGCGCAGGCCGTGGCGGTCGCGACGCCGTGCTGGCCGGCGCCCGTCTCGGCGATGATGCGCTTCTTGCCCATGCGCCGCGCGAGCAGGATCTGGCCGAGCACATTGTTGATCTTGTGCGCGCCGGTGTGGTTGAGCTCGTCGCGCTTGAAATAGACCTTGGCCCCTTTGCCGGGCTCCGCCTTTTCGCGCACATGCTCGGTGATGCGCTCAGCGAAATAAAGCGGCGACGGGCGGCCGACATAATGCTTGTGCAGGCTGGTCAGCTCTTCGTGGAAGGCCGGGTCGTTCCTCGCGTCCCGATAGGCCTGCTCGAGATCGAGCACGAGCGGCATCAGCGTCTCGGCGACGAAGCGGCCGCCGAAAATGCCGAAACGGCCGTTCTCGTCCGGGCCGGCGCGGAAGGAATTGGGAAGCGGCTTGGTCACGGGGGCGTCCTTTAGGCGCTTCCCTCTCCCGCCTGCGGGAGAGGGTGGCCCCTGCGTGAGCAGGGGTCGGGTGAGGGCTTTCATCCGTCGTCACTTCGTGCCGACACCTTCTCCCGCAAGCGGGAGAAGGGAGAACCACAAGATTGACGTCGTCTTACCGCGTCATGCGCCGCTACGAAAGCGATCGAACGGCCTCGACGAAGGCTTTAATCTTCTCCGCATCCTTCACGCCCCTCTCCCGCTCGACGCCGGACGACACATCCACCGCCGGCGCGCCGGTGCGGCGCAGGGCTTCCACGACGTTTTCGCGGTCGAGGCCGCCGGAGAGCATCCAGTTTTTCGCGCCGATATTGCGCAGCAAATCCCAGTCGAAACTGATCCCGGCGCCCCCCGGAACCGAGGCGTCGGGCGCGGGCTTGGCGTCGAAGAGGAGCATGTCGGCGAGGCCTTCATAGGCTTTCGACGCCGCGATATCCTCAGAGGCTGCGACGCCGATCGCCTTGATGACGGGCAGGCCGAAACGCGCCTTCACAGCGGCGACGCGGGCGGGGCTTTCCTTGCCGTGGAGCTGCAGCATTTCGGGCGCGAGCGCGTCGACGATCTCGTCCAGCGCGGCGTCCGAGGCGTTGACGGTGAGCGCGACCCTGGCGATCCTGCCCTGCGCCAAGAGGCCGAGCGTGCGGGCGGTTTCCAGATCGATATGGCGCGGGCTCTTCTCGAAAAAGACGAAGCCCGCCATCTCGGCCCCGGCCGCGATGGCCGCGAGCAGCGTCTTGGGGGCGGAGAGGCCGCAGATTTTGACGAGGGTGGACAAGGCCTGGCTCCAGCCGGGTGACGCCCCTCGCGCTTCGAGACGGCCCCTAAGGGGCCTCCTCAGCATGAGGGGCTCCTTTTCAGTGCGCAAAGCAAGGCCTCATCCCGAGGAGCGAGCGAGGCTCGCGTCTCGAAGAACGAGGCCGTCCCGTTTATCCGCGATTATACGCGTCCTCAAAGCGGACGATATCGTCCTCTCCGAGATAGGAGCCGGTCTGCACCTCGATCAGCTCCAGATCGATCTTGCCGGGATTGATGAGCCGGTGCTTGCAGCCGATCGGCAGATAGATCGATTCGTTCTCGTGGACGAGATGGATCTCGTCGTCGCGGCCCACCTCCGCCGTGCCGCGCACCACGATCCAGTGCTCCGCGCGATGGAAATGCTTTTGCAGCGAGAGGCGCTCGCCCGGCTTCACGACGATTCGCTTCACCTGATAGCGCTGGCCCTCGTCGATGGACTGATAATAGCCCCAGGGGCGGAAGATGCGCTTATGCGCGCCCGCCTCGCGGCGGTTTTCGGTCTTGAGCTGTTCGACGAGATTCTTCACCCGGTCGCCATGCTCGTGATTGAGCACCAGCACCGCGTCCTGCGTCGCCACCACGATCACGTCGTCGACGCCGACGACGGTGGTCAGCGTCTCCTCCGAGCGCACATGGACGTTTTTCGCGTCCATCACGACGCCATGGCCGCGCACCGAATTGCCGCTCTCGTCGCGCTCCGACAATTCCCACACCGCGCGCCAGGTGCCGACGTCCGACCAGCCGATATCGGCCGGAATGAGCGCCGCTTTCTCGGTCTTCTCCATCACCGCGTAGTCGATGGACTTCTTGGGCGCGCGCGCGAAGGCCTCGGCGTTGAGCACGCAGAAACCGAGATCCTGCGTCGCGCCGTCGATCGCCGCTTCCGCCGCCTCCGAAATGAAGGGCTCGAACTGGGCGATTTCCGCCTGCATCACGTCGGCGCGGAAAATGAAGTTGCCGCTGTTCCAGAAATAGCCGGCGTCGATATAGCGCCCGGCCGTCTCCCGATCGGGCTTCTCGACGAAGGCTTCGAGCCTCAAGACCTCGCCGCCGTCATGGAGCGGCGCGCCGGGACGCAGATAGCCGTAGCCGGTCGCCGGACTGTCGGGCTTCACGCCGAGCGTGACGATATAACCCTCGGCGGCGGCCTCTCCCGCCTTCTTGCAGAGCTCGACGAGGCCGGCGCGGTCGCGCACGACATGGTCGGCCGCGAGCACGACGACGACCGTGTCCGGCGCCCGGCGCGCGGCGAGGCCGGCCGCGACCGCGACGGCGGGCCCGGAATCGCGGCGCGACGGCTCCAGCACGATGTCAGCCTGCGCGCCAATCTCGCGAAGCTGGTCGGCGACGAGGAAGCGGTAATCGCTGTTGGAGATGACGAGCGGCTTCTCGAAGGCCGGATCGGCCAGCATCGCCATGGTCGTCTGAAAGGTCGAACGCTCGCCGACGAGCGGGATGAACTGCTTCGGCAGCGTCTCCCGCGACTCGGGCCAGACGCGCGTCCCGGAGCCCCCGCACATGATCACGGGAAGGATCTTTTTCATTTGAGTTCCCCTCGAGCCCTTCCCGAATTCCGCATCGTCACGGATCGCGCGCAATAAATCCTCAAAAGAAAGCCGGGCCTTTCGCAAAGCGCCCCGCGCTCAAAGGCGGGCGGCGGGGAATGAGACCCCCATGCGCCCGCTTCATGTCAAGAATTTGACCTGCGCCAAGCCGACGCCCGGACGTTATTTTATCAGCTTTTACCCTTCTTCTCCAATTCGGCCTTGAGCGCGGCGAGCTTGGCGAAGGGCGAATCCGGATCGGGCTGCCGCTCGCGCTTCTCTCCACCGCCGAAGCCGCCGCCGGGCCGGCCGCGGCCGCGATCGTCGCGCGGTCCGCCGCGTTCGAAGCGCGGTTTGTCGAAACGGGGTTTGTCGAAACGCGGCTTGTCCTGCGGCCGCCCGGCCTGGGGGCTCGCGCCGTCGGGCGCGGGGCCTCCTTCGGCGGCGCGCGGCCGGTCGCGGCGCGGCCCCCGGCGCTCGGCGTCTCCGGCCCCGTCGCGGGGGCCGCGCTGCTGCGGCGGGCCGTGCCGGCGCGGACCGGCGGCGTGAGAATGGCGCTGGGGCGCCCAGACCTCGATGGTCGCCGGCGGCTCGGCGGCGGCTTCTTCCGGTTTCGCTTCGACTTGCGCCGCTTCGACTTGCGCCGCGTCAGCCCGCGCCGGGTCAATTTGCGCCGCTTCGACTTCAGCCGCTTCGACCGGGATCGCCGCCGCCGCCGGCGCCGCTTCTACCGGAGCGGGGGAGTCGCCGGGCGTTTGCGCAATGGCGGCGCTCTCCTCGGCGGCTTCAACGGGCGCCGGTTCCGGGGCGGATTCCGGCGCGGCTTCGGCGGCGGGGGCCTCAACCTCTTCGGCGGGTTTCGGCGCGATCGGCTCCATCGACGCCGCCGGGATCAGCGGCACGGTGATCGCCGGGCCCGGACGCTGAGTCGAGGCGTAGCCAAGCGATTTCAGGATCGAGGAGAAGGCCTCGCCCGAGCAGCCGGTCAGCGAGGTCATGGCGACCGTAACGACGAAACCCTCGCCATCGGCCGCGCCGGCCGGGGGATCGCCCGCCGTCGCGCCGGGCTTATAGGCGATGGCCGGCCGGATGAGGTCGGCGAGGCGCTCCAGAATATCGACGCGCACCACGCGCTCGCCGCAGACGCGGAAGCCGGCGGCGCGGTAGAATCCCTTGTGGATGGACTGGTCGGCTGCGAAGGAGGTGCGCCCCGAAGCGGCGAGATGCGGGACTTCCTCGAGCCCCTTCACATTGTCGAGCCCGCCATGCTGAAGCGCCCAAAGCAGCGAGGCGAGCGCGCGCGGCGCCGGCTTCAACAGTTGCGGCAGATAGATGTGATAGGCGCCGAATCGCACGCCGAGCTTGCGCAGCGCGCCACGGTCGTCCTGGGAGAAGCTCTTGATTTCCTTGGCGACGCGGGCGCGATCGAGAACGCCGAGCTCCTCGGCGATCTGGAAGGCGACGCCGCGCGTCACGCCTTCGAGCCCCTCGCCCTTTTCGAGCGTCTCCAGCGGGCCGAGCAGCTTCTTCACATGCTGGGCGAGCCAAAGGTCGAGCCGGTTCTGCACCTTCTCGAGCGCGGCGCCGGTCAGTTGCTCATCGGCCAGAACGCGGGCGGCCGGCGTCAGCGCCCCGGCCCCCGCCGTGATCTTGCCCACCGGCTCGCCGAGCCAGCGGATGACGCCGTCATTGCCGAGCACGAAGGCGTCGTCCACAGCGTCGAAGACGCGTGTGGCGCGCGCCTCGAACTCTCCGGCCAGCGCCTTCTGGGCCGCGGCGTTCAGGGCCTTGGCGGCTTCCCCCGCCGCGCCGGGATCGGGCGTGAAGCGGAAGCCCTGGAGGCTTCCGACATGCTGGCCCTCCACCAGGACGTCGCCGGCGGCGTTAATTTCGGCTTCGAGCATCGCATTCTCTCTTAGACGGCGCATCAGCACGCTGGTGCGGCGATCGACGAAACGCTGCGTCAAACGGGCGTGCAGCGCGTCGGACAGGCTGTCCTCTACCCGACGCGCGACGCTCTGCCAATGCTCGGCGTCGTCGAGCCAGCCCGACCGGTTGGCGATGAAGCTGACCGTGCGCACTTGCGCGAGGCGGTTGGACAGCGTGTCGATGTCGCCGTCGACGCGGTCCACGGCGTCGATATGTCTCGCCATCCAATCCGCCGGAATTTTGCCCCTTCTCGCAATAAATCCGAAAACCGCAAGGGCGAGGTCGGCATGGGCCGCCGGCGAGGTCTTGCGATAATCGGGAATTTGGCAGGCCTCCCAAAGCCGCGCCACGTCGGCGGGCGCCTTGGCGTTGCGCTGCGCGATTTCGTCGCGGCTCACCGCTTCGAGCGTCAATTGGTCGACGGCGATGGGCGCGCGGGTGAAGCGCGGATGGCCGGGCGTCTTTTCCAGCGAACTCATCAGGCCGGCGACGGAGGAAAAGTCGAGGTCGCTATTGCGCCATTGCAGGAGCTCGACCGGATTGAAACGATGGTCCTCGAGCTGTTCGATCAGCTCCTCCTCGAAAGGCGGGCAGCGGCCGGTCGCCCCGAAGGCGCCGTCATTCATATGGCGTCCGGCGCGCCCGGCGATCTGGCCGAACTCCGCGGGGGTGAGGCGGCGGTAGCGCCAGCCGTCGAATTTCCGGTCGGAGGCGAAAGCGACATGGTCGACGTCGAGATTGAGGCCCATGCCGATGGCGTCGGTCGCGACGATGTAATCGACGTCGCCGGACTGGAAGAGCTCGACCTGCGCATTGCGCGTGCGGGGCGAGAGCGCGCCCAGCACGACGGCCGCGCCGCCCCTCTGGCGCTTGATCCATTCGGCGATGGCGTAGACCTCCTCGGCCGAGAAGGCGACGACGGCCGTCTTGGGCGGCAGGCGCGAAATCTTCTTGTCGCCCGCGAAGGTCAGCCGCGAGAGGCGGGGCCGGTCGAAGATGGGCGCGCCCGGAAAAAGCGCGCGGATCATCGGCTCCATCGTGCCGGCGCCGATGAGCAGCGTCTCATGGCGCCCGCGCCAGCGGAGCAACCGGTCGGTGAAAATATGGCCGCGATCGAGATCCGCCGCGAGCTGGACCTCGTCGATCGCCAGAAAATCCACGTCGATGTCGCGCGGCATGGCCTCGACGGTGGAGATCCAATAGGCCGGCGCGCGCGGCTTGATCTTTTCCTCGCCGGTGACGAGCGCCACCGCTTCGCTCCCGACCCTGGCGACGACGCGGTTATAGACTTCGCGCGCAAGAAGGCGCAGCGGCAGGCCGATGAGGCCGGTCGGAAAAGAAAGCATCCGCTCGATGGCGTGATGCGTCTTGCCGGTGTTTGTGGGGCCGAGAACCGCCGCGACCCCATGGGCGGCGGCGCGGCTTCCAGGCGGGAGCGGCGGCATGGACCTTGTCGCTTCTTCTCGTTCTTATCCTGACGCCGGCATGTGAAGGACGCCGCCGTCTCATAAAGGAACTTTCGGCGCCGCGCGACTTTACCTTTTGAACAGCGCGCGAACGAATCGCGGCCGAATCGCTGACTCGCGATGAGTCACGCTCTGTTCGCACAATATATAGAGATTCTTCCTTGGTCTTTAACCAGCATTGGGATTCGGCGGGCGGACAGGCGCTTCGTGACGGGAAAGCTGCGAATATGCGCGCCGGCGGTCTGTCAACCGTCTGGGAACGATATTTTGGCGCGCTGCGAAAGGCGGGCGTTAATATGCTGGCCCAAGCGTGAACGCAGCATGTACGAATCGGGATTCAAGGGGCGTTCGCAACTGTTCGGGATCGATTTTGTGGGCGCCGCGCGAGACAACCGTTTCATCTCGGTGAGCGCGCCGGGAGAAGCGCCGGCGTCGCCGCCGCGCATTCGCCGCGCCGTTAACGAAGCTGTTCGATATTGGCGGCCGAGTCCGTGCGCGACCTCTTCGTCCCCAGACGACGCCCGCATGGAAATATGGTTAATCGTCCCTGCCGAAAGGCGCCGGCCGCGCCTCTCTCCGTTAAACACGACTTTAAGTCCCTGAAGCCATAATGCGCCACGCTTTCGGAATCGGAATGTCTTGGGACGCGCAATGGCGATTGCCCTCACGGAAATCATATCGACCCTCACCGCCTTTGTTCTATTGTCGACGGTCGTTTCTTGCGGCGGCGCCGCCCTCGCGGAGCGCCTGCGATTTCCCGGTTTCTCCGAAGGGTCGCGCCTCGAACGCCTCGGCCTTGCGCTGATCTGCGGCTTCGGCTGCCTTCCCGTGTTGCTCGACTTCGCTGGCCGGCTGGGGCCTTTGGCGATGACGCTCGCCGCGCTGGCCCTGGCGGCGCTCGGCGCGCCGGCGCTGATGCGCAAAAGCGCGGCCGAATCCGCGCTTCATCCCGGATGGATCATCGCCGCGCTGGTCTGGATTCTCGGCGCGACCGCTCTTGTCGTCGATATGCCGGGCGTCGGGAACTTGCAGCATTCGCTGCTCGCGGTCGATTACGTCAAACATGCCGCCGCGACGTGGTCGCTCGCAGAATCCGGCGCGCCGCCCTGGAATCCGACCTTTTACGAGCCGGGCCGGGCGATGTCCTATTATTATCTCTTTTATACGCTGCCGGCCGTCGCGGCCACGCTCGGCGCGCCGCTCGGAATCGCGGCGCGTCACGCTGTCTACGCCAGCGCGCCTTTGATGGGATTTGCGCTTTTCGCGCTCGCGCAGGCGGTCTTGCGGCGCGGCGGCGCCGACGCGGCGATAGGAAGCGCGCCACGCGCCGCTAATTGGCCGCTTCTCGCGCTATTGTTCGCCACGGGGCTCGACTTCTTTCCGCTTGCGACGCTTTATTTCGCAGGCGAAGGTCGGTTTGATTTTCTCTTTCTGCATTTCAGCGACTGGGACGAGCAGGTTACTTCCTGGTTCAACAGCGTGATGTGGGTGCCGCATCACGTCGCGGCGCTCTGCGCGGCCATGGTCGGCTTTGTCGCGCTCACACAGCCGGGCGGCGACAAGCGTCGCGTACTGCTCGCGGGACTGGCCTTCGCCTCTATGGTGGGCGAATCGGTCTATGTCGGGCTGGCGGCGGTGGTGGGCGCGGGCCTGTGGCTCGCAACGCTGCTATGGCGACGGCGCTTCTTCGAGGCGTCGCAACTTGGCCTCGCCGGGCTTCTCGCGCTCGCGCTGGCGGGTCCCTGGCTTGTGACGCTCTTGCCGCGCATGGATGCGACAGGCGCCGGGCCGGCGCCTGTCGGCTTCCATCTGCGCGGCCCGCAATGGATAGACCTCGTCGCCGGCTCACCGGCGGCCGGGGCGCCGTTTCGCGCCCTTTCCATGCCGCTTTTCTATCTGATCGATTTCGGCGTCTTCGCCGTCGGCGCCTTTGTCTTCTGGCGAAAGGCCGGACGGCGGGGCTACGCCAACGAGCTGGGACTCGCGCTCCTATGTCTGACGGCCTCGTCCTTCCTGATCGGTTCGTTCCTGCGGTCGCAGATCCTGATGAACGATCTCGGCTGGCGCGTCATGCTCTTCGCGCAATTGTCGACGCTGGTCTGGACGGCGTCGGCGGCGCGGCAGGGATTGTTCAAAGGCTGGATCGGCTTCGTCGCCTATGGAAGCCTCGCTGTCGGCTATGGGGCGACCGCCGTCGCGGTCGCGCAGTTGCGCCTCTTCTTCCCGCTGCCGGAAATGCGCGCGCCCCTCGCCGATGAAATCGCCGCCTGGAGCTGGCTTGACGCGCAGCTGCCGCGCGGCTCTGTCGTTCAGGTGCGCCCAAGCCACGATCGGGCCTATGGCTACGGTCTTTATGGGCGCTTTCCCGTCGCGGCCGCAGACAGCCACAACGCCCGCCTGTTCGGCGCCGCCAAAGGCGAAATCGACGAGCGCATAAACTTTCTCGCGCCGATTTTCTCCGAAACGACGCTCTCCTTCGACGAAGCGCGCCGCCGCGCCGAACGGTTCAACATCGCGGCGCTGGTCGTCTCCTCGCTGGATCCGGTTTTCGCCGCGCCTGACGCCTGGACTGCATCGGCGAAAGCCGATTACGCCAACCCGAATTTTCGCATCTATCTTATGAACGGGTCTCGTCATGACGAACGAAATTGAGTCACGCCCCATATTCGGGCGAGCCGTCGCGCTCGTTCTCGTCTATGCTTTCGCCACTATTGCCGGCGGGGCGCTGTTTGTCGGCTTGCTGCGGATGGCGTCGGCGGCGCTTGGCCCGGGCGTGATGTTCTATCGCGGCGTCGGCGCGCTCGTCGTCGTTTGCCTTCTACTGATCGTGCTTCTCGCCGAGCTTCTGTCGCGGGCGCCGCGCCGCTTCGGCCTCGACATCGCCGATTCGTTCGGCTCGGCGCTCGTCGCGACGTCGCTGTTGTTCGCCGCTTTCGTCTTGGGTCCCGTGACTGTCGACCGCTCGATTTCGGTCTTCATGCTGTCGCGATTCGAAGCCGCGGACCGTCCACTGACGGAGCAGGAGGCGCGCGACGCCTTTGTGCGCGTCTATGTGAACGATTGGGCGCAGATCGACCGGCGCATCAGGGAGCAGGAGCTTTCCGGCAATCTTGAACGCGCTTCCGCGGGATGGCGGCTCACCGCGCAGGGCGGCGCCTTCATGAAGACGGCGCGCGCAATGTCCGGCGTTTTCGGCGGCGATCCGCGTTTTGTCGGGCGAGGTGAATCCCGCGCGCAAACATATGGCGAGCCGGGAGAGGCGAAATGAAAGATGAAACGATCCCGCCAGCGCGCTCTTTCAAAGAGCGCGGCTTCATGGGCTCATGGCGCGCGCTCGCGCCGGGAGCCGACGCCCGCCTTTTGAAGTTCCTGCTCGTTGGCGGGATTAACACCTTCTTCAACTATGCGGGGCTTTCCTGATCGTCTTCGGCCTGACGGGACGTGTGGTCTTCTCCCTGGCGATCTCCTGGATTCTTGGCGTCCTGTTCAATTTCCGCACGACGGGGCGGCTTGTATTCGGCTCGTCCGATCCGCGCCTGCTCATGCGCTTCGTCGGCGTCTACTTCGGACTGTTCTGGATCAACGCCGCCGGGCTCCGCGCGCTCGAATGGGCGGGACTCGCTCCGGCGCTGGGGGCGCTGGCGCTCACGCCGTTCATCGCGGCGACGAGCTATGCGCTCATGCGCGATTTCGTCTTCTCAGCCGTCGCCACGCGCGCTCAAAGATGAGGTTAGCAATGTTGGTCAACGTTTTCGGCCGGGTCGCGTGTTTTTCCCCCTGGACGCCCGCCGCCGAGGATGGCGTCCATTCTGTCGCCGGCTCCCAATCGTCTGCCGTCGCGCGGAGACCGAGCGACGGCGATGTCCTGTGGTTTATCGTCGTCCTTTTCATTTTACCGAATGCGATACTCGCGTCGTCGATGAAGTGGCCGGTCGCGGCGCTGGTCTGGGCGGGCTGCGCGGGCGCCATCGTTACGGCGTGGCGCGCGCGCGCGGCGCGCGCGCTGATGGCGAAGCCGGTAAACATGACGACGCTCGCCCTTTCCCTGTGTTTTGGTCTCACGCTTTGCGCGCTTGGCGGCGAGGGCCATTTTTTCTACACGATGCGTGACTGGCTCGTCCGGGACGCCGTGCTGGCCGATCTCGTGCGCAACGGCGTGGCCGCTTCCTATCGACACGACGAGACCCTTTACATGCTGCGCGCGCCGCTCGGCATGTATCTTCTGCCGAGCCTCATTGGCCGCATGTCGGGGCTTTACGCCGCCCATCTGGCGCTGCTCGTCCAGAATGCGACCATCATCGGCGCAATCTGCTATTTCATCGCTGGCGTCGCCAAGGCGAACAAGGCGGCGATTCTGCTCGTTTTCATCGGTTTCAGCGGACTGGATATTCTGCCGATCCTCGTCGCCGAGGCGATCGAGATGGCCAAAGGCGAGCCGTTCATGCCTTTCAACCACATCGAATGGTGGGGCGAATATTTCTCGGATATTCGCATGCAGTATTCGAGCCACCTGGCCCTGCTCTTCTGGGCGCTGAACCATATGGCGCCGGGCTGGCTGTTCGGGATTCTCTCGCTTCTCTATGTGCGCGGCGCCGTGGCTTTTGTGATCCTGCCCGTCTCCTTCGCGGCGACGCTCCTTTGGTCGCCGCTCGCCATGTTAGGCGCGGCGCCTTTCCTCGCCTATTTTGCGTTGGAGTTGTTCCCACGCCGCCTGTTTGCGCGTGAAATCCTGATCGCGGTGGCGAGCAGCCTTTGCTTTCTGCCGATCGCCGTCTATCTCATGATCGACAATGGCGGCGTGGCGAAGGAATGGCTGGTTCTGCGCGAGGGCTTTCTTCAGCGTTATCTGCTCCATATGCTCGTGGAAATTCCGCAGGCGGCGATCGTGCTCTACGCATGGAGGATCGTCGAACCCTGCGACCGTCGTCTTCTCGCGCTGGCGCTCGGCCTGTTGCTTGTGTTGCCCCTCTATAGCGTCGGCCTTTACAATGATTTCGCGATGCGCGCGTCGATTGCGCCCCTCTTTGTGCTTTCCTTCGCCTTCGCGCGAATAGCGGTACTAACGCCGCGCGACAACAGCCGTTTCGCGACGGCCATCTCGACAATTGTGCTCATTTCGGCGGCGACGCCCCTCGTCGAAGTCAAGACGGCGATGACGACTGCAAGCTTCGACGTCAGCGACTGCAATTTCATCACCGCCTGGAGAAAGAATGAAATTACGGCGGCTCCCGGCAATTATCTGGCGCGTATCGAGACGATACCTACTTGGCTGATGTCGCCTCAAGAGGCGGCGCCGCTGTCGCGCGAAGACCGGAAGTGCTGGCCGGACCATCCCCTTCTTGAGGAAGGGCTGAAATGATCTGTGCGTGACGCAGGCCCGGCGGGCGGAGGTCTTTGACTTCGTCCGCCCGCCTTCGCTACAAGCCTCCCTCCTTCAATTCGAGAGAGGCGTCGTCAATGACATCGATCGTCGAGCGGCTGAGCGAGGAGCTTGCGGCGAAATCCTGGCAGGTGGAGGCCGCGATCGGGCTTCTCGACGGCGGCTCCACAGTGCCCTTCATCGCGCGTTACCGCAAGGAAGCGACGGGCCAGCTCGACGACGTGCAATTGCGCAAGCTCGAAGAACGGCTGCGTTATCTGCGCGAGCTGGAGGAGCGCCGCAAGGCGATTCTCGATTCGATCGAATCGCAGGGCAAGCTCGACGACGCGCTGAAGCGCGTCATTATGGAGGCCGACAACAAGGCGCGCCTCGAAGACATTTATCTGCCCTTCAAGCCCAAGCGCCGCACCAAGGCGCAGATCGCGATCGAAGCGGGCCTCGCGCCTTTGGCTGAAGCCTTGCTTTCATCCCCGGACAAGGATCCGAAAGCGCAGGCCGAAAGCTATGTGAACGCCGAGAAGAATGTGGCGACCGTCGAAGCCGCCCTGGACGGCGCTCGCGCCATCCTCGTCGAACGATTCGCGGAAGACGCCGATCTCATCGGCGCGCTGCGCGAGGAGCATTGGCGGCAAGCCGCGCTGAAATCGAAGCCGCGCGAGGGCAAGCAGGCGGCGGCCGTCAAATATTCGGATTATTTCGAATTCTCGCAACCCGTCGCCAAGCTTCCGTCGCACCGCATTCTCGCGCTCTTTCGCGGCGAGAAGGAAGAAATGCTGGAGCTCGAAATGGCGCCGGAGGCCGAGCCCGGCCTGGGGGGCTACGAGACCCGAATCGCGCGCCGCTACAATATCGAAGACCGTGGCCGGCCCGGCGACAAATGGCTTCTCGACACGGCGCGCTGGGCCTGGCGGACCAAGATCGAGCTGCATCTTTCCGTCGATGCGCGCGCTCGGCTGTGGAAATTCGCGGAGGAGGAAGCGATCCGCGTCTTCGCCGAGAATTTGCGCGATCTGCTTCTGGCGGCGCCCGCCGGCGCGCGCGCCACGATCGGCCTCGATCCGGGCTTTCGCACCGGCGTCAAGGTCGCCGTCATCGATGCGACCGGCAAGATCGTCGCGACGACGGCGATCTATCCGCATGAGCCGCAACGGCGCTGGGACGACTCCCTCGCGACGCTGGCGAGCCTCGCGCGCCAGCACAAGATCGAGCTGATCGCCATCGGCAACGGCACGGCCTCGCGCGAGACCGACAAGCTCGCCGGCGAGCTGATGTCGAAACATCCCGAATTGAAGCTCACCAAGATCGTCGTGTCGGAAGCCGGCGCCTCGGTCTATTCGGCCTCGGAATACGCTTCGAAGGAACTGCCCGATCTCGACGTGTCGCTGCGCGGCGCCGCCTCCATTGCGCGCCGCCTGCAGGACCCGCTGGCGGAGCTCGTGAAGGTGACGCCCAAATCGATCGGCGTCGGCCAGTATCAGCACGACGTCTCCGAGATGAAATTGTCGCGCGCGCTGGACGCGGTGGTGGAAGACTGCGTGAACGCGGTCGGCGTCGATGTGAACACCGCTTCCGCGCCGCTGCTGGCGCGCGTGTCAGGCCTCGGCGAAACGCTCGCCGCCAATATCGTCGCGCATCGCGACGCCAACGGCCCCTTCAGGACGCGCGCGGCGCTGAAGGGCGTGCCGCGCCTCGGGCCGAAGGCGTTCGAGCAGTGCGCGGGCTTTCTGCGCATCATCGACGGCGACGATCCGCTGGACCGTTCCGGCGTGCATCCGGAAGCCTATCCGCTGGTGCGGCGCATTCTCGACGCGGCGAAGACCGACATCAAGACGCTCATCGGCAATGCGAACGAGCTGCGCAAGCTCAAACCCGCGCAATTCGCGGACGCGACCTTCGGCGCGCCGACCGTGACGGACGTGTTCGCCGAACTTGAAAAGCCCGGCCGCGATCCGCGTCCCGCCTTCAAGACGGCGACCTTCCAGGAGGGCGTCGAGACTCTCAATGATCTCAGGCCCGGCATGACGCTCGAAGGCGTCGTCACTAATGTCGCGGCCTTCGGCGCCTTTGTCGATATCGGCGTGCATCAGGACGGCCTGGTGCATATCTCCGCCCTGTCGAAGGAATTCGTCAAAGATCCGCGCAGCGTGGTGAAGCCGGGCGACATTGTGAAAGTGAAGGTCATGGAGGTCGACGTTCCGCGCAAGCGCATCTCGCTCTCCATGCGGCTCGACGACGTTCCCGGCCAGCAGGCCAAGGGTGGACAAGCGCCTAGCCGCGATCAGAACCGCCCGCGCGGTCCGCAATCCTTCGGCGCGCCGCGCGGGGGGAAGCCGGCGGGCGATTCGCCCGGCGGCCTCGGCGAAGCGCTGCTCGCGGCCATGAAGCAGAAGGGCGGGCGCTAGATCACGCCGCGTTCAGGCGAAATCCCCTGGACGCGCTCCCGCTTTCGCAGCGCGCTCTAGAAATGCGCCGCCAGATAGGGCGTAAAGACAAGAAGGCCGATCGCAGCCGCGCCCATGGAGGCGAGCAGGACCGCGCCGGCGGCGACGTCCTTCGCCGCCTTCACCTCCAGGCTGTATTGCGGCGACACGACATTGCACACATGCTCGAAAGCCGTGTTCACGGCCTCGGCGACCCAGACGAAGCTCATCGCCGCGACGAGCCAGCGCCAATCTTCGGCGCGCGCCTGCAAGACGGCGCCCGCAGCGATCGCCGCAAGCGTCGCGCCCGCATGGATCCAGGCGTTGTGCTGCGTGCGCATCATGAAAGCGAGGCCCTCGAAAGCGTAGGAGAAGCTTTTCAGGCGGGCGCGCGGCGAAAAGGCCGTGCGCTTTTCGCTCGGTTTCTCCGCATAGGGGCGCCAGGCGAGCGCATCCCCGCTTTCGGAACGCCGAAGATGGCGCAAGAGCCAGATGAGCGGCGCGAGGAGCGCGGCGAGAAGGGCGCAGCAGATCATGTTCGGGCCTTCAGGCGGCTGGGTGGACGAGAAGTTCGGTGCGCCCGTCCACGAGGAGACGGATAGGGGCTTCGCCTGTGTCATCGGCTTCGATATTTTGCGTTTCATGCGCGCGCGCGACATAGGCTCCGCCCGGTTTCAGCCCGCCGAGAGTCAGCGTCCGCAGGCCGGCGCCCGCGCCCGGATAGAGCACGGCGCAAAGCGCGCCGTCATCGGCGATCGCTTTTGCGGGCAAGATGCCCGGATAGGCGGCGGCGGAAATGAAGGGACCGCTTCTCTTTGCGGGATGCGCGACGAGCCGGCGTAGAGAGCCGCTCGTCGTGCAGCGCGCGAACATTTCGACCGCATGCGCCCAGAGCGAGGCGCAGGGACGGTGGGCGACGCCGTCGCGAAGAACGCGCGGGCAATCCTCGTCGAGCGCGCTCAAGAGACGCGCGGCCATGTCTTGATCGCCGAGTTCGGCGGCGGCGGCCGCGCTCGCCGCATAGCCCGCGGCGCGCGAGAAGCGATAGTTGCCGGTGTCGATCAGCCAATGCGGGCGCCGGATGTCTCCCTGCGAAAGGGCGCGTCGCGCCAGCAGCCATTGGCGCTCGGCGATGTCCGGAAAAAGCGCATCCAGATAAAGGCAGGGAAAGGTCTGCATGACCACGCCGCCGGTGATCGGCGCGCTCGCGCCGGTCAGGCTCGACAGAAAGGGCGTCAGGGCGCCGTCGGGCGCGATGAAATCATTCTCGAGCCCGGCGCGAAAGACGGGCGCGACGGCGTCCCAGTTCCTTTCGCCGCGCCGCGCGTCGAAGGCGCGGATCGCGCAGGCCGAGATCATATTGCAGAGCGGGTAGATCCAGTTCGGCTCGCAAGGCAGAAGGCCGAAGGGAGAATTTTGAAAGCCCGTTGCGAGAATGCCGATGAGATCCTCATAGCGATAGGCATGCGCCGCTCCATCCCGTTCGACGAAGCGCAGGCTCGCCGGCGCATCGAAAGAAGTTTCGCCCGACGACGCTTCGTAAAGCGCGATCTGCATCGCGAGAAAGCCGGTGAACATGATGTTGCCGCGCGGGATCGGATCTCCGCCGGGGCGCAAATGGCCGAGCAGATTCTCGTAGCGCCAATAGCGCCAGACCCGCGGGTCGAGCTGCTTCAGGACAAGCGCCCTTTGCGCCTCGGTCAGATAGGCGCGAAAGGCGGGGAGACGTTCGGCCTGCGCGATCGACAGGGCGTAAGACATGAAATTGAGCTGATAGCGAATGGCGGCCGTCTGATATTGGTCGATCCATTCGAAACCCTCGAACTTGTCGATGGGCTGCAAGGCGCGGTCGAGCAACAGTCTCAGAAGGCTCACATCGTCGAGCGACAATTCGGCATGCGCGAAGGGCGTGGACTCGAAGGCTGCCGCGATCGGCGCGGCTTTCGCGAGATAGGCGTTCGCAACCTTGCGCCGCGTCAGCGCGCGCTGTCCGGAGACGATGGCGACGATGAGAGCGGCGTCCAGCAGCGTCAACATGACGATCGGCGCCGCCTGCGCGGTCTCATTGCTGAAAGCGCGGTCGCCGCAAAAGGCGGCGAGCAGCGCGGCGCCCAGCCAGGCGGCGACAGGCGCGACGACGGCGCCGGTCGCGAACCAGAGCAATAGCGCCAGACCGAAGGCCGACGCGGCTCCGGCGGCCATTGCGAGATGCGGCCCGAAAGAGTCGCCGCCGGGAGCCGCCCAGAAGAGAAAGCCGGCGCCCGGCGCCGTCAAACCGAGAGAAAAGGCGCGCAGGCCGGGCGCGCTCGCCGTGAAAGCCAGCGTCGAGGCGAAGGCGAGGACGGCTCCATAGGCCGCGAGCGCCGCTCCCAGCCGCCGTCGCGCGACGGGTCCCCAGATATTGGCGCGCTCGGGCAGGAGCAGAACGGACATGGCGGCTTCCTTTTGCTGACGCCAATTACTTTGCAATGCAGAGTAAATCGGAAAAAAAAGAGACGGGGTCAGGCGCCCGAGAGACGCGGCGAGGCGGTTGCGGCGGCGCATCCGGCCTCCGCGTCGCGGACGACGCTTTCGAGCACTTTGAGATAGTCCAGGAAACGCTTGCGCCCGGATGTCGTGATCCGGCAGGTGGTGAGCGGCCGCCCGGCTTCGAAGCGCTTGTCGATGGAGACGAGCCCATCCTCCTGCAGCACCTGCAAATGCCGGCTCAGATTGCCGTCGGTCAGGCCGCAAAGCCGCTTGAGCTCGGCGAAGGGAAGGCCCTTGGGATGCGCGACGAGCGACGTCAGCAGGCCAAGCCGCGCTTTTTCATGGATGACGCGGTCGAGCCCTTCATAGGAGAAGCGTCCGCTATCGGTCTCGTTCTTTGGCATTTTCGGCTCGATAGGCAAAATGGAGAATGGCCGCCGCGAAACATTGGCCGCCGAGGAAGGGCAGCGCCATTGCGAGCGGGGAGAAGGCGTCGGGTCCGGATGCGTATGTCAGACAGGCGAGCCCCGTTGCGAGATACCAGGCGGCGACGGCCGTCATCATGCCCGGCAGCGCCGCGCTTGCGGCGAAGACGCCGAGGCTCAGCATGATCTGCCACAGGCCGGGAAGCATCCAGGCGGCTTCGGGCGCGTGCCGAAGGATGGTGAGGCTGGTGAAGAGGCCCGCCAATCCCGCGGGCGCGAAAGCCCGAGCGGCGGCGCGCAGCATGTCGTTGGCCATGCCGCCATGGTTGCGCCGGGCGCGCCTGAAAGCCTCGGCCCCGATGACCGCCAAAGCGAGACAGGCGACCGAGGCCCAGAAGAGAATGTAATCGAGCGGCGCTTCCCCGGGCGCGGGAAGGAAAAGCGCCTGCGCGCCCCCTCCCGCCGCAGCCAGAAGGCCGGTCAGGACGAGCGCCTGCGGGCCGTAGCCGTGAAACTCGACGGACCGCGCGACATGGCCGCGGATCTCGGCGATTTCCAAAAGCGCTTTCTCGACGTCCATGCGCGCCTCGCTTTGCGCCCCCACTTTGCAAGACAAAGCATATTGCCGAACAAAGATCAGCGCAAGCGGGAGAGGCCGTCATGCTTAACGCGCCGGCTCGAACGCGCCGAAGCGCGCCCAAGCCTTGCCTGCCTGATGGAAGTGGGTCTTGGGGATCATTCCCTGAAAGTAATGATCCCGTTCGGACCCGTCATAGCGCCCGCTTCGCAGGCAGCAGCGCCTGAAAGCTTTTCTCCGAACCGCAAGGGCATGGGTCCGCGCGGCCGAGTTTTTCCACGAGCTCCTTGTCGCCATGGACGATTCTCGGGCCCCGCTTCACATGGGTCTCCGAGTTGAAGCCGTTCTGGCGTTTAGACGTCCGCTCGAAAGCAGGCGACGTCTTCGAAATCGATCGGCATGGCCGCCTCCGTAAAATTGCTTGGGAAATTGGAGCGGGTGAAGGGAATCGAACCCTCGTATTCAGCTTGGAAGGCTGCTGCTCTACCATTGAGCTACACCCGCGCGCCCTTTTCTATGCCAATCCGCGCGGCGCTTTGCAACGTCCGAATCGGCAGGCCGGGTCCGGCGCATTTATCCATTTGACAGCGCCGCCGGAGCCAACTAACCCGAGCGCCCGACGGTCAATCATTCAAGGCGGGCGTTTCCACGCTGCTTCATTCGTAAGGATCAACGAACCGTGGCCAAACCCGAACTCGGCGCCAAGCGCCAATGTCAGTCTTGCGCGACGAAATTCTACGACCTCAACAAGGATCCGATCATCTGCCCGAAATGCGGCGCGATCTTCCAGGTCGCCGCGCTGAGCCGCGCCGCCGCCGCCGCGCGCGTGCAGGAAGATGAGTCCGAGATCGAGAAGGAGGCTCCCGACACGGTGTCGCTCGACGAGGTCGAAGCGGAGGAATCCGCGGCGGAGACGCTGGACGTCGAAGACGACGTCGAAATCGAGGATACGGCCGACGACGACGACACCTTCCTCGAGGAGGAAGAAGGAGAGGATGACGTCTCGGGCCTCATCGACGGCGACATAGAGAGCGACGACGAGGGCTGACGCAAGGAACGCAGCGCCGCGCGCGTTCGGCGCGGGCCCGCAATCGCCCAAAAGGAAACCCGCGGCCCTCGGGACCGCGGGTTTTTTGTCGTCTGCGAAGCTTTTACTTGCCGCGGGTCTGGCGGCGGCGCTGCTGGCCGAGACCCATTTGCTTTGCGAGATTGGAGCGCGCCTTCGCATAATTGGGGGCGACCATCGGATAGTCGGCCGGCAGCGCCCATTTCTCGCGATATTCTTCGGGCGAGAGACCGTATTGGGTCCGCAGATGGCGCTTTAGAGATTTGAATTTCTTACCGTCTTCGAGGCAGATGATGTAGTCGTTCGTGACGGACCGCTTGACGGCGACGGCGGGCTTCGGCGGCTCGGTCGGGGCGGGCGCCACGTTCGAACCCACCCGGAGCAGCGCATTGTAGACTTCGCTGATCAGCTGCGGAAGATCGCCCGCGGGAACGGAATTATTGCTGACATAAGCGGAGACGATGTCGGCCGCGAGTTCGATATTGTTGGTGAGGTTCATAGGGGCGCCTGTTGCCTTAGGGTGACCTGGATAGACTGCGCGCATTCGCGAAAGCGTCGCCGCTTGAATATGCTCGAACAAAACCGTTGATCATGGGGGCTTCGTCGAAGCGGCGAAGATATTCAATAATATACCTCCATTTTTTTCTACAGCAAGAATTATCGCCGCTTATTGCCAGCGATCAGAATTCAAACAAATGTTGCGAGAAAGTTATAGCATGAAGGACGTGCAAAAAACCAGCAATCCTAAGTTTAGCCCCTCGCGCTTGGCTGATTGCCCGCGCCGCCGCCTAGATGAGGCTCGCCGCACCCCTTATGACGAGTATCGCGCTAAATTAAAGCGATCCAGAATCACTTGGAGCGACGATGTCCTCTTTCAAAGCCGTTCTCATCGACAAGACTTCCGGGCGTTACGTCGCGGAATATGTCCAGATGGACGAAGCGGCCCTCATGCCCGGCGACGTCGATGTCGACGTCCTGTATTCGGCCATCAATTACAAGGACGGTCTCGCGGTGACTGGAAAAGGGCCAGTGGTGCGGCGTTTTCCGATGGTCCCGGGAGTGGATCTCGTCGCCCGCGTCGCGAGGTCGACGCATGACGGCTTTGCGCCGGGCGAAATCGTCGTCGCAACGGGATGCGGGATCGGCGAGGCGCATTACGGGGGATTTGCGCAAAAAGCGCGGCTTTCCGGCGATTGGCTCGTGAAGCTGCCTGATTCGCTTTCGCCCGCGCGCGCCATGACCGTGGGCACGGCGGGCCTCACCGCCATGTTTTGCGTGCTGGCCCTGGAGCGGCGCGGCCTTACGCCAGAGGATGGACCAGCGGTGGTCTCGGGCGCGTCCGGGGGCGTCGGCTCTTTCGCGGTGGCGCTGCTCGCAAAATCGGGCTGGCGCGTCGCCGCCATTACCGGCCACGCGGCGGAGGGCGACTATCTCAAGTCGATCGGCGCAAGCGAGATTCTGGCGCGGGACGATTTCGCGAAGCCGGGAAAGGCGTTGCAATTGCAGCGCTTCGCCGCCGGAATAGACGCGGTCGGCGGCGCGACGCTCGCCAATCTGCTTTCCCAGACGCAGTTCGACGGCGCGATCGCCGCCTGCGGCAATGTCGGCGGGATGGATCTGCCGGGAAGCGTCGCGCCCTTCATCCTCCGCGGCGTCGCGCTTCTCGGCGTCGAAAGCGTGCGGCCGCGAATCGCGCTGCGCCGCCAAGCCTGGACCCGGATCGCTTCCGATCTGGACGCGGGCATGATCGACGCCATGTGTGAGATTATCCCCTTCGACCACGCGCTGGAGCGCGCGCGCTCGATCGTGACGGGAAAAATTCGGGGACGCGTGGTCGTCGAAATGCCTTGAGCGCGGCGCTGCGGCGCCAATTGTCGCAGCGTCGTCGCGCGTTCTCGACTTTCACCGCCCGCTCGGATGTAATGTCGTTCGAGCGGCCAGACGCAGCGCGTCGATGGGCCGCTCCTTATTTCCAGGCCATCGCGGCGCTAAAGGTAGGACGCATGAGTTCGGCTTTCACCAAGGAACAGGAAGACGACAATCCGCGCGAGGATCTGCCGGATCGTCCCGTCAGCTCGCATCGAAATCTGGTGACGCCGGAAGGTTTGCAGCAGATCGACGACGCCCTCGCCCGGCTCCACGGCGAGATCGAGGCGGCGACGTCGAAGGATGATCAGCATGCGATCGCGCTGGCGCAGCGCGATCTGCGTTACTGGACTGCGCGTCGGGCGAGCGCTGAAGTCGTGCGTCCCATCGCCGATCATTCGGTCGTTCGATTCGGGCACAAGGTCGTCGTGGAGCTGGAGGGCGGCGAGCGCCGCCTCTTCCGGCTCGTCGGCGAAGACGAGGCCGATCCCTCGAAGAATCTGATTCCCTATGTCGCTCCGCTCGCGCAAGCGCTGATGGGTAAAAGCGTCGGCGACAAGGTGGAGGTCATCCACCACAGCGCCAAGATCGTCGAAATCGCCTGAAACAAAAGGCCGCGCGAGTCGCGCGGCCACGATTCTCCCGCGTAGCGGGCCTATCGCGCTCACGCCGCCTTTCTGGCGGGCTTTTTGGGCGCGCTCTTCGGCGCCTCGACAGCCGGCTTCGCCGCCGCCGCCTTTTGGGGTGCGGCTTTCGGGGCGGGCGCCGGCTTTTCGACGACCGCCTGCTTGGCGGGCGTGATCTTGGCGGGCGCGGTCTTGGCGGGCGCGCGCTTCAGGCGCCGCTTGATCGAACCCCAGAGCTCCTTCATCTCCTCGGCTGCGACGCCTTCCGGATTATATTCGGTGACGCCGAGGCCGAGGCGCGCCGCCTCCTGATAATCGACGCGGGCGGAGACGAGGGGGGCGAGCAGTCCGCCCATGGCCTGCAGCGCCTTGGCGCCGAGTTCGACGCGCGCGGTCTGCTGCGCGGGCGGGCATTGATTGAGCAGAAAGGCGTAGTCGACGCCCGCCTCCTTCACCCCCGCGCGGGTCTTTTCGCTCGCCCAAAGATCGAAGGCGTTGGGACGCGCCGGGATGACGCAGAGATCCGCGGCGCGAATGGCGGCGGCGGCGGCTTCGCCCTCATGGCCGGGCGCGTCGATGACGACGAGAGTCACGCCTTTCTTTTCGAGCGCGGCGATCGCCTTGGCGAGCTTGCCCGGCGGCACATGCTCGACGCCGATATCCGAAGATTCGCGCGCGCCCGACCATTTCACCAGAGTCTGCAGCGGATCGAGATCGGCGATGAAGACGCGTTCACCGGCGGCGCGCGCGGCGACGGCGACGCTGCTCGCCAGCGTGCTTTTGCCGGCCCCGCCCTTTTGCGTGACGAAAGCTATGGTCCGCATATCTTGACTTCCGTTTGTCGCAGCTTTGGGCCGCGGGCTTGCGAAACGCATATCGCCAAGCGATCTTGCGGCGAGAAGCGCTCCAGATTTCGGATGGACGCCGCCTCGTCGTTCGCGCGATTGAACGCGAGCGGAAAGCGCGCCGAGCGAAAAACGCTGTTATCGGCAATACGCAGGCTTACCCGGCCGAATCATTTACTTGGCGTGAGGGTAATCGTTGGTTAACGCCGCGTCGAGGTGGTAATCAATCGTCAACGACACAAGTATTCAGTTTACGATCGATCGAAATCCGATGTCAGACCTCTTCGAAACGGCAAAGCTAGACGAAAACGCGCCGCGGCCGCTTGCGGACCGTCTGCGTCCAAAGCGTCTCGACGAGGTCGTCGGACAGGATCATCTGCTCGGGCCGGCCGGCGCATTGACGCGCCTCGTTCAAGGCGGTTCGCTGGGTTCGCTCATCCTCTGGGGTCCGCCAGGCTCCGGCAAGACGACCGTCGCGCGCTTGCTCGCGCATGAGACCAATCTGGCCTTCGCGCAAATTTCCGCGATCTTCTCCGGCGTCGCCGATTTGAAGAAAACCTTCGAGGCGGCGCGCGCGCGTCGCGCGACGGGCCAGGGCACATTGCTCTTCGTCGACGAGATTCACCGATTCAATCGCGCGCAGCAGGACAGTTTCCTCCCGGTGATGGAGGACGGCACCATCACCCTGATCGGCGCGACGACGGAGAATCCTTCCTTCGAACTCAACGCCGCGCTGTTGTCGCGCGCGCGCGTGATGACGTTCAAATCGCTCGACGCCGCCGCAATCGAGAAGCTGCTTGCGCGTGCGGAGGAGATGGAGGGCCGGAAGCTTCCGCTCGACGCCGATGCGCGCGAGGCGCTGATCGCCATGGCCGATGGCGACGGCCGCGCCGCGCTCACCTTGTCCGAAGAGATCTGGCGCGCCGCGCGCGAAGGCGAAATCTTCGATCGCGCGGCGCTCGCAGAGGTCGTGCAGCGCCGCGCGCCGATCTACGACAAGGCGCAGGAGGGCCATTACAATCTCATCAGCGCATTGCACAAATGCGTGCGCGGCTCGGACCCGGACGCGGCGCTTTATTATTTCGCGCGCATGCTCGACGCTGGCGAAGACCCGCTCTTTCTGGCGCGGCGCATCGTGCGTATGGCGGTGGAGGATATCGGCCTCGCCGACCCGCAGGCGCTCGTCGTCGCGAACGCCGCGAAGGACGCCTACGACTTTCTCGGTTCGCCCGAAGGCGAACTCGCGCTCGCGCAGGCGCTGATCTATGTGGCGACGGCTCCGAAATCCAACGCGGGCTATGTCGCTTACAAGAAAGCCCGCCGGCTCGCCGAGGAGAAGGGCTCGCTCATGCCCCCCAAAATCATTCTCAACGCGCCGACGAAGATGATGCGCGAAGAGGGCTATGGCGAGGGCTATGAATATGACCACGACGCGCCCGACGCCTTCTCCGGCCAGAATTACTGGCCCGAATCGCTGAAGCGCCAGAAACTCTATCGGCCCGTGGAGCGCGGCTTCGAGCGCGAATTGGCGAAAAGGCTCGATTACTGGGAGCGACTGCGGCGCGAACGCAACAGTAAATAGCCGGAGCGCCGTTGCGGGCGCGCCATTCTGTTGCGCAATTGTCACGCGCTGCGCCAAACGCACTGCACAAGGCTTGTTCAGACCGCCTTTTCATTGACCGTGCTCGAGGTTCGGCCGTAAGTCTTTTCCCGACGGCGGATGTCGCTTTCGCGATGACAGCCGCAAGAAATTGAATGCTTACGAGGGGGTCGCATATGACCAAATTTCCTGTCGCCGCCGGCATCGCGCTGGCTCTCGTCGCCGGTTCGGCGCTCGCCGCCGACCTCCCGTCCCGCAAGGGCCCGCCGCCGGCCTATATCCCGCCGCCGCCCGCCTTTTCCTGGACCGGCCTCTATGGCGGTATCAATATCGGCTACGGCTTCAGCGCCGGCGGCGTGCAGGATGGCGGCCTGACCGTTCTTCCGCCCGCGACCGCGAATCATTTCGCTTTCTGGTCGGCCGGCGCCGGCGTGAACGGCGTCGCGGGCGGCGGCCAGGTCGGCTATAACTACCAGTTCAACCCCTGGTTCGTCGTCGGCCTCGAAGCCGACATCCAGGCCGCCGACATCAACGGCGTCCAGAACCTCGTCGGCCCGATGCCGGCGCCGAACAACGCCGCCACGCAGGCTTCCTTCGTGAATTCCGCGAAGTATGTCGATTGGTTCGGCACCGTTCGCGGCCGTCTCGGCGTGACGCTGCCTTCCTATCCGAACCTGATGGTCTACGGCACGGGCGGCTTCGCTTACGGCGGCGTCAACCACACGGTCGGCCTGGCCGTCGTCAACTCCGGCCCCGGCGCCGGCAGCATGATCGGCAAGGGCGTCTATGACGGCGTTTCCACCGGCTGGACTGCGGGCGGCGGCGTGGAATGGACCCCGCTGTCCTTCCCGGCTTGGTCGCTCAAGGTCGAATATCTCTACACCAATCTTGGCAGCACCCGCGTCGCCGCGTCCGGCCCGAACGCCAATGGCTTCTACTATGCCTGCTGCGTCTTCGCCGGCGCCCATCAGGCTCCGACGGATTGGCACACGGTCCGCGCCGGCCTGAACTGGCACTTCAATCCTTTCGCCGCCGCTCCGGTCGTCGCGAAATACTAAGTTTCGTCGCCTCGGAGACGAAGAAGAGCCCGGCCCTCGCGGCCGGGCTTTTTTGTTTCATTTCAGCGTCTTTATTGCGTTGCGCGCGCGTGCTTCTCATAGACGCGGCCGTAGCTGGAAGTTAAGAACTGATCTTCAGCGCGGCGCCGATGGGGATAAGCTCGACCGGCGCCCCGCGGCGGATGGCGCCGCCGCATCGGCAGTGTTAACCCTTGACCAACCTCGCGCGGCGGACGCCTGGAGCCTCACGGAAAGCATGTATCGCAGAACGCCCCTCCTTCTCGCGATTCTGGCGAGTCTCGCCGTCGGGGCCGCCCTGCCAGGGCTTTTCGCTAAATTTCGCGGCCCCGGCGCCGAGGCCCCCGCGCAATCGGTGGCGGGCGGAGCGGCTCCTGGAGCGGACGGACTCATCAAGCTTTCGCCGGAGCAGGTCGAGGCGGCGAAGATCGGCGTCGCCAAAGCGGGACCCGGCGTCATCAAGCGCCAGATCGCCGTTCCGGCGGCGGTGAAACCGGACCCCGACCATCTGGCGCGCGTCGCGGCGAAAGTCGCGGGCGTGGTCGCCGACATGCGCAAGAAGCTCGGCGACGAAGCGGCGAAGAACGAAACCGTCGCCATCATCGATTCGCGCGAGGTCGCCGACGCCAAGAGCGAATATCTCGCGGCGCTGGCGAATTACGATCTGCAATCGAAACTTTTCGCGCGCGAAAAGGGCCTCTTCGAGAAGAAGATCACGGCCGAACAGCTCTTCCTCAAAGCCAAGGCCGTTTTCACAGAGGCCAAACTCCGGCTCGATCTCGCGCGCGGCAAGCTCGCGGCGCTCGATCTTTCCGAAAGCGAGATCGCCGCGCTGCCGTCTCAGCCGATCGCCCGCCTTCGGGAGAAGGAAATCCGCGCGCCCATCAAAGGCCGGATCATCGAGCGCCTCGTCAATCTCGGCCAGCCCGTGACGGCCGAGAGCCAGATTTACGTCATGGCCGATCTCTCCGAGGTCGAGGCCGACCTCGCCGTGCCGGTCGCAAGCCTCGCCAGCGTCCGCGTCGGGCAGCCGGTTTTTCTCAAGGGTCCGGACGGCCGCAGCTTCGAAGGCAAGGTGACGATCGTCAACGCGATGATCACGCCCGAGACGCGCACCGGGCATGTCATCGCCTCTTTCAAAAATCCCGACTTCGCGCTTCACCCCGGCGTCCTGCTCAACGCCGAGATCACGATCGAGCAGAGCCCCGCAAGAGTGATCGTTCCCCGCGGCGCGGTGCAGCTCGTGCACAATGAACCGACCATCTTCGTTCAGACGAAAGACGGCTTCGAGAAGCGCGCCGTCGAATTGGGCGACGGCGATGAAGCTTCCGTGGAGATCGCAAAGGGCCTTTCGCCCGGCGAGACGATCGCCGTCGAGAACAGCTTCGTGTTGAAGGCCGAAGCGGGCAAGAGCGAGATCCCGGAGGAGTGAGCGCGCAAAGATCATGATGCAGCGGATCATCGCCTTTTCGGTCCATAGCCGCTGGCTGGTCGTCCTGCTGGTCGCGCTCGTCGGCGCGTTCGGCCTGTGGGCGCTCGCCCATCTGCCGATCGACGCCGTGCCCGACATCACCAATAATCAGGTGCAGATCAACGCGAACGCGCCCGCGCTCTCCGCCTTCGAGATGGAGAAGCAGGTCACTTATCCGATCGAGAACGCGCTCGCGGGCATTCCGGGCCTGGAATATACGCGGTCGCTGTCGCGTAACGGCTTCGCGCAGGTGACGGCGGTCTTCGCCGACGGGGTGGACATTTACTTCGCGCGCCAGCAGGTCAGCGAGCGCATCGCCCAGGCGCGCGAGGATTTTCCATCGCAGGTCGCCCTGCGCATGGGGCCGATCGCAACCGGCCTCTCCGAAATCTATATGTGGACCGTGCGCTATGCGGAGCCGCGCAAGCTCGCGAAGGAAGGCGATCCGGGCTGGCAAAAGGACGGGGCCTATCTCACGCCGGAAGGCGCGTCGCTCCGCACGCCGGTCGAGCAGGAATCTTATCTGCGCACCGTGCAGGACTGGATCATCCGTCCGCAGTTGCGCACCGTTCCGGGCGTCGCGGGCGTCGATTCGCTCGGCGGCTATATGCGCCAGTACCATGTGCAGCCCGACCCGGCGAAGCTCATGTCGCTCGGCCTCTCCTTCGGCGATCTCGCGGCGACGATTCAAAAAAACAATGTCAGCCGCGGCGCCGGCTATGTGGAGCGCAATGGCGAGGGCCTCGTCGTGCGCAGCGGCGGCCGCCTGGAGAATGTCGACGACATCGCCAATGTCGTGGCGACGACCCGGAACGGCGTGCCGGTGCGCGTGCGCGACATTGCGAACGTCTCGATCGGCAAGGAGCTGCGCACCGGCAGCGCCAGCTTGAATGGCGGGGAAGTCGTCATCGGCACGGCGCTCATGCTGATCGGCGCCAATAGCCGCACCGTCTCGGCCGCCGTCGACCAAAAAATGACGCAGATCGTCAAATCCCTGCCGCCCGGCGTCGAGGTGAAGACGATCCTCAACCGAACGCTGCTCGTCGACGCCACCATCAAGACCGTCGCCAAGAACCTCGCCGAGGGCGCCGGCCTCGTCATCCTCGTGCTCTTCGTGATGCTTGGCAATTTCCGCGCCGCGGTGGTGACGGCGACGGTCATTCCGGTGACCATGCTGTTCCTCGCCATCGGCATGTATCTCGGCAAGATCAGCGCGAATCTCATGAGTCTCGGCGCGCTGGATTTCGGCCTCATCGCCGACGGCGCGATCATCGTCGCCGAGAACAGCCTGCGCCGTCTCTCCGAGCGTCAGCACGCGGCGGGCCGCGCGCTGACGACCGACGAGCGGCTCGACACGGTCATCGACGCCGCCGTCGAAATGCGCCGTCCGACGGTCTATGGCCAGTCGATCATCATCCTCGTCTATCTTCCGATCCTGAGCTTCTCCGGCGTCGAGGGGAAGATGTTCCATCCGATGGCGATGACGGTCATCATCGCATTGCTCTCGGAATTCGTCCTGTCGCTCACCTTCTTCCCCGCCATGATCGCGCTCTTCGTCTCGGGCCATGGCGAAGAGCAGGAAAACGTCATCGTCAGGCGCCTGAAGCAACTCTACGAACCGGTGCTGCGCTGGGCGATGGGCGCGCCGGTCAAAGTGATGGCGATCGGCGTCGCCTCCTTCGTCCTCGCCGCGCTTCTCTATACGAGCCTCGGCCAGGAGTTCATTCCCAGGCTCGACGAGAAGAACCTCGCCATGCAAGCGAACCGCATTCCCAGCGCTTCGCTCACGCAGGCGCAGGCGATGCAGCTCGATATTGAAAACGCGATCCGCAAGCTGCCGCAGGTGGACTATGTCTTCTCCAAGACGGGCACGGCGGAGGTCGCGACCGATCCGATGCCGCCAAACCTGACCGACGTCTTCATCATGCTGAAGCCGGAGGATCAGTGGCCCGACCCGCATCTCTCCAAGGACAAGCTCATCGAGGAGATATCCGTCGCGATCGAGAAGCTTCCCGGCAACGCCTATGAATTCTCGCAGCCGATCCAGTTGCGCTTCAACGAGCTGCTCGCGGGCGTTCGCGGCGACATCGCGGTCAAAGTGTTCGGCGAGGATTTCGACGCCATGCTGAAGGCGGCGAACCAGATCGCCGCGATCCTGCGCTCGACGCCGGGCGCGGAAGACGTGAAGGTCGAGCAGGTCACGGGCCTCCCGGTTCTCGACATCAAGGTGGATAAGGCGGCGATTGCGCGTTACGGCCTCTCCCTCGGCGACGTGCAGGACACGATCGGCGCGGCGATCGGCGGCGAACCCGCCGGCATGATCTTCGAAGGCGATCGCCGCTTCCCGATTTTCGTGCGCCTGCGCGACAATCTGCGCGAGGACGCGACTGCGCTGGAGACGATCCCCGTCTCGCTGCCGCCGGACGCGCAGGGCCATGTCTCGACCGTGCAGCTCAAACAGGTCGCCAGCTTCTCGACAGCGGACGGGCAGAACCAGATCTCGCGCGAGAACGGCAAGCGGCGCGTCGTCGTCAGCGCCAATGTGCGCGGGCGCGACATCGCCTCCGTCGTCAATGGCGCGCGCGCCAAGGTCGACGCCAAGGTGCAGATCCCCGCGGGCTATTGGATCGAATGGGGCGGGCAGTTCGAAAATCTCGCGGCGGCGCGCGCGCGTCTGATGATCGTCGTGCCGATCTGCTTCTTCATGATCTTCCTTTTGCTTTATTCCGCGCTCGGTTCGGCGCGCGACGCGCTGCTCGTCTTCACGGCCGTGCCGCTCGCGCTCATCGGCGGCGTGCTGGCGCTCTGGCTGCGCGGCATGCCCATGTCGGTTTCTGCGGCGGTGGGCTTCATCGCGCTTTCCGGCGTCGCCGTGCTCAACGGCCTCGTGATGCGCACCTATATCCATCAGCTCATGGTGGGCGGCCTGCCCGAGCGCGAAGCGATCTTCAGGGGCGCCATGACGCGCCTGCGTCCCGTCGTGATGACGGCGCTCGTCGCGTCTCTCGGCTTCGTGCCGATGGCGCTCGCCACCTCGACCGGCGCGGAAGTGCAGCGGCCGATCGCGACCGTCGTCATTGGCGGGCTCATCAGCGCCACGCTCCTCACCCTCATCGTATTGCCGGCGCTCTACGCTTTCTTCGGCGGCGACGCGAAAGCGCTGAACGCCGCGCGCGCGAGGGAGGCCGTGTGAGAGACGCGCGCCGCGCATTCTTTCTGGCCGCCTGCCTGGCTGCGACGCCGGCGGGCGCCGAGACGCTGAACGGCGCGTTGCTGCGCGCCTATGACAATTCCCCGGTCATCAATTCCGGCCGCGCGGGCGTGCGCGCGCTGGATGAGAAAGTGCCGCAGGCGCTTTCCGGCATGCGGCCGCGCGCAAGCGCAGGCGCCTTTCTCGGCGCGCAGGACAATCGCGCCGTGACGCGGCAGATCGACGAGGACATCGCCGATCCGGCCGCCACGCGCGCCCTGACCAAGAGCATTCAGACCGGCGGGAGCATGCCGCGCTCGGCGCAGTTCTCGATCGAGCAGCCGATCTTCGACGGCTTCAAGACGAAAAACGCCACGCGCGCCGCCGAGACCAATGTTTTCGGGGGGCGCGAGAGATTGCGGCTCACCGAGCAGCGCGTGCTCTTCAACGCGGTCGCCGCCTATATGAATGTGCTGCGCGACACGGCTGCGCTGAAATTGCAGGAAAACAACGTCGCGGTGCTGACCGAGCAATTGCGCCAGACGCGCGAGCGCTACAATTACGGACAGATCACCCTGACCGACATCGCCCAGGCGGAGGCGCGGCTCGCCGCCGGGCAGTCGCTCGTCGGCCAGGCGCGCGCGGCGCTGGAGGCGAGCATCGGCGCCTATCGCCAGACGATCGGGGTCGACCCCAAAAAGCTGGCGCCCGGCGCCGCCGTCGACGCGCTGCTGCCGGGGACGCGCGAAGAGGTGGAGCGCATCGCGCAGGCGGAGCATCCGGTGATCCTCGCCGCCTTGCACGACGCCGACGCGGCCGATCTCGACATCAAGGTGATCGAGTCGGATTTCATGCCGAAATTCTCGATCGTCGGAAATGTCTTCACGCAGACCGACATGTCGGGGATCTACAACCGCAATATCGGCGCCTCGATCGGCGGGCGGCTCAACGTGCCGCTCTACGAAGGCGGCTTCACCTCCTCGCAGGTGAGAGAAGCCAAGGAAGTCGCCGGCCAGCGCAAATTCGACGTCGATGTCGCGCGCGCCGACGTCATCGCGCTGGTGCGCGGCAATTGGGGGGCGTTGCAGGCCGCCAAAACGCAGATCGCCGCCGCGCAAACGCAGATCGCCGCCGCGGAGCGCGCGCTCTATGGCGTGCGCGAAGAGGCGAAGGCGGGCCAGCGCACGACGCTCGACATTCTCAATGCGCAGGCCGAATTGCTCAATGCGCGCATCGGCCTCATCTACGCCCAGCGCGAACGCGTCGTCGCCTCCTACGCCGTGCTCGCCGCCATGGGGCGGCTCACGACGCGGACTCTGCATCTCGGCGACGCAAGGTACGATCCCTCGATCCATTACGATCAGATACGAGGTCTCTGGGGCGGAACGGATACGCCGGACGCCGGGCGTTGAAGACATTTCACGCAAAGCAAATTACTCTGCGGCGCAATCGCCCGACAGAAGGGCGGCGCAACGAAGAGGAAACGCAATGCGAGGCGCTTATCTGAAATTCTTTGCTCTGGCCGTCGCGGCGACGCCGCTCGCCGTCACGCCGGCCGCGGCGATCTGCTGGCTGGGCTGCGGCGATCCGACCGAGGCGCACGCCCGGAAGATCTTCGAAAATCTTCTGCCGCAGCGCTTCGACAAGCCCGGCAAGATTCTCGAATTCAAGCAGACAATGTCCGAAGCGCTTGAAATGCATGCGACCGGGGAGAAGGGCTACGAGATTTTCTTCAGCGGAAAGGTCCAGTTTCCGGAAGGCGCCAATCTCGAATGCAAGCCGGACGACGCCGGCAAAGTCAAGGACGGCTGTTCGTCGAGCAAGCATTATGTGACGGCCCCGCGCTCCTCGGATCCCAAGGGCAAGCAATATGTCCCCCCGGGCGAAACGGTCGTCTTCGAGGAGGAATATCGCTTCTACGAGGATTCGAACGGCTGGAAAGGCCCGGATGGGAACGTCTATCGGCAGTAAGCGAAAAATTATGGGCGCGCATGAACTGCGCGCCCCAAGATCGAAAGCCTCTCTTCGAGAGGAGGCCGCCGGACGATCTTACTTCAGCAGGTCCGAGTTCTGCGGGCAGCCGGCCTTCTCGTTGCAGGCCTGGAAGTTCGCGCGGAGTTCGTCCTTGTTGGCGCCGTAGTTCTGCTTGCGGGCCAGGTACTCGTCATAGCACTTCGACGCCGCCGCCGCCTGCTTGTCGTCGTCGGCCTTGCGGGTGTCGCAATCGGCGAAAGCCGGGGTCATCATGCCGGCAAACAGGGCCGCCGCCGTCACAAAGGCGAATTTCTTCATTTTCGTCGTTTCCTCTTCTCACAATTTTCGGATGTTCTTGCTTGCGCGGGCGTTGAACCCTCCCGCCGATCCAGTAACGGCCCCTCATATCGCGCCAAGCGGGGCGAACGATGGGGGAAGAATTGCCGTGTGTCAATCGCATGTCGCCAGCAGGACGTCTCCCGCCCGCCGCGGCGTCGCGGAGGGTGAGGACGGCGGCGCCGCTTTGATTTGAATAAAGAAAAAGGGCGCGCTGGTCGCGCGCCCCGATGATATTCGGCCGAAAGGAAAGACGCTTCAGAGGCCCTTCGAATTTTGCGGGCAGCCGCACTTCTCGTCGCAAGCCTTCTTGTTTCCCTTGATTTTATCCATGTCGGCGGTCCAGCCCTGCTGATCCTTCAGGAATTGGTCTTCGCATTTGGAGGCGCAGACAGCCTGATCGTCCTCGGCGTGGGTGTCGCAACTCGCAAAGGCCGGAGCGGCCATGGCCGCAAAGATAGCGATGGCCGTGAAAAGCGAGAACTTCTTCATCCTGACGTTTCCTCTATCTTCGATCTTATTTTTTAGCCGCCTGCGCCATTACTCGACACGCGCCGGCAAAGGCGGCGCGGGAGTTGGCGCAGGAGCGTCACGAAGATGACGCAGGAAAAACGAAGCGTCAACGATAGCACAGCCGTTTGACAGCTCCGTTACGAAGCAAGTTGTCGCAGGACGTAAGCCAGAATGCCGCCGTTTTTGAAGTATTCCAACTCGTCCAGCGTATCGATGCGCAGCAGAAGCGGCGTCGAGATCGTCTTGCCGTCAGGCGAGGCAATCTCCGCATAAAGCGTCTGGCGCGGAGACAGCCCCGCTTCCAATCCGCGAATAGCGACCGTTTCCTCGCCGGTGAGGCCAAGCGACGCCCAGCTGGCGCCGGCCTCGAAGGTCAAGGGCAGCACGCCCATGCCGACGAGATTGGAGCGGTGGATGCGCTCGAAGCTCTGCGCAATCACGGCCCGCACGCCGAGCAGCGCCGTGCCCTTGGCCGCCCAGTCGCGCGACGAGCCATTGCCATATTCGGAGCCGGCGAAGACGACGAGCGGCGCGCCCTCCTGCTGATAGCGCATCGCGGCGTCATAGATCGAAAGCGTCTCGCCGCCCGGATAATATTTTGTCAGGCCGCCCTCGGGCACGATTCCGTCGGCGGTCTTCATCATGTTGTTCTTGATGCGAATATTGGCGAAGGTGCCGCGCATCATCACTTCATGGTTGCCGCGCCGCGTGCCGTACTGATTGAAGTCGGCCTGCGCCACGCCATTGTCCATCAGCCATTTGCCCGCGGGCGAGGCGGCCTTGATGGAGCCCGCCGGGGAAATATGGTCGGTGGTGATCTTGTCGCCGAAGAGCGCGAGGATGCGCGCGCCGACAATGTCCTTGACGGGCCTCGGCTGTTTCGCGAGGCCGATAAAATAAGGCGGATTGCGCACATAGGTCGATTTGTCGTCCCAGGCGTATGTCTCGGCCTCCGGCGCCGCGACGGCGCGCCAATGCTGGTCGCCCGCAAAGACATTGGCGTAGGCGGCGCGGAAGAGGTCGCGCGTGACGTTCTGGCGGATGAAACTGTCGATCTCGGCGCTCGTGGGCCAGATGTCGCGCAGATAGACCGGCTTGCCGTCCGAGCCCTGGCCGAGCGGCTCCTTCGTGAGGTCGGTCGCGACCGTTCCGGCGAGCGCGAAGGCGACGACGAGCGGCGGCGAGGCGAGATAATTGGCCTGCACGTCGGGGTTCACGCGACCTTCAAAATTGCGGTTGCCGGAAAGGACCGACGCCGCGACGAGGTCGTGTTGACTGATCGTCTTCGAGACCGGAGCCGGCAGCGGGCCGGAATTGCCGATGCAGGTCGTGCAGCCGAAGCCGACGAGATTGAAACCCAGTTCGTCGAGCGATTTCTGCAGGCCGGAATTGGCGAGATATTGCCCCACCACCTGGCTTCCGGGCGCGAGCGAGGTCTTCACCCAGGGCTTGACTTTCAGCCCCTTGGCGACGGCGTTGCGGGCGAGGAGGCCCGCGCCGATCAGCACGCTCGGATTTGACGTATTGGTGCAGGAGGTGATCGCGGCGATCACCACATCGCCATGGCCGAGATCGTAATTCGTCCCCTCGACCTTATGGCGCGGGCCGAGACCGCCCTCTTTCTTATACTCGCCGGCGAGCGCCGTCTCGAAAGCCTTGCCCACCTCCTCGAGCGGGACGCGGCCCTCCGGGCGCTTGGGGCCGGCGAGCGACGGGGCGACGTCGGCAAGGTCAAGCGCGAGCGCGTCGGTGAATTCCGGATCGGGCGAGGCGGCGGTGCGCAGCATGCCCTGCGCCTCCGTATAGGCCTCGATCAAGGCGATGCGCTCGGCGGCGCGGCCGGAGGTGTTGAGATAAGCGAGCGTCTCGGCGTCGACGGGGAAGAAGCCGCAGGTCGCGCCATATTCCGGCGCCATATTGGCGATGGTGGCGCGGTCGGCGAGCGAGAGATGGTTGAGCCCCTCGCCATAGAACTCCACGAATTTTCCGACGACGCCCTTTTTGCGCAGCATTTGCGTGACGGTGAGGACCACGTCGGTCGCGGTGACGCCCTCCTTCGGCGCGCCCGTCAGTTTGAAGCCGATGACTTCCGGCGCGAGCATGGAGAGCGGCTGGCCCAGCATGGCCGCCTCCGCCTCGATGCCGCCGACGCCCCAGCCGAGCACGGCGAGGCCGTTGACCATGGTCGTGTGCGAATCGGTGCCGACGAGCGTATCGGGATAAGCGACCTCGATCCCGTCCTCGGCGCGGCTCCAGATCGTCTGCGCCAGATATTCGAGATTGACCTGATGGCAGATGCCGGTGCCGGGCGGCACGACGCGGAAATTGTCGAAGGCCGACTGGCCCCATTTCAGAAAGCGATAGCGCTCGCCATTGCGCTGATATTCGAACTCGACATTCTGCTCGAAAGCCTTGGGCGTCCCGAATTCGTCGACGATCACCGAATGGTCGATGACAAGGTCGACGGGCACCAGCGGATTGATCTTCTGCGGATCGCCGCCAAGCGCCACCATCGCGTCGCGCATGGCGGCGAGATCGACGACGGCCGGAACGCCGGTGAAGTCCTGCATCAGCACGCGGGCCGGGGAAAAGGCGATTTCGCGCTCCGTCTTGCCCTTCTCGGTCAGCCATTTCGCGAAGGAGAGGATCGTGTCCTTCGTGACCCAGCGGCCGTCCTCGTTGCGCAGCAGATTTTCGAGCACGACCTTGAGCGAATAAGGCAGCTTCGAGACGCCCGCCAGCCCGTTAGCCTCCGCCGCCTTCAGCGAGAAATAGTCATAGCTCTTGTCGCCCACGACGAGCTTCTGGCGGGACTGGAAACTATCGACCGATGTCATGAGGCTGTCCTTGCAGACGGTAGGAAAGGCGAAGCCTTTCTAGAAAATTCCATGCCACGGGCACAAGCGGCTAGATAGGTCAATGCCGCCGTTCGGCACGCAGCGGCCGCTCCTCCATTCGCGCCATGAAAGCGAAGGAAAGCAACATGCAGATGGCGAGGGCGACGAAGACCAGGCGAAAGCTGCCGACGAGACGCGCGATTTCCTCAGGCGAGAGCTTCGTCTCGGCGATGTAACTGGCGCGCCCCCCGCCGAGCGCCAAGGCGCCGAAAAGGGCGACGATCAAAGCCGCGCCGAGCTGCCGGAAGAATTGGGTCGTCGCCGTGCCGGTGCCGAGATCGCGAGCGTCCACGGCGTTTTGCACCGAGACCGTGGCGACCGGCAACATGGTTCCGACGCCGAGCGTCACGACGGTGAGCAGCGCGTTGAGCGTGACGAAGGACGTCCGGTCCGCCATCCACGCGGCGGCGCCCGCCGCGACCGCGCCGGCGCCGAGCCCCAGAAGCGGCGCGATCTTATAATGGGAGACCGTCGCCATCATGCGGCCCGAAACCGTGGCGCCGATGACGGTCGCGACCATGAGCGGGATCAAGACGAGGCCGGAATCATGGGCGCTGAGGCCCATGGCGGTCTCGTAATAAATCGGCATGACGACGGAGAGGGCGACGAAGGAGCCGAGACCGAAAGAGCTGGAGGCGATGGCGTCGCGCACGATCCGCAAGTTCAGAATTCGCATCGGGATCAGCGGTTCTTCGGCGGTGCGGGTGCGCCACGCGAAAGCGGCCCAGAAGCAGGCGGAGAGAGCGAGAAGCCCGATAATGGGCGCCGAGGCCCAGGGATAGCGCGTCCCGCCCCAGCCAAGGCCCAGCACCATCGCGCCCGAGGCGGTGACTAGAAAAGCGGCGCCCGGATAGTCGACGCTATGCGGATGGCGCCGCTCGGGCAGGCGCTTGAGACGGGCGTTCACGATCAGCAGCGCGGCGAGGCCGAGCGGCGCATTGATCCAGAAGATCAGCGACCAATGCAGATATTGCGCAAAAAAGCCGCCCAGCGCGGGGCCCGCGACGCTGGAGGTTACGAAGACCGCCGCAAAGGAGGTCTGGTAGCGGCCGCGCTCACGCGGGGAGACGAGGTCCGCGACGACGGTCTGCGAGAGCGCGATCAGCCCGCCGCCGCCCATGCCCTGCAGGAATCGCGCGGCCGCCAGCGCCGTAATGTTCGGCGCGAGCGCGCAGGCGACGGAGCCGATGACGAAGGTCGCGACGCCGATCAGGATGACGATGCGGCGGCCGTGAATATCGGCGAATTTGCCGTAGAGCGGCGTCACCACCGTCGCTGCGACGAGATAGGCGGTGACGATCCAGGGCAGGTTCTCGGGCTCGCCGAGATCGGCGCCGATGGTCGGCATGGCGGTGACGACGATGGTCTGATCCAGCGCCGAGAGCAGCATGGCGAGCCCAAGCCCGACCATTACTTGACGCATTTCGGCGGGGGCGGGCTGCTGTGCGTCGTCTTTCATCTGGAATCTGGATCTCCTGGCCCCGCCACGTCATAGCCTGTTTCGATCAAAGCCAAAAATGCGGCGGGCTCCCTCACATCGGCGAAAAGCGGGTCGTCGGCGCGATCCGGCCGCGCGAGCACGAGGGTGCGCAGCTTCTCCTCCGACGCGACTGCGCGCGGCGGGACGCCCAGCCGTTTGGCGATCCGAAGCCGCTCAGCCAGCAGGGCTTTCAGTAGCCGCATGTCGGCGACGGTGAGCGGATGTTCCGGCGTCGCAGTTGATTCAAAGAGAGGCTCCTCCGGCGGGGCGGGCTCCGCCGCCGCCTCTTCGATCCCTTCGCCCATCGCATGCGCCAGGCGGCTTTCAGCCGCGACGCGCCACCCCATCGCCGCCGCTTGCGCCCGGCGCGGCCAGGCGAGCGGGCCGCCGCGGCAGTGATCGCATTTGCCGCAAGGCGCGCTTGCTTCTCCGAATTCGGCGAGCAGGGTCTGGAAGCGGCAGGCGGGCGTCACGCAGAGCCGGGCCATGGCTTTGCGGCGGGCGTAATCGCCGGCGGCGGCCTCGTTTTCTTCGGGAAGGTCGGGCGTGCGCCAGCGCAGAGCGAGGTCGCGCGGATCGAACAGCGCCAGCATGCGCGCCGGCGCGCCGTCGCGGCCCGCACGGCCGATCTCCTGATAATAACCCTCGATCGAGCTGGGGATGTCGGCGTGGATCACGAAGCGAACGTCCGGCTTGTCCACGCCCATGCCGAAGGCGATGGTGGCGACCATGACGACGCCTTTCCGCGCGAAAAACGCGTCCTGATGGGCGCTTCGCGTATAGGCGTCGAGACCGGCGTGATAGGGCAGCGCGTCGAGCCCGAGCCGCGCGAGATCGGCGGCCAGCAGATCGGCCATGCGGCGGGAGTTGCAATAGACGATCCCGCTCTCCTGCCCTCGCCCGATGAAATCGACGATCTGCCGCAGCCCCGCGCGCTTGCGCCGGAAAGAGAGGGAGAGGTTGGGCCGCGCGAATGAGCGAATGAAAACATCCGGCTCCCGCGCGAAAAGGTTGCGGCGTATGTCGTCCCGCGTGCGGGGGCCGGCGGTGGCGGTGACGGCGAGGACCGGCGCGCCGAGCTTTTTGGCGATCTCGCCCAGGCCGCGATAGTCGGGCCGGAAGTCATGGCCCCAATGCGAGACGCAATGAGCCTCGTCGACCGCGAAGAGCCTCACGCGGTTTTTGCGCAGCAAATTTTGCGCGCCCTCCGTCGCGAGCCGTTCCGGCGCGGCGTAAAGCAGGCGCGTCCGCCCGCTCGAGACGGCTTCGAAAGCGGCGAGCGCTTCGGCCTCATCCTGTCCGGAATGAAGCGCAACGGCGGGCAGGCCCTTGTCTTCCAGCGCCCGCAACTGGTCGCGCATCAGCGCGATGAGCGGCGAGGCGACGACGACGAGACCCGGCTCGGCGGCCGCAGGAAGCTGATAAAGCAGGGATTTGCCCGAGCCTGTCGGCATCACGGCGAGCGCGTCGCGGCCCGCGAGCACGGCCTCGATCACCTCCCATTGACCCGGCAGAAAGTCGGCGAAGCCAAAAATGCTGCGCAGCAATTGCTGCGCGTCGGGCATCCTCAGGGGCGTCACGCCAGGCCTTTTTCCAGGAGCGCCTCGGCGATCTCACGCCATTCCTCGCCGAGCCTTCCCCGATGCGGCGGCCTCCCGGCGCGTCGATACCAATAGTCTGCGTTCCAGGCGTCGCCTTCCTTGCGATGGAGATAGGCGTGAACCCACATGGCGTCCGGCGTCGACAATTGGTCGACGCATTTATGCGCGAGGTCCCACTCCCCGCGGGCGTCGAGCCATAAAGCGCGCAAGGCCGGGTCGGCGGGAGCCGCGTCGTCCCGCTCGATCGCGCCAAGAAAATCCTCTATCGAGACCGTCACGATCCGCCCGCCAATTGACGCCATTATGGCTCAACGGCCGCGACGGCGCCACGCCGCGCATTGACAGGCCCGCCGTCGCTTGGGCATTTGCGGGCGAACCCGCGAGAGGCCCTTGATGACCGAAAGCGTTGCTCAAAACCCGTTTCCAAGTCCCTGCAACAAGATCTGCACGCTCAATCCGAACGGGATCTGCGTCGGCTGCGGCCGCTCGCGCGCGGAGATCGGCGGCTGGACGCAGTTCTCGGACGCCGAGAAGAAACAGGTCGTCCATCGCGCCAAAGCCCGCCTCGACGCCATGGGCGGCGCGGAGGGGCCGGCGAAAGTAAAGGCTTAAAAAGCGCGCCCGCGATCCGCCGATTTCCGGCGCCTGCCGCCTCAGAGCCGCTCCAGCGTCGATTCGGCGCTCGAAACCGTGGTCACGCTCGAATTTTCCTCCACATTGATCCATTCGACGACGCCGTCCTTGACGACCGCCGAATAGCGCTTGCCGCGGACGCCGAGGCCGAAATCGTTGAGATCCAGCTCGACTCCCATCGCCCTGGCGAGCACGGCGGAGCCGTCGGCGAGACCGTCGATCTTGCCGGCCGCGCCGCGATCCTTCAGCCAGGCGTCGAGCGTGAAAATATCGTTCACCGCCGTCACCGCCACGGCGTCCACGCCTTTGGCTTTCAGCGCGTCGAAATGTTCGACGAAGCCGGGCAGATGCTTGGCGTGGCAGGTCGGGGTGAAGGCGCCGGGCACGGAGAAAAGCGCAATTTTGCGGCCCTTGAAATAATCGGCGGTCTTGATCGGCTCCGGGCCGTTCTTGCCCATGATCGTGACGGTGACGTCCGGAATTTTGTCGCCTGCTTGGATGGTCATGCCCTGTCTCGCTTGTGTCGGCGGGTGAAGCTCCCTTTACTTAGCGCGTTTTCCGCCTCTGTCGCCCGCAAAGGCGTCGCTTTCCAGAACTTCGTCGCCATCCGCCCCGGGGCGGCGCCGCAAGGGCGCTTGTAGCCGTCCTCGATGCGATGCAACATGCGCCCCGCGGCGACTCGATGGAGCGCGCCCTTCTGGGAGAAAAATGCAATGGCCAATACGCAAGGACCGGATGGGAACCCCCCATCCGCCTGGGTTTGGAGCCAATATCGCGGCGTGCAGTCGGAGAAGGCCTCGGCCCAGGAAATTCACGCCAGCGAATCCCACGCCGACGAATCCCACGCCGACGAATCCCATGCCGACGAAGCCCATGCCGACGCGCCGGGGAGCGCTCCCGCGGATCAGCCGGCGCCCAAGAATCCCACAATGATCGGCCTCGGCGTCGCGGCTGCGGTGATCGTCATCGCCGGGTTGACCTGGCTCTTCACGTCCAGGCCGGCCTCCGCTCCGGCGGAGCCGCCGGCGTCCGAAACCCAGGCGGCTCCCCAGAAAAGCGAAGAGGCGGTCCCGGAGCCGGCTCCTCCGTCCGCTCAATCCGCCCCCGAGCAGGCGCCCGCCGCCGCGACTCCGGCGCAAGAGCCGCCAAAGGCGGCCGAACCCGCGCCGACGCATCACGTCAAAAAGAAGCATCGGTAAAAGAAGCGGCTCCGCCCCGTCGGCCGGGACGGGGCCGCTGGACCGCTCGCGCTAGGTCCGCCAGGGATGCGCCGGCAATTCGCCGACGCCGAGCGTCGCCACCCCGGCCAGCGCGACGGCGTGGTCGTTCTCGACGGCGGAGCCGCTGACGCCGATCGCCCCGATCATCACGCCTTCCTTGTCCACAATGGGCAGGCCGCCGGGAAAGGTGATGAGCCCGTCATTCGAGTGCTCGATGCCGTAGAGCGGGCCGCCGGGCTGAGACAGCTTTCCGATCTCTCCGGTCGGCATGCCGAAAAAGACGGCGGTTCGGGCTTTCTTCATCGAAATGTCGATGCTGCCGACCCAGGCGTCGTCCATGCGGTGGAAGGCCTTGAGCACCCCGCCCGAATCGACGACGGCGATGCACATTTGCGTGCCCAGCTCCACGGCTTTCCGGCGCGCGGCGGCGATCGCCTTTTCGGCCTGATCGATCGTGACATGCATGACGCTCTCTCCCTCGCGCCCCGGCAAAGGCCAAGGCGACGAGCAATAAAATAGTGCGCCGCTTGCCGGATTTAAGACTCGCCGCCCCGTAAGGCGCCGTCCCAAGGCGCAGCCCAAAGAAAATGCCCGACGCCGGAGCGCGCCGCGAAAGTGGGAAATGGTTTTCCCATGAAGCGCGCTCTAAACTTTTCGAATCGATCGCGCCGCGTTTAGGCGATTCCGCCCAAATGCGGCGCGATCCAGGTCCAGGCCGGGCCATTCAAGCGCAATCGCTTTCGCTCGCTACCGCTTCTCGATCTTGTTGGCGATTTCCTCCGGCGGCCGCCAGCTCAGCGTTCCCGTATTCCTTGTCTGCGGTTTGCGGGCGGAGCGGAAATCCCCGACGGCCTTGTCCGCGATCCGCCACTCCTGGTCGGACCAGAATTTCGACTCCGACGCCGGCGATACGGGCGCGATCTGGGAGGCGTCCGCCGACGAATCGGCGCCCGCGCTTGCGCCCGTTTGGCCCTCTTCCATCCTCAGCGCCTCCGCCGAGCCGAAGGCGTTGGGGGGCACGCGACGCAGGCTGGAGAGAAATTTTTCTTCGAGCGACTGGTTCGGGTTCAGTTGCGCAAGCGACGGGCCTGCGAGTTCTGGCAGCTCTGCGACGGAGCGCGCCGGGAAGCCTTGCGAAGCGAAGTAGCCAAGTCCCAAAAGCGTCAGCGCCAGCGCCGACATCCCCGCCACATGGCGCCGGCCGAGTTCTCCGAGCTTGATCATGAGCTCACTCCTTTTCAGGTGGTGAGCTTTAACCGTGTTGGCGTGCTGATGGTTTCGGCGGCGGCGCCTCTTTTCGCCGCCCTCTATCGGCCCGCCGCCTCAACGGCTTTTGTCACCAACGCCTTGGCGTCCGCCGAATGCCATGCGGCGGGGCCGTTCATCAGGCCCAGCTGACAGCCCGCGGGATCGATCAGCATGGTGACCGGCAGGCCCAGCGCTTTGCCGGCCTGTTTCAGCTCGTAGAAAATATTGGCCTTGGGATCGGCGTAGAGGGTCAGCGCCTTGACGCCCGCATCCTCGAAGAATTTCTTCGGCCGTTCGGGACGCGAGGTGTCGATATTCACCGTCACGACCTGGAATTTGTCCGAGCCGAACTCGCCCTGAAGCTTGTCGAGCTCCGGCATTTCGGCGCGGCAGGGCACGCACCATGTAGCCCAGACATTGAGCAGCACCGTCTTGCCCTTGAAAGCGGAGAGCGAGACGGATTTCCCTTCCGGATCGTTGAAGGCGAAGTCTGCGACCTGCTCCGGCGTCCTGGAGACGTTCATCGCCGCGACCTCGCCCCTGGCGACGTCCTTCACCGCTTCCGCGACCTTGGCGGCGCCCGCGCAGTCCCCGGCGCGCGCTTCCTTTACGCTCGGCCCGCCCGCATATAGAAAGCCCGCGCCGGCCGCTGCGAAAACAAGGGTCGCGAGGCGACGCGGGAAGGCGGCGGGCTTATTCATCTGGCGCAGGCTCCGGGGCGAAAAATGACGAGCAAGATATGGGGCGGACGCTTCCAGAGCGCAACCGACGCGGTTCTGGAGGCCATCAACGTCTCCATCGATTTCGACAAGCGCCTCGGTCCTCAGGACATTCGGGGCTCGCTCGCCCATATCGCCATGCTCGCCGAGCAGGGCGTCGTCGCGCCGGAAGACGCGGCGAGGATCACTGAAGGATTGACGCGTATAGCTGGTGAGATGGAGCGTGGGGAATTCCAGTTTTCGCGGACGCTCGAAGATATACATATGAACGCCGAATCGCGACTCGCGGAACTGATCGGCCCGGCAGCCGGGCGGCTTCATACCGCGCGCTCGCGCAACGATCAGGTGGCGACGGATTTCCGTCTGTATATACGTGACGATATTGACGCGCTGGACGCGCAGCTCGCCGACCTTCAGCTCGCTCTCGTCGAGCGGGCGATGGAGGAGGCGGGCAGCGTCATGCCCGGATTCACCCATCTGCAAAGCGCCCAGCCGGTGACGCTCGGCCATCACCTCCTCGCTTATGTCGAGATGATCGGCCGCGACCGGGGCCGTTTGCGCGACGCCCGTTCGCGTCTCAACGAATGCCCGCTCGGCGCGGCGGCGCTCGCGGGCACGTCGTTCCCCATCGACCGTCACATGACCGCGAAGGCGCTCGATTTCGACCGGCCGACCGCCAATTCGCTCGACAGCGTCTCCGACCGCGACTTCGTGCTGGAGACGCTTTCCGCCGCCGCGATCTGCGCGACGCATCTGTCGCGTTTCGCGGAAGAGATCGTGCTGTGGTCGACGCCGCAGTTCAATTTCATCTCTTTGTCGGACAAGTTCACCACCGGCTCCTCCATCATGCCGCAGAAGCGCAATCCGGACGCGGCGGAGCTGGTGCGCGGCAAATCCGGCCGCATCATCGGCGCGCTGCAGGCGCTGCTGATCGTGATGAAGGGCCTGCCGCTCGCTTATTCCAAGGATATGCAGGAGGATAAGGAAGGCGCTTTCGATTCGCTCGACTCGCTCTCCCTCTGCATCGCCGCCATGGCCGGCATGGTCCGCGACATGAAGGTGAACCGCGAGCGCATGAAGGCGGCGGCGGGCGCCGGCTTCGCCACGGCGACCGACCTCGCCGACTGGCTGGTGCGCAAGCTGAACCTCCCCTTCCGCGAAGCCCATCACGTCACCGGCCGCGTCGTGGCGCTGGCGGAGGGCAAAGGCGTGGGTCTCGAAGAGCTGACGCTCGCCGATCTGCAGAGCGTCGAGCCGCGTATATCCGAGGATGTCTTCGCCGTGCTCGGCGTCGAAAAGTCGGTCGAGAGCCGGGTCAGCTATGGCGGCACGGCGCCCGATAATGTGCGCAAACAGGCGCAGAGCTGGCTCGATCGTCTGAAGGAGCGGAGATGAGCGAGGACGCAAGCCAGCTCTATCTCGCCACGCCGCCGCTCGCCGACGGACGCGACTTTATTCCCGCTTTGACCAGCGCGCTCTCGGCGGGCGAGGTCGCTTCGCTCCTCATCCGCTTCGCCGTCGACGATCCCCGCAAACAGGAGGAGATCGCCCGCGCCCTCGCGCCCATGGCGCAGGAGAAGGGCGTCGCTGTTCTGGTCGATGGTTCGCCGACGGTGGCGCTGCGCGCCAAGGCGGACGGCGCGCATATAGAGGGCGCGGGCGCTGAGCTGACCGAGGCGGTCGGGAAGCTCTCGCCGAAATATATCGTCGGGGCCGGAAGCTTCGAGCTGCGCGACGACGCCATGCAAGCGGGCGAGGCGGGGGTCGATTACGTGCTTTTTACGGGCGATGATCTCGACGCGCTTGTCGAGCGCGTCGGCTGGTGGGCCGAGCTTTTCAACACGCCCTGCGTCGCCCGCGCCGCATCGCTCGCAGATATTGCGCCGCTTGTGCAAGCCGGCGCGGATTTCGTCATGCTGGACGACGCTGTCTGGGCCGACGCGCGCGGCCCGGCCGCCGCGGTCGCGGAGGCGCTGGCGGCGATGAATATGGAAGGGTGAAGATGAAGGAGAAGGCGCTCAACGTCCGGCTTCCTCGTCCGTCGGGACGGCCCTTTCAGGGCCTCCTCAGGATAAGCAAGCCTTCCATTCCCGCCCTTATCCTGAGCTGCGAGCGCAGCGAGGCAAGGACGAAAGCGGGCCTGGCGGCGTTGCTCTTTTTGGGTTTGCTCGACCCCGCCTTCTCTGCGCCCGCTGCGCCTGCGCCCGCCGGCGCGGCGCGCGATCTCGCTTACGGCGCCTATGAGCGGGGCGATTATCGCGCCGCGATGGCCGAGGCGAAGAAACGCGTCGACGCCAATCCCAGGGACGCCGCCGCGCTGACCCTCATCGGCCGCCTCTATCTCGAAGGCGCCGGCGTAAAGCGCGACATGAAGACGGCCATGTCCTGGTTCCAGCGCGGCGCCGAGGCGGGCGGCGCGGAGGCCGCCTATCTCTACGGCGTCGCGTCGCTCGAAGGCATCGACATCCCCAAGGACCACGCCAGGGCGCGCGCTTATCTGGAAAAGGCCGGCGCGCAGGAACATGCGGCGGCGCTGCATCTTCTCGGCGAACTCGCTTTGGAGAATGAGGGGAAGGACCCCGATTTCGCGAAGGCCATGGGCTACTTCAAGCGCGCTTCGGCGGCGGGCGATCCGGATGCGGATTATGCGATCGGCGTGCTCTACAAGACGGGCAAGGGCGTCGAAAAGGACGACCGGCAGGCGGCCGAATGGTTCAAGCGCGCCGCCGACGCCGGCCTCGCCCCCGCCATGGTCGAATACGCCATCATGCAGTTCAACGGAACGGGCGTCGAACGCGACAAGACCGGCGCCGTCGATCTGCTGCGCAAGGCGGCGCTGAAGGGCAACCCCGTGGCGCAGAACCGGCTCGCCCATCTTTACGCGGAGGGGCTGGGCGTCGAGGTCGATCTCAAGGCCGCCAGGGAATGGCGCGACAAGGCCAAGGCGTCGGGCTTGAACGATCCGTCGCTCGACTTCCTCTCCAACGCGCCCGCGCCACAGCCGGCGAAGAAATAGCGCGCATGTCGGAAGAGGCGCGCGCCCTCGCGCATTATCTCAGGACGAATGTGAAGCCCGCGCTCGCCGCGGCCAGAAGCCCGGCGGAGGCGGCCGCGATACTCGATCGGCGCCCGCCGGACTTTCCCGATGCGGGCGGGCGGCCCGTGACCTTGGGCGGCGTCGAGGGCTTGTGGATCGCCGCGTCCGGCGCGCCGCAGGCGACGCTGCTTTATCTTCACGGCGGCGCTTATTTCGCCGGCGCGCCACGACTTTACGGCCCCGTGCTGCGCGCCTTCGCGGACGCCCGCTTTGACGTCTTCGCACCCGCTTATCGGCTGGCGCCCGCGCATCCTTTTCCAGCGGCGCTGGACGATGCGCGCGCCGCTTACGCCGCCTTGCGCGCGACGGCGCGCGCGCCCATCGTCTTTTCGGGCGATTCCGCGGGCGGCGGTCTGGCGCTCGCCGTGATGATCGCCGAGCGCGAGGCGGGCCGCGCCTTGCCGCGCGCCGCCGCCTTGTTCTCCCCCTGGACCGACCTCGCCGCAACGGGCGCCTCGGCGCGCGAGAACGAAGAAAAGGACGCGCTCTTCACGCGCCTGATGCTGCGCGTCGGCGCGCGCGCCTATCTCGGCGGCCAGAACCCGAAAACGCCGCTGGCCTCGCCGCTTTACGCCGACCTTTCCGGCCTGCCGCCGCTGCTTCTGCATGTCGGCGCGGATGAGATGCTGCGCGACGATTCGGTGCGCGTCGTCGAGCGGGCGCGTGACGCGGGCGTCGCGGCGGAGCTGAAGATCTGGCCCGACGCGCCGCATGGCTGGCAGGCGATGGACGCCTGCCCGGAGGGCGAAGAGTCACGCCGGGAGGCGATCGCTTTTCTCGCACGCATGGTCGCCTCGGAGCGGGCGGGCTGAAGCCCGCCGGGCCCTCACTTCTTCCCGTCGCAAACCGGCTGGTCGCATTTGCGCGCATTGCCGATGATCTCGCGCAGAGATTTCTCCCCCGGCCAGCCGAGGATCGCCACGCCGGCGATCACGAATGACGGCGTCATGGCGAGGCCGAGCGACTCCGCGAGGCGCGTTTGACGGCGGATGACGTCGCCGACCGTTTGGCTGTCGGCGGATTGCTCGATTTTGGCGGCGTCGAGGCCCATGGCCCCCGCGACCATCAGCGCCGTCTGGCCGTTCGCGCCGCCCCGCGCCGCATAGAGTCTCTCGTGAAATTCATATGCTTTCGCCGGGCCGTAAAGGCGCAGGACGGATTGCTGAACCTTCGCCGCCTGGACGGAGCCGGCGGAGAGAATCGCATTGTTGACGAGGCCGACGCGCAGATTCGGATCGCTTTGCGCGATCGCCGCGATGTCGGCGGCCGCCTTGCGGCAATAGGCGCAATTATAGTCGAAGAACTCATAGAGAATGACGTCGCCGTCGCGCCTGCCTCGCCAGATGACGCCGGGTAAGTTCGCGGGGTCGAGTTCGGAAGGGATGCGAAAATTTCGCATCGGCTCTCCCGCGTCGTCTCGCAATGGGAAGGCGGAGTCGTCCTGCGCGCGCAGGGGCGACGCGGCGAGAATGGGCAGCGCGGCGAGCGCCAAGAGCGATAAGAGCGCCAAGCGACGGGTCGGCGGAGATTTGTCGGGAGCCAAGAATTCGTTCCGTTTGGAAAAGCTGAGAGACTGGCGGGCGCTCACCCCCATGGCCCGGGTTTCGGCGGGTCGAGCGGAGTCCGGCCGTCTTGCGGCAGAAAGGACGCTTGCGATCCGTCCGGCGGCGCGAGCGGCTCAGGCGGCGCGCTTTCATCCGCGATCGGCTGTGGCGGCGCGACCGGGCCGATGTCATGGCCGCCCGCATAGTCGATCAGCGCCCGCACGCGCTCGTTGACGGAAGGATGCGTCGCAAACCAGCCCGATTCCGGAACCCGCGCCGGGCTCTCGATGAAGAAGGCGTGCATGCGCGAGGGCATCTCGACGATGACCGAATGCGCCTCGATCTTTCGCAAAGCCGAGATCATGGCGTCCGGATTCTTGGTCAGCTCCGCCGAGCCGGCGTCGGCGAGATATTCGCGCGAGCGCGACAGCGCGAAGCGGATCAGCACGGAGGCGCCCCAGCTCAGCGCGATGATGAGCAGCGCCACGATGATGGCGAGACCCGCGCCGTTTTCGCGCCGGTTGTTCTCGCGCTCCGGCGGGCGGTAAGGCGAGAAGCCGAAGGGAAAGTCCCAACGGCGGATGACGAGATCGGCGACGAAGGCGAAAATGCCGGCGAAGATGACGGCGATCACCATCATCTGGACGTCGCGATTGCGAATATGGGTCAGCTCATGGGCCAGAACCGCCTCGATCTCGGGGTCTGTCAGCTCCAGGAGCAGGCCGCGCGTGACGGCGACCTTGTATTGTCCCTCCTTCAGCCCGGAGGCGTAGGCGTTGAGCGCGTCGCTCTCGATGATCTGCAGCGCCGGGATCGGCACGCCGCGCGAGATGCAGAGATTTTCGAGGAGATTGTAGAGGCGCGGGGATTCGGCGCGCGAAAGCGCATGCGCGCCGGTCGCGAAATCGATCATCTTCTGATGGAAGAGATAGGCGATGGCGAACCAGGCTCCTGCCGCCGCGACGCCGATCGGCCAGCCGCGTTCGACATCCTTGAAGGCGCGCGCGGCGATCCATTCGAAGGGCGCGCCCTGCGGCGAATTCACCGCTTCGACGATCAGGGCGAAGGAAAACATCAAAGCGAACAGCAGCACGACGAAGCCGGCCAGCAGAAAGGCCGAACGCAGCCGGTTGGCGCGGATATGGGTGTAGAGGCCGTAGGCTTTGAACATGGTAGGGCCACCGTCTTGCTCGGAGACCGTCATTGCGAGAGCCATATGCGAAGCCGGGTATGCCCGACTTCGGGAAAATGCGGCGAAGCAATCCAGAGTCGTGATGAGGCTCTTGGATTGCGTCGCTTCGCTCGCAATGACGGGCTGAGTCTAATTCTTAAAACTGCACCTTCGGCGGCGCCTCGACGGCTTTCTGCTCCGCTTCGCCAAGCTCGAAATATTCGATGGGCTGGAAGCCGAAGCGGTCGGCGAGCAGGAAGCCGGGAAAGCCCTCGCGCATGGCGTTATATTCGGCGACCGTATTGTTGAGGAAGCGCCGGGCGGCCGAGATCTTGTTCTCTATGTCCGAAAGCTCGCTCTGGAGCTGCTGGAAATTCTGGTTGGCCTTGAGGTCCGGATAGGCCTCCGAGAGGGCGATGAGGCGGGACAGCGCGCCGGTCAGCGCGTTCTCCGCCGCGCCCTGCGCATTGGGCCCCGAGGCGGCGACGGCGGCGTTGCGCGCCTTGATGACGTCTTCGAGCGTCGAGCGCTCATGAGTGGCGTAGCCTTTCACCGTCTCGACCAGGTTCGGGATCAGGTCGTGCCGCTGCTTGAGCTGGACATTGATGTCGGAGAAAGCCTGTTTGCTGCGCTGTCGTAAATTGACGAGCCCGTTATAGACGCCGACGAGCCAGAAACCGATGACGGCCGCGAGGCCCAATAAGACAAGAAGCGCCATGCCCGATTCCTCCCTTGGCCCGCGCCGCGCCGGCTGGGCCCGGCCATGTTAGCCTTCCGACCGCCGGAGGCAAAGGCGGACGCCATTTGACGGAAAGCCTGGTCGCGCCTATCTCTTGAGGCAATGCTCGACAGTCGCGAAACCGCGACGAAACCGACAAGAAACGCAATGGCTCTTCGCGAGATCATCACCCTTCCCGACCCTCGGCTGCGCAAGGTCTCCGAGCCGGTGGCGCGCATCGACGCCGAAATCCAGCAGCTTCTCGACGACATGCTGGAGACCATGTACGAGGCGCCCGGCATCGGGCTGGCCGCCATTCAGGTCGCGGTCCCGAAACGCATCGTCGTCGTCGACATCGGCAAGACCGAGGAGGAGCGCAATCCGCTCTTTCTCATCAATCCGGAGATCGTCTGGGCCTCCGAGGAGTTCTCCTCCTACAATGAGGGCTGCCTCTCGGTGCCGGATTATTTCGACGATGTGAAGCGCCCCGCAATGGTGAAGGTGCGTCACCTCGACCGCAAGGGCGAGACGGTGGAGTTCGACGCCGCCGGCCTGCTCGCCACCGTCGTGCAGCACGAGCTGGAGCATCTCGACGGCGGACTTTTCATCGACAATCTCTCGCGCCTGAAGCGCGAACGCGTCGTGAAGAAATTCACGAAGGCCGCGCGCTTCGACGAGATCGCGGCGCAGCGTCGCGCCGAGGGCGCCGCCCGCGAGGCCGAAAAAGCCGAGGCCTGACATTTGCGCCTGATTTTCATGGGCACGCCGGACTTCGCGACGGCGTTGCTGAAAGAGATTTGCGCGCGCGGCCATGAGGTTGCGGCCGTCTATTCCCAGCCGCCGCGTCCCGCCGGGCGCGGCATGTCGGAAAAGAAATCCAGCGTCCACCAATTCGCCGAAAGCAAAGGGCTCTTCGTGCGCACGCCGAAAAGCCTGCGTAACGCCGAGGAGCAGGAGTTGTTTCGCGCGCTCGGGGCCGACGTCGCTGTGGTCGTGGCCTATGGATTGCTGCTGCCGCAGCCGATCCTCGACGCGCCCAAACATGGATGTCTCAATCTCCATGGTTCGCTCCTGCCGCGCTGGCGCGGCGCGGCGCCCATCCAGCGCGCCATCATGGCGGGCGATAAGGAAAGCGGCGTCGAGGTGATGAAGATGGACGCAGGGCTCGACACGGGCCCTGTCGCCCTTTCCGCGCGGACGCCCATCGGGCCGGACATGACTGCCGGGGAGCTGCACGACAAGCTTGCGGAGCTCGGCGCGCCGCTAATGGCCGACGCGCTCGATCTGCTCGCGAAAGGCGACTTGCGCTTCACGCCCCAGAGCGAGGAGGGCGCCTGCTACGCCGCCAAGATCGGCAAGGCGGAGGCGCGCATCGACTGGCGTCGGCGCGCTCAGGCGCTGCACGACCATGTGCGCGGCCTGACCCCCTTTCCCGGCGCTTTCTTCGAGGGCGATTTCGGTCATGGCGTGGAACGCGTAAAGGTGTCGCGCGCGAAGGTGGAAGCGGGCAGGGGCGCCCCGGGGACCGTGCTGGACGATATGGGCCTCGTCGCCTGCGGCGAGGACGCGCTGCGGCTCCTTCGCGTGCAGCGCGCCGGCAAGGCCGAAATGGGGGTCGAGGAATTTCTGCGCGGGCGCAAGCTCGCCAAGGGCGTTGTGCTGGGATGACGCGCACATCGCAGCCGGTCGATGATATGAAGATCCGCGATCTCGCCGCCATCATCCCTCCCCTTTACGGGGAGGGTGGCGCGCGAAGCGCGAGGGGTGGGGTCCAGCGCGCGGCCTTGCCCCACCCGGCCCCGCTGCGCGGGGCCACCCTCCCCGTAAAGGGGAGGGATGGGGTCGCAGCGGCTTCGTCGCGTAAAACCATAGCGCCGAACTTGCTTCGACGCGCCGCGTCATGCCCTGTCGGCGCGCCCTGAATGCCCCGCTACGCCCTCACCATCGAATATGACGGCGGTCCCTTTGTCGGCTGGCAGCGGCAGGCGAACGGCATGTCGGTGCAGCAGCGGCTCGAAGAAGCCGTCCTCGCGATCAATGGCGCGCGCGCCGTCATTCACGGCGCCGGGCGCACGGACGCCGGCGTGCATGCGCTCGGTCAGGTCGCCCATGTCCAGCTCATTCGCGAGTGGCGCGTCGATCGCCTGCGCGACGCGCTCAACGCGCATCTGAAGCCCGATCCGATCGCCGTCATCGGCGCCCGCGCCGTTCCGGACGATTTCGAGGCGCGCTTCTCGGCGATCCGGCGTCATTACCGCTACATTATCGACAACCGCCGCGCGCCGCTCACCGTCACGCTCGGCCGCGCCTGGCACGTCAAGCGCCCGCTCGACGCGGAGGCCATGCACGAAGCGGCGCAGCGCCTCGTCGGGCGCTACGATTTCACGACGTTCCGCGCTTCGGAATGTCAGGCGAATTCGCCCATCCGCACGCTCGAAAGATTGGACGTCGTCCGCGCGGGCGACCGCATCGAGATCGTCACTTGCGCGCGCTCCTTTCTGCATAATCAGGTGCGCTCCATGGCCGGTTCGCTGGAGCATGTCGGGACCGGTAAATGGACCGCCGACGATCTTGCGGAGGCTCTCGCGGCAAGAGACCGTGCGCGCTGCGGACAGGTCGCGCCGCCGCACGGTCTCTATCTCGTCGCCGTCGATTATTGAGTCATGGTCGCGGGCGCGCCCACGCCGCCCGTCTCCGGCTTCGCGGCGTCTTCCTTCGGCGCTTCCTGCTTGTCGCTTCTGTGCGCCGCCTGTTCGTCCATTTTCTTGGCGGCGGTCTTGTGCGGCGCCGGCGGCTTTTCCTTCGCCAGCGCGGCATGTGTCGGAACAATGCTGGCGGAGAGCACAGCGGCGAGAATGCCATTTACGCAGCTTCGATTCTGAATCATGAAATCCCCTCTTCATGTCGAGAGCGCTGAATTGCGAATTATTCGCCGCGCCCTGATCGAAACCCCCGCGCCGATTCGTCAAAACCGGCCGCCCGAACGCATCAGGCCAAAGGAGATGGGAGATGTTGCGCCTCGCGCTTGGCGAGGCTGCGATCATTTCAAGGCGCAACGGCCATGATCAAGGCTGATTCGCCGCAAAGATGAACAAAAATTTTACGGCGCGCGAAAAATCGAACGCCAGTTTCACTGATGCGCCTTACGACCCGCTGAACCAGTTATAGCCCTTGTTTTCCCAATATCCGCCGGGATTGTCGTTGGTGACGAAAATCTCGACGACATGTTTGGGATTCTTGAAGCCGAGTTTTGTCGGAATCCGAATTTTCACGGGGAAGCCGTATTTCGTCTCGCGCGTCGGAAAATCGAGCGCGAGCAGCGTCTGCGGATGCAGCGCCGTCGGCATGTCGACGCTCGTCGAATAATTGTCCGCACAGCGAAAGCCGACGTAATGCGCGGTCATGTCCGCGCCGACGCGTTCCAAGAAGGTCCTGAATGGAACGCCGCTCCATTTGCCGATGGCGCTCCAGCCCTCGACGCAAACCTGGCGCGTGATCTGGGAGACCTGCGGCAGCGCGCGCAGCTCCCGCAAAGTCCATGGCGATTTGTTTTCGACGAGCCCCGACAGGGTCAGGCGATAATTCTCGCCGTCGACGACGGGCGCGAGCTTTTCTTCGTAAAAGGCGTTGAAGGGAAAGGGCGTCGTAAGGTCGGCTTCCGAGTAGGTCGGCGCGAGCTTGTCGGGATCGAACAAGGCCGCCTGCATCCGGTCGTTGAAGCGCGACATTGCGAAGAGAAGGCGGTCGACCGAGTCATCGTCTTTGAGCGTGCAGCCGGAAAGCATGGTCAGCGCGCCGAGAGAGAGGCTCTGCTTGAGAAAGAGACGTCGTTCGACGCGTTGCAGCCGCGGCCGCAGATCGGAGAGCGTAAGCTTGCCGTTCTTCATTCCTCGCGCTCCAATTTGCCGGTCGCCATCGGCTTCAGCACGCCTTTGACGCCGAGCGCCAGAGCGACATGCGCAATAAGGAAAAGCGTCAGTCCCGCCATGGCGAAGAAATGCACGCGCCGCGCGACCTCGAACCCGCCCATGATGGCGGTCAGCTCCTGAAGCTGCACGGGCTTCCAGATGGCGAGTCCGGAAAGAATGGCGACGACGATCGCAGCGAGCGCGAAGACATAGGCCGCCCTTTGCGCCGCATTGTAGTTCCCCGGCCGATGTTCGGCGCGGCCCGTCAAGGCCAGCCGCAGATCGCGCCAGACGATTCCGGGCCAGAGCGGCAGGAAGCGGCGGCGGAAATGTCCGGTCAGGACGCCGTAAAGCACATAAGCGAGAAGGTTGATCGCGAGCAGCCACATGGCCGCGAAATGCCAGGCGAGCGCGCCGGCGAGCCAGCCGCCCAGCGTGAAGCCGGCCGGAAATTCGAAACCGAAAAAGGGCGAGGCGTTGTAGATCCGCCAGCCCGACAGGATCATCACGATCACGGCGAAGGCGTTGATCCAGTGCAAAGCCCGCAAGAGAGGCGGGTGCACGGGCGGCCTTTCTTCTGTTGAGTTCATCTCCTCGCTCCGCATCCTTGGCGGCAGCCTAGCTTACGCGCGCCGCGTTGACAGCTCCGCCACGATCCCCCAAGACGGCGCGGCCAATTCTCCTCGGCTAAAGTTAAGGCGGCACATGCGCGTTTTCATCACCGGCACCGCAGGCTTTATCGGCTTTCATCTCGCGCGGCGCCTTCTCGCGGCGGGCCATTTGGTCGACGGCTATGACGGCATGACGCGCTATTACGATCCGCGGCTGAAGGAGGCTCGGCGCGCGATTTTGCTGGCGCATGACGGCTATCGCGACACGATCGCCATGCTCGAGGACATGGAGGCGCTGACCAAAGCGGCGAAGCAAGCCGCGCCCGACGTGATCGTCCATCTCGCGGCCCAGGCCGGCGTGCGCTACAGCCTCGAAAATCCGCGCGCCTATGTCGAGGCCAATCTGGTCGGAACCTTCAATGTTCTGGAGGTCGCGCGCATGCTCGAGCCGCGCCATCTCCTCATCGCCTCGACGAGCTCGGTCTATGGCGCGAATCCCACTGTGCCGTTTCTTGAAAGCGACCGCGCCGACGAGCCGCTGACGCTCTACGCCGCGAGCAAAAAGGCCGGCGAGGCCATGGCGCACAGCTATGCGCATTTGTGGTCGATCCCGACGACCATGTTCCGCTTCTTCACGGTCTACGGTCCGTGGGGACGCCCGGACATGGCGCCTTTGAAGTTTCTGGACGCGATCGAGAGCGGGCGCGCGATCGACATCTACAATCACGGAAACATGCTGCGCGACTTCACCTATATCGACGATCTCGTGGAAGGCGTCGCGCGGCTGATGGACTGCGTTCCCGCGCGCGACTCGGGCGACGCCTCCGTATCCGCGCAGGCGCCGTATCGCATCGTCAATATCGGCCGCGGCGCGCCCGTGCCTTTGCTCGATTTCATCGACACGCTGGAAAGCGCGCTCGGCAAGCAGGCGACGCGCAATTATCTCGACATGCAGAAGGGCGACGTGCCGCGCACTTTCGCTTCGGCGGATTTGTTGGAGAGGCTGACGGGCTATCGGCCGCAAACGTCGGTGGAGGAAGGGGTGAAGGCGCTGGTGGAATGGTACCGGGAGTACCGGGCGACGAACGGGCCTCTGCGGCTTTGACATTCGTGTACGTGTCGATATTGTTTATGCTTATTGTTGAAACCCGCCTTCGTAGGCTTGGTAAAGAAATTTTAGCCGCAGGGAGAATTGAAAATGCGATACGCGCTCGCTCCGATCATTTTTTTGAGCCTCATCACCGGCGCCAGAGCCGATTTCGTGCGGGACCATTTCGTTTTTCCGATCGTGGGCTCCGCCGCCGAGTGCATCACCGCCGAGGGGATCGGCCTTCCCGACGCCAAGCCAGCCAATTTCAAGACCGCCGACGAGGTGGAGCTGATCGGCTTTCATTTGCCGCCGCAGGACGAAAAGAAACCGCTCATCCTTTATTTCCATGGGCAGGGCGGGTTCCGGCCCAAACATTTTGAGGATCTGGTGAAGCATGGCTACGGCGTGATGGCTTTCGCCTATCGCGGCTATCACACTTCGAAGGGTTCTCCCAGTGAACAGGATCTCCTGAAGGACGCCGAGGCGATCTACGCCAAAGCGCGGGAAACCTATCTGCCCGAGCGTATCGTCGTGATGGGCGAGTCAATCGGCACGGGCGTCGCGACGATCCTTGCTTCGCATCACGAAGAGGCTGCGCTCGTGCTGGACTCGCCTTACGACAATACGCCGATGATCGGCTGGTCGCGCAATTTCATCCCTGTTTTCCTTAGCGACTTTTTCGTCGCCGACAAATTCCACGCCGACGACGCGATCAGGAACCTGAAAGCCCCAGTCTTCGTGAGCGTCGGGTGTAAAGACGGCGCCATTCCGCATGAGCGTGGCGAGGCGCTTTACGAGCTCGCTGCTTCTCCCAAGAAACTAATCGCCGGCGTCTGCGTCAATCACATTCCACTCGCGAGCGCGGAACCGCATCATACTGAGGAGGAGAAGAGGGAAAGGAAGGAGATGCTGGCCAAGGCGATGGCCTGGATCGATCAGCCGGTCAATGGCGGCGCGCGGGAAGAGTGTCCGAAGACGAGCCCGAAATGCGGGGAAGAAAACGCTATTCCAGCGCCAGCGCGGGCGGCCACGCCCTGCGCCGGCGGTCATTAAACCCAGTCCGGCACGCGATCCATCGCAATAAGCTCCGCCACGCTCGGGCGCGGGCGGATCACGGCGTGGCGCGCGCCGTCGACCAGCACTTCCGGGATGAGCGGGCGGGTATTGTAGGTGCCCGCCTGCACGGCTCCATAAGCGCCGGCCGTCAGCACGGCGAGAAGCTCGCCGGGCCGCGCCTGCGGCATTTTGCGGTCGAGGGCGAGATAGTCGCCCGTCTCGCAGACCGGGCCGACGACGTCGGCGACGATCTCCGCGCGGTCGCTTCCCTCGCGGAGAGGCAGAAGATCATGATGCGCGTCATAAAGCGTCGGGCGGACGAGATCATTCATGCCGGCGTCGACGATGACGAAGGTCTTGGCCTCGCCCTGCTTCACATAAATCACTCGCGTCACCAGCACGCCGGCATTGCCGACGATGAGGCGGCCCGGCTCGAAGACGAGCTTGCAGCCGAGCGTTCCAAAATGCTTGCGCACGATCTCGGCGTAGCGCTCGGGATGGTAGGACTGCGGATCGTCGCTCTCGTGATAGGGAATGCCGAGGCCTCCGCCGAGATCGACATGGGCGATACGATGCCCGTCGGCGCGCAGGTCGCGCACCAGTTCGGCGAGCAGCGAGAAGGCCTCGTCGAAAGGCTCCAGATCGGTGAGTTGCGAGCCGATATGCATATCGGCGCCGGCGATCTCGATTCCCGGCAGCTTCGCGGCGCGGGCGTAGACCTCGCGGGCGTGCGACAGCGGCACGCCGAATTTGTTTTCGGCCTTGCCGGTCGAAATCTTCTTGTGCGTGCGGGCGTCGACGTCTGGATTGACGCGTAGAGACACGGGCGCCTTGCGGGCTTTCGCCGAGGCGACGCGGGAGATGGCCTCGAGCTCCGGCTCGGATTCGACGTTGAAGCAGAAAATGCCGGCGTCCAGCGCCGCGGCGATCTCCTCATCCGTCTTGCCGACGCCGGAAAAGGTGATCTTCTCGCCCGAAACGCCCGCCGCCAGCGCGCGGGCGAGTTCGCCGCCCGAGACCACGTCCATGCCGGCGCCTTCCCTGGCGAGCAGCCGCAGCACCGCCTGATTGGAATTGGCTTTCATGGCGTAGCAGACGAGCGCGTCGAGGCCCGCAAAGGCCTCGGAGAAGACGCGGAAATGCCGGCGGATCGTCGCCGCCGAATAGCAGTAGAAGGGCGTCCCGACCGCGCTGGCGAGTTCGGACATGGCGACGTCTTCGGCGAAGAGCGCGCCGTTGCGATAATCGAAGTGGCGCATCGCGTCTTACAGCAGCGGATCGAGAGGGAAGGGATATTGCGCCGGCGGGCGATTGCCGATCGTCCCGGGAATCGGCGGCTCGGGCGCTTCGGGCGCGGCCTGTCCGGGAGCGGGTTTCGGCCCGCGTCCGGATTTGGCCGATGCGGCCGCCTGTTCGGCCTTCAACGCCTCGCCGCGCGCCTGCACGTCTGGCGGCAATTCCAAAGGCCCACGGCGTCCGCAGGCGGAAAGGCTCGCGGCGGCGAGGGCGAGAAGCAAGAGGGATCGGCGAAGCGTCACAGGCGGAGTCCGGCGTTTCTGGAGAACGCCGGCACTATAGTCATTGCGGTCGAAAAGGCGAGAGCGCCGCGTCATAACGTGGGCGTGGAGCCCCGCCCGTCGCGCAGCGGGCCGGGCAGGGAGATCTTCAGCTCACCTTGCGCTTCAGCAGCCGGCTCGCGGCGCGCTTGGCGAGTTCGCGGATCTGACGGCGCGCATGGTCGCGGCGGCAGCTCGAAAGGAAATCCCTTTCGCGGCGCGCGCGCAGCGAGACGGCGAGGTCGCAGACGCCGATCCGGTCCGGCCAGAGCTTGTCGATCATGGGGTGGTTGGCGATGGCGCAGCTGTCGGCATATTCAAGGTCCCCGCGCTGGAGATGCGCCTTGGTCTGCTCATAGACGAGCTGGACGCCCGGCGCCTGGGAACGCAGCGACTCGTCGAAGGCGATCTTCCAGCAATAGCTGCGGCCCTGGCTCTCCAGAACGATCGCCATGGCGATGGGTTTGCCGTTGAGGCGCAACGACTGAATTCTGCACCGCTTCTCGGCGGCGAGGAGGCGCGTCGCGCTGCGCAGGAAGGTCGCCAGCGCGGGCTCGGAGAGGAAGGCGCCGCGTCCGGCCTTCCAGCCGGCGGCTTCGAGCGCCATGAATTCCTCCGCCGCGACGCGGACGTCTTCCGGCGTCTCATGCGATTCGAACGTCAGGCGGCCCATTTCGCGCAGGCGGCGGGCCTGACGGCGCATATCGGCGAGCTTCTTCTTGGAGCCCGCGCGGGCGCAAAGTTCGTCGGCGTCGCCGCCCGGCAACAGCGCCGCGCGCTCATAGGAGTCGAGAATCTTCAGCCTGCGGGCCCCCGAAGTCGCGGCGCGCTCCAGCGCCCGGCGGAATTTCCCGTCGGCCGGCATGCGGGCGAAGACGACGCCGGTCGATTTGCCCCGCGCCTCCATCCATTCGAGGAAGGCTTCGATCGTCTCGGCCGCCATGTCGCGGTCCACGAGGGGCGTCGCGAGCGCCGCCTGCTTGTGGAGCCACAGGCGGGTCAGGCCGTCGCCCGTCAGCGGATTGGCGGCGACGATCGGGAAGAGGCCCATCATCCGCCCGGCGCCGTTCTTGACGACGATGAAACGCGGCCGCTCGCTCACGGGGAAATGGCGCGCCGCCGAAAGCGCGAAGCCCGGCTCGTAGAAGGCGTTGGGTTCGAGCGCGCGGGCGGCGAGGTCGGCCCAGGCGGCCTGGAGGGCGTCGAGGCGCTCGATCGACGCCTCCTCCGCCTCGAGGACCTTGGCGGCGTCGACGTCGACGCCGGCGACGAGGCGCGGGGCGGGACGGCCGTCGGCCAATCCGAATTCGGCCATGGCGAAAGCGATCCCTTTGATGTTCAGGAACGGCGCGACCATCTTCGGCAACTTCCTCTTCTGTCCCGTTTTGAGCCAGTTCGGGTGAGATTTCGGGACGCTCGCCCCGCCTCTCCCCGGTCTGACGGGAAAGCTTCAAGCCCGGCGCCATCGTCGTTCACCGCGTCGCCTTCGGTCGCTTTACGCCGGGGGCGCGCCATGTTTAGGTCCTGGCATGAACATGATCCGACTTTTCTTCGTCGCGGCGGGACTGCTCGCATCGGCCTCGGTCGAGGCGGCGGTGCGCATATCGATCGATCTCTCCAAACAGCGGCTGACCGCCATGCGCGGCGGCGAGACGGTGGTGTGGAAAATATCGAGCGGCCGGCCGGGCTATGAGACGCCGGCCGGCCATTATTCCGTCATGCGCATGGAGGCGGACCACCATTCCGACGAATATGAGCAGGCGCCGATGCCCTATGCGATCTTCTTCTCGCCGCGAGGGCTCGCGATCCATGGCACTTTCGAGCGCGGCCTCGGCTCTCCGCGCTCCCATGGCTGCGTCCGCCTCGCGATCGGCAACGCCCAGAAACTCTTCCAATGGGTGGAGGAGGAGGGCGGCGCGTCCATCGACATCGTCGGAGGGACGCAGAGCGCCGATCGCGGTTTCCGCGAGGAACCGCCCGGCGTGGAGCGGGTCGAGCGCCGCCGGCCGGCGCGGCGCATGCGGCCCGCGGAGCCCGATTACCCGGAATATGTCCCGGATCAGGCCTATCGCTGGTACTGACCGCGCGTCGGTTTCCGTTGAAACGTTGCGAGCGCGCAACAGTCCTCCAAGAATCAAATCCGACGTGCGGCTCCGCATTTGCCGCGCCCCGGCTTAGCGGCTATCCCTAGAATTTGTGAAATTTGCGGATAGCCGTAGACGAGAGAAAAGCCTTTGACGACATCGAAGACCCCCCTTCTCGATCACATCCCGACGCCGCAAGAGCTGCGGAAGCTTCAGCCCGGCCAGCTCAAGCAGGTCGCGGAGGAGCTGCGTCGCGAGACGATCGACGCGGTTTCGGTGACGGGCGGCCATCTGGGCGCGGGTCTTGGCGTCGTCGAACTGACGGTGGCGCTGCATTACGTCTTCAACACCCCGGATGACCGCATCATCTGGGACGTCGGCCACCAGACCTATCCGCACAAGATCCTCACCGGCCGCCGCGACCGCATCCGCACCCTGCGCATGGGCGGCGGCCTTTCGGGCTTCACCAAGCGCGCCGAAAGCGAATATGACGCCTTCGGCGCCGGCCATTCCTCGACCTCGATCTCGGCCGGCCTCGGCATGGCCATCGCGCGCGACCTCGCGGGCGGCGACAATCACGTCGTCGCCGTCATCGGCGACAGCTCCATGTCGGCGGGCATGGCCTATGAGGCCTTGAACAACGCCGGCGCGCTGGATTCGCGCCTCATCGTCATCCTCAACGACAACGACATGTCCATCGCGCCGCCCACCGGCGCCATGTCGGCCTATCTCGCCCGCCTCGTCTCGGGCGGCGCCTATCGCTCCATCCGCGACGCGGCGAAGCAACTCGCCTCGCATCTGCCGCGCTTCATCTACGACAAGGCGCGCAAGGCCGAGGAGTTCTCGCGGAGCTTCATCACCGGCGGCACCATGTTCGAGGAGCTCGGCTTCTATTATGTCGGGCCGATCGACGGGCACAATCTCGACCATCTGCTGCCCGTGCTGATGAATGTCCGCGACAAGGATGACGGCCCGGTGCTGGTCCATGTCGTGACGCAGAAGGGCAAGGGCTACGCCCCGGCCGAAGCCGCCGACGACAAATATCACGGCGTCGTGAAGTTCGACGTCGAGACCGGCAAGCAGTTCAAGCCCAAGGCCAACGCCCCGTCCTATACGGGCGTCTTCGCCAAGGCGCTGATCGCCGAAGCCGAGCATGACGACAAGATCGTCGCCATCACCGCGGCCATGCCGTCCGGCACGGGGCTGGACGCCTTCGGCAAGCATTTTCCCAGCCGCACTTTCGACGTCGCCATCGCCGAGCAGCACGCCGTGACCTTCGCGGCCGGCCTCGCCTGCGAGGGCTACAAGCCTTTCTGCGCCCTCTATTCCACCTTCCTGCAGCGCGGCTACGATCAGGTCGTGCACGACGTCGCGATCCAGCATCTGCCGGTGCGCTTCGCCATTGACCGCGCCGGTCTCGTCGGCGCCGACGGCCCGACTCACGCCGGGGCCTTCGACATCGCCTATCTCGGCTGCCTGCCGGGCATGGTGGTGATGGCCGCCGCCGACGAGGCGGAGCTGATGCATATGGTCTCGACCGCGGTGGCCTATGAGGAAGGCCCGATCGCCTTCCGCTATCCGCGCGGCGAGGGCGTGGGCGTCGAGCTGCCCGAACGCGGCGAGGTTCTCGAAATCGGCAAGGGCCGCATCCTGCGCGAAGGCTCGAAAGTCGCGCTGCTGACGCTGGGCACCCGCCTCGCCGACGCGATGAAGGCCGCCGAGGAGCTGGAAAATTACGGCGTCTCGACCACCGTCGCCGACGCGCGCTTCGCCAAGCCCGTCGACCGCGACCTCCTGCGCCGCCTCGCGGCCAATCACGAAGTCCTCATCGCCGTCGAGGAAGGCTCGATCGGCGGCTTCGGCGCCCAGGTCTTCCAGGCGCTTTCCGACGACGGCCTGCTCGACGGGACGCGCGGCGCCTTCAAATTCCGCAGCATGATCCTGCCCGACGCCTATATCGACCACGACAAGCACGAAATGATGCTCGCCAAGGCGATGCTCGACTCGAAGGCGATGGTCGCCAAGGCGCTGGAGCTTCTCGGCGACGAGAAGGGCGCGGCGCGGGTGATGATCGCGTAAGGGGCGGCTACGCCGTTTCGTTGTCCCGCACGATCAGGCGCGGATATTTCTTCGCGCCCGGCTTCGTCAGATCGCCCGGTAGGAAGTTCATCCCCGCCGTGGCGATCACCGCGCCCTTTCGCGCGCTGATTCTGTTGCGCGCGACGAGCGCGTCGCCGGCGCCGTCGCCCGTCGCGAGCGCGACGCCGTAATCGACTCCCGAAATTTCATTCGCCTCGGCGCGCAAATTCTCCCGCCAGCCGCCGAGCGCGATGCCGATCCAGCCCGGGCCGACGATCCTGTTGCCGGTCACGTCGACATTCTTCTCGGCGAGAATGCCGGTCAGCCACAGCATTTCCGGGCCGAATTCCGGGTCGTTCACGCCCTTGCGCATATTGACGATGGTGTTGCCAGAAACGATCGCGCCGTCCGTGCCTTTGTCGGCGTTGGCGATCGCGATGCCGGCGCCGGCGTCCTCGATGCGATTGTCCTTGAAGGTCGAATTTTTCGCGCCGAATTCGGCGTACATCGCCTTTTCGCCGAAGCTCTTGCAGTCATTGCCGATCACCTCGACATGATGCGCGCCATTGTTGCGGACGGCGGTGTAGACGCAGCGGTAGATGCGGTTCCTCTCGACGCGCACGACGCCCGCGCCCCAGACGAAGACGCCGTTTCCATAAGGGCCGTTGCCGCCCGAACGGTTGTCGATGTCCTCGATGAGATTGTTGCGCAGGCGCGAGCCGTCATAACGGCCGGGCGAGGTCGCGTAGATCAACACGCCATTGTCGCCGCAGCGCCGGACGTGATTATTGTCGATGTCGACGCCGAGCCCGTCGAGGGAATAAAGGCCGACATCGATCACGTCGGAAATCTCATTCTGCGCGACAACGCCGCCGCAACGGGTGAGGTTGATCCCCCGCGCGGAAGAATGGCGAATAGCGCAGCCCCGGATCGAGAGATTGACGACGTCGGAAAAATCGAGAAGCCCCTTGTCTTTCGGCGTGAAGCCGGCGCCGCCGTCGAAGACGATGTTTTCGAGCGTGATCCGCCGCGCCATGGCGGCGGAGATGAGCGGGCCGACGCCGGAGAGCTTGAGCACGGTGCGGCCCGGAACGCCGATGAGGATCGCGCCGTCGGGGAGGTCGAGGCCCATAAGGGAGGTCTCTCCGGCGGGGAGCGTCACGGCGGCGCCTTTGAGCGACGCCTCGCGCAGACGCTGGGCGAGGTCCAGACTCCGCGCCGCGGCGATGGGCGCGGGCAGGCAAGGCGACGCGCTCGCGGCGCCGCAAAGGCGCAACATATGGCGGCGGGAGAGTTGAGAAGAACGATGATTGCTGCGCAACATTGACGGAGTGTGCCGGGTCTCGGCGCGACGGTCGAGGCTTGCGTTAAAGAACGGTAAATGACGGATGATCGCGTTCATTCGGGAGGCCGGGGAAGCTTCTCAGGCGCCTGGCGCTTACGCTCTCTGGCTGAGGCTACCCGCGCCTCTCCCGGTGAAAGCCGGTAAAGCAGCCGTCCGCCTCGCTCCCGGCGACTATTTCTATTGCGGTTCCGCCAAGGGCGCCGGCGGCCTGAGGGCCCGGCTCGCGCGGCATATGCGGAAGGAAAAACGCGCGCATTGGCATGTCGATCAGCTCACCGCGGCGGGCGCGGTTCTCGGCGCTTTCATTGTCGAGGGCGGGAGCGAATGCGCGCTCAACGCGGCGCTTTCCAACTTCCCCACGCCGCTGCCGGGCTTCGGCAGCACGGATTGCCCGCGCTGCATCTCGCATCTGCGCTATTTTCCGCCCGGCGCGCGGCTTCCTTCGCCTTGGGAAAATGCTAGGAAGGCGGCGAATTCACTGACCCCGCCTCCCCCTTGAGGGGGAGGTCGCGCGGCCTTCAGGCCGCGCGGGAGGGGGCGACTCCCGAGTGGGAGCGCTCGCTGGAAGCAGTCTGTCGATGTCCAAACAAGATTCCACACTTAAGGTTGAAGCCCGCAGCCCGCGCGGTTTCGCGGATCGCGAGGCGGGCGAGATCGCGGCGACGAACCGCATGCTCGACGTCATCCGCTCGGTCTATGAGCTTTACGGCTTCGAGGCGCTCGAAACCCCCGCCTTCGAATATACCGACGCGCTCGGCAAGTTCCTGCCCGATCAGGACCGGCCGAACGAGGGCGTCTTCTCCCTTCAGGACGATGACGAGCAGTGGCTGTCGCTGCGTTACGACCTCACCGCGCCGCTCGCGCGCTATGTGGCGCAGAATTTCGACCGCATCCCGAAGCCCTACCGCTCCTATCGCTGCGGCCCGGTGTTCCGCAACGAGAAACCGGGGCCGGGGCGCTTCCGCCAGTTCATGCAGTTCGACGCCGATACGGTGGGCTCCGCTTCGCCCGCCGCCGACGCCGAGATCTGCATGATGGCCGCCGACGCGCTCGAGAAGCTCGGCGTGGCGCGCGGCGATTACGTCATCAAGATCAACAGCCGCAAGGTTCTGGACGGCGTGATGGAGGCGATCGGCGTCGGCGGCGAGGAGAACGCCGGGCGCCGCCTCGTCGTTCTGCGGGCCATCGACAAGCTCGACCGGCTCGGGCCGGACGGCGTGCGCCAGCTCCTGGGCGAGGGCCGCAAGGATGAGAGCGGCGACTTCACGAAAGGCGCGGGCCTGCCCTTGCCGGCGATCGACACCATTCTCTCCTTCAGCCTTGGCGGGCAGTATAAAGACGGCAAGCCGCAATTCGATCTGTTCGGCCTGCTGGGTAAGAGCGACGTCGGCGCGCAGGGCGCGGAGGAGCTTCTCGAAATCGAGGATCTCGCGCGCGACGCCGGCTATGGGCCGGACCGCATCCGCATCGACCCTTCGGTCGTGCGCGGGCTCGAATATTATACAGGCCCCGTCTTCGAGGCCGATCTGACCTTCGAGACGCGTGACGAGAAGGGCCATCCGGTGCGCTTCGGTTCGGTCGGCGGCGGCGGCCGTTATGACGGACTCGTCGGACGTTTCCGGCCGGAGAATACGCCCGCGACCGGCTTCTCCATCGGCGTGTCGCGACTCTTCGCGGCGCTAAAGCTCGTCGGCAGCCCCATCGTCACGGCGCAGCCGCATGTCGGACCAGTCGTCGTGCTGGCGCTCGATAAGGACCGGCTCGCCGATTATCAGCGCATGGTCGGGCAGCTTCGCGTCGCCGGCGTCGCCGCCGAACTTTATCTCGGCGCGGCGGGCATGAAGGCGCAGATGAAATATGCCGACCGGCGCCGCGCGCCGCTCGCGATCATTCAGGGCTCGGACGAAAAGGCGAAAGGCGAAGTTCAGATCAAGGACCTCGTCGCCGGCGCAAAGGCGGCCGCCGGCATCGCGACCAATGAGGAATGGAAGGCCGCGCGCCCCGCGCAATTTTCCGCGCCGGAGAGCGAGCTGGTCGAAGAGGTGAGAAAGGCGCTGGCGGCGCAGCGCGAGCAGGGCTGACGAATCTGCGACACTGGGGATCGGGTGAAGGTCTCCTCATCCTGAGAGTCCGTTTGAGAATGGTTGAAGGCTTGTCGCTGGCGTGATTCAAGCACGGGATGTGGACCCGAGCGAATCGCGCCAAGATGGCCGCCATTGAAAAGCAAACCAAGCGGTATCCGACAGATTTGACCGACGAGGAGTGGACGCGCGTCGAGGCGTTTCTTCCGTCGCCAGCGCGGCGAGGACGAAAGCCCTCTGTGGAGTTGCGCGAGGTTTTGAACGCCATCCGCTACATCGCTCGCGCCGGCTGCGGCTGGCGCATGCTGCCGAAGGACTTTCCGCCTTGGCAGACCGTTTACTGGTGGTTTCGTCGCTTCATGCGCCGCTTTCTTTTCGAGACGATCCATGACGTGGCTCTGATGATCGACCGCGAGCGCGCGGGCCGCGAGGCGAGCCCTTCGGCAGGCGTCATCGATAGTCAGTCGGTGAAAGCGCCCGCCGCGAAAACCCGAGGCTACGACGCCGGCAAGAAGATCAACGGGCGCAAACGCCACATCGCCGTGGACACGGACGGACGGCTGCTCATGGTCAATCTGACGACGGCGGATATTTCCGACTCCGCGGGCGCGCAGCAGGTTCTCGACGCCATTCGTAAGCGCTGGCCGTGGATCAAACATCTATTCGCCGACGGCGCCTATGATCGAAGGAAACTCATGGATAAGGCGGCGTTCAAGGACTTCGTCGTCGAGATCGTGAAGCGCATCGACGCCGATCCAGGCTTCAAAGTCCTGCCGCGACGCTGGGTGGTTGAGCGAACCTTTGGCTGGATGACCCGCTGGCGACGCCTCGTGCGCGATTACGAAAAGCGCATCGACGTCTCCAAGGCCATGATCCACGTCGCTCTCGGTGGACTCCTCTTGCGCAGGATCGCGCACTGAAATCAATTCTCAAACGGACTCTGAGGAGCGAGCGAAGCTCGCGTCTCGAAGGAGAGGAGACCTTCATTTCCCGAACTTTGGAACTCGCCTTCGTGCTTCGAGACACCGCCTTCGGCGGTTCCTCAGCATGAGGGCGAGGATTGTCGTCCTTCGCCCGATCGCCCTGCCTGCGACAACGCCGGTCTAGGCGCGCTCCCCTCGCCGATATAGGTTTAGCCCGAAGAACAAAGGGAGATGCGCAATGATCGGCGAGCCGCCCAAATCCATCGTTCATCCGACGGACCTCTCCTTCGCCAGCCAGGAGGCCTTCGCCCATGCGCTGCGCATCGCCGTCGCGACGCAGGGCGTGCTGCATCTCTTGCACATAGAGGCGGCCGAGCAGCAGGAGACGGACGACTGGGACCGCTTTCCGCATGTGCGGGAGATGCTGGCGCGCTGGCGCATGATCGAACCGGCCGCCTCGCGCGCCGAGGTCGCGGAAAAGCTCGGCGTCCAATTCGTGAAGGCCACGGTGGAGTCGGCCTCGCCCGTGCAGGGCGTCGCGGCCTATGTCACGAAGCATCTCGGCGACCTGATGGTGCTGATGACGCATAACCGTTCTGGGCTCGAGCGCTGGCTCGAGGAGTCGGTCGCCGAGGAAGCGGTGCGCGAGACGCGCGCGCCGGCGCTTTTTCTGCGCGAGGATCAGACCGGCTTCATCGATCGCGAGACGGGCAAGGTGAAGCTCGACACGGTGCTGATGCCGGTCGAGGCGAGCGTGCCGCCGCTCGACGCCTTCCGGCACATCGCCGATTTCGCCCATGCGCTCAACCCGGCCGCCGATATCATGCTGCTGCATGTCGGGGACGATCTGCCGATCTTCGACGGCCTCCTGCCGCATATCGAATTGCGCAAAGGGGCGCCGGTCGAGACGATCCTATCTTATGCGACGGAAATCGGCGCCGATCTCATCGCCATGCCGACGCAAGGGCGCCGCGGCCTGCTCGACGCGCTGCGAGGCTCGACGACCGAGCGCGTGCTCCGGGGCGCGCCCTGCCCGGTTTACGCCGTGCCGGCGAAGTAAGGACGGCCGTCATTGCGAGCGTAGCGAAGCAATCCAAGGCTGCGATGTGGCTCTGGATTGCTTCGTCGTTTCACTCCTCGTAATGACGGGGTTGGGCGTTACAACGCCCGCTGGAACTTCAGAACGCCGCCCTTGAAGCCCTTGAGGGTCAACTCGTCGCCTTTCACGTCCCAATAGGGGCCGGAGAGCAGCACGTTCCAGTAGTCGCGCTCCATGCCCGCCAGGGCGCCGTCGCAGCCGCGCTCATTGACCGCCGGCATGGCGCGGGGGCCGAGGCGGTCCGGGCCGATGATGAAGACGCCCGACCAGTTCTTGCAGCCGGAAAAGCCGTTGGCGCGTCCCGTCGAATCGATATTGATCCACATCTCGACCGGCGGCGCCTTGCCGTTGATCTCGACGAGATTGAAATTGCGGTTGTGCGGGAAAGGCACGTAGCGCGGAATGCCGCCCGTATCCTTGTTGCCGGCGGCCTCGCCGCCTTGCTGCTGTTCCTGACCCTGCTGGCCTTCCTCGGCGGGCTTGGCGCGCTTCTTGGCGTCGGCCGGGCCGGCGATCATCGCCGCGCAAAGGGCGCAAGCGAGGATCGAAAAGAATTTGTTCATTGGCGTCCTCCCAGATCACGCCGCCTGTTCAGCCCGCGTGATTCCTTTTTAGTATCCAGCGCCTTTAGCATCCTGCGCCCGCTCGATGCGAAAGACCGCTTCCGGCTTTTTCGCTGCGCGCGCCGGGGGCGCTGTCGATTGCGCGCAAAACAGCCCGAATCGCGGCGCGGCGCGCGGGAACCGGGAAGCTAAAGCCCAACCGCCGCAATCACAACATGCTGGGCAGCACGCGGTCCGGCGGCCGGTGGCCGTCCATGAAGGTCTTGATGTTGATGATGACCTTTTCGCCCATGTCGACGCGGCCCTCGATCGTGGCCGAACCCATATGGGGGAGCAGCGTCACCTTGCCGGCTTGCGCGAGCTTCAAAAGCTTGGGCGAAACGGCGGGCTCGTGCTCGAAAACGTCGAGGCCGGCGCCCGAAATCTCGTTCGCCTCCAGCATGCGCACCAGGGCGTTCTCGTCCACGATCTCGCCGCGCGCGGTGTTCACGAGAATGGCGTGCGGGCGCAGATGCTTCAGCCGGCGCGCCGAGAGAAGGTGATAGGTCGCCGGCGTATGCGGGCAGTGGATCGACACGATGTCGACGCGCGCCAGCATCTGGTCGAGCGACTCCCAATAGGTCGCCTCGAGGCCCTCTTCGATTTCGACGGGCGCGCGGCGGCGATTGTGATAGTGGATGGAGAGGCCGAAGGCCTTGGCGCGGCGCGCCAGCGCCTGGCCGATGCGGCCCATGCCGACGATGCCAAGGCGCTTGCCGGTGATGCGGTGGCCGAGCATCCAGGTCGGCGACCATCCGGCCCATGTGCCCTCCGGGATCGCCCGCGCGCCCTCGACGAGCCGGCGCGCCACCGAGAGGATCAGCGCCATCGTCATGTCGGCCGTGTCTTCCGTCAGCACGCCGGGCGTGTTGGTCACAGTGACGGAGCGGCCGAGGGCGGACGCGACGTCGATATTGTCGACGCCATTGCCGAAATTGGCGATGAGCTTCATCTGCTCGCCGGCCTGCGCGATGAGGTGCGAATCGATCCTGTCGGTGATGGTCGGCACCAGCACCTCGGCGGTGCGCATCGCCTCCGCCAGCTCTTCAGGCGTGAGCGGCTTGTCGCTCTCATTGAGCCGGGTGTCGAAGAGCTCGCACATGCGGGTCTCGATCACTTCCGGCAGGCGGCGCGTCACGACAACGAGCGGCTTCTTTTTCGGCATGTTGCGCTTCGTCCTCCCGGCTCGCTCGGTTTTTGCTGCGTAGCGAAAACTCGAAAAACCCGTTACAACCCATCTAGACCGCGACACTCCCGCCGGCCAGGGGCGAGAAAATTGCGCAAGCGACGCGGCGATCCGCTCGCCTTCAACCCGGTCTTAACGACGGCAAGCGACATAAAGACGATGCCACCGTTGCTGCATTTTCGTTCCTAGCAGATGACGGGCCAAAGACAAGACGAGCGATCGACTCCATCATGCGGCGACGGGAAAGCGAAAATTCGACGGGCTTGTGCGCGAGTCTCGGCCTTCTTGCCCTTCTTCTGGCCGCCACGGCCGCCACGGCGCAGGAGCCACAAAAGGGGCCGGTGAGCAATTTGCCCATTCCGCGATATGTCAGCCTCAAATCCGACCGCGTGAACGTCCGCGAGGGGCCGAGCAAGGAGCATCCCACGGTCTGGATCTATCAGCGCGCCGGCCTGCCTGTGGAAATCACCGCCGAATTCGAGACCTGGCGGAAGATTCGCGATTCGGAGGGCTCCGAAGGCTGGGTGCTGCATTCGCTCCTTTCGGGACGACGGACCGCCCTCGTCGCGCCCTGGAAGAAGGAGCCGCAAACGCTCGTCGCCCCGGACCATGCGACCCCGGTCGCCAAGCTCGGCCCGGGGGTGATCGGAAGTCTGCGCGGCTGCGACGGCAAATGGTGCCGCCTCGCGGGGCAAGGCTTCGACGGCTATATGCCGCAGGAAAATCTCTGGGGCGTCTATCCCGGCGAAAAAGTGGAGTAGGCGCCCTTACGGCAGGCGCGACTTGAGTTGCTCGAGGCAGCTCGCCAGCATGGCCTTGCTGAAGGGCTTGGTCACCACCGGCGCCGCCGCATGCGCGGCCAGAACGCCGTGCGCGCCATAGCCGGTCACGAAGGCGAAAGGCTTCTTTCGTCTTTCGAGCACGCCCGGCAGGACATGGGCTTTCTGTCCATTGAGATTGACGTCGAGAAAAGCGAGATCGAAATCGCCTGTCGCCGCCAGCTCCAGCGCCTGCTGGACATTCCCCGCGACGCCGACGACCTCGCAGGCCAGCTCCTCCAGAAAAAGCTCCAGGGCCATGGCGATCACCGCCTCGTCTTCGACGATCAGGACGCGGGGAGTCATTTCAGCACCTCTGCGCAAAGGGGAACATGGATGTCGCAGCGCAATCCCTGCGGCGCATAATCGAGCCGCACCGCGCCGCCGGCGTCGGCGGCGAGCGTGCGTTCGATCAGCCGCGTTCCGAAACCCTTCCGGCTCGGCGCCGCGACGGCGGGGCCGCCCGTCTCCAGCCATGAAAAAATTAGGCGCGGCGCGATGGCGCAGAAATCGACGCGCCAGCTTATCGCGACCCGCCCGTCTCCGGAGAGGGAGCCGAATTTAACGGCGTTGGTGCAGAGTTCATGCAGGGTCATGGCGAGCGCGGCGGCGACGCTGGGCGAGAGATCGACCTCGGGTCCGTCGACGTCGAAATTGGCTGCGCCCGCCGGGGCGATCGCCGTCCGGACCAGTTCGACGATCTTGGCGCGCGTCCAGCTCTCACTTGTGAGAATGTCGTGCACGGCGGCGAGGGCGAGGAGTCGGTTTTCGAAAAGCTCGGCGGCGTCGGGCTTCATCTCGCGCAAGGAATGCGCGGCGATGGAGTGAATCGTCGCGAGCGTATTCTTGACCCGGTGATTGAGTTCGTTGACGAGAAGCTGCAATCTTTCGCGATCGCGCTCCTGTTCGGTGACGTCGGTGTTCGAGCCGTACCAGCCGACGATGGAGCCGTTTTCCCGAAGCGGCTGGATGCGCGTCAGGAACGGTCTGTACGCCCCGTCTTTCCCGCGCAGCGGGAAGGTCATCTCGAAGGATTCGCCGCGCTCGATGGCGTATATCCAGCGTTCAAGCATTTTGGGGAGCACGTCGGGATGGTGCACCGATTGCCAGCCCCAGCCGGCCATCTCTTCCGGCGTCGTCCCCGTATATTCGTACCAACGTCTGTTGTACCAGAGGACCCAGCCGTCGGGCCGCGCCATCCAGGCCAGATTCGGGATCGAGTTGGCGAGCGCTTTGAACTGCGCATAGCTGATTTCCGGTTCTGCATGCGCAGGCGGCAGGCCCATCGCGTCACCCCGTCTTTTCCGCGAAAGCCGCAAAAGAATCCGTTCCCGCTCCTCGGCGTCGCGCGCGGGCTTGGGTTCTTAAACAAGGGAAGTGGCGTCGCCCGACGAGCCGTCAAGGCGGGTCGCGGCGCGTTTGTCGGGCAGGCCTAGCCCTCGTCCCGCCGCAGCCGGACGACGACGTCGACGCGATCGATCCGCATCCCCTTGGGCGGCGTCGGCAGGTCCATGACCGCGACCTTGGAGCCGGGAATGTCGTGAAGCTCGCCGTCCTCCTCGATCAGGAAATGGTGATGGGCGCTGACATTGGTGTCGAAATAGACCCGCGCGCCGTCGACCGCGATCTCACGCAGCAGCCCGGCGTCCGTGAACTGATGCAGCGTATTGTAGACCGTGGCGAGGGAGACCGAGAGATTGGCGGCCACCGCTTCGTCATAAAGGCGCTCGGCCGTCACATGGCGGTCGTAACCCTGAAAGAGTAATTCGCCCAGCGCGAGACGCTGGCGGGTCGGGCGCAGCCCCGCCGCCGTCAACATGTCGTGGACGGATTTGCGCTCCGGAAAGTCCGGCAAGAGCGGTCGGTTGGCGAAAGCGTCCATGTTTCGGCGGCTCATGACACCCAGAATTTCTTTGACCAATACCAAAAAACCGCGGAAACCTCAACTTCCCGCGCGGCTTTCTGCGCCGCGGCGGCCCCGAAGCCGGCGGGAAGCAGGCGCTTCCGGCGCGCCTTTGGCTATGTTACGGATCGTCCGCCCATAAGAGCCGGCTTCGCCCAGACGGCGTGAAGCCGGGGCATAACAAGCGGGCGGCGCGCCTCTCGACGAGGAAATCGCGCAGGGTGGGGAACAGGGCTTGTCGACAAGCTCCAGCGGAGGCTTAACGCACATGAGCGAGAGACGCTCGTCATTCGGCTATGAGGATTTGTTGGCCTGCGGACGCGAGGAGCTGTTCGGCCCCGGCAATGCGCAATTGCCCCTGCCGCCGATGCTGATGTTCGACCGCATCACCGAAATTTTCGAAGAGGGCGGCGCCCATGGCAAGGGCTATATGCGCGCCGAGCTCGACGTGAAGCCGAGCCTCTGGTTCTTCGACTGCCATTTCAAGGGCAATCCCGTCATGCCCGGCTGCCTCGGCCTCGACGCGCTGTGGCAGATGGTCGGCTTTTACATCGCCTGGCTGGGCAATCCCGGCCGCGGCATGGCGCTCGGCGTCGGCGAGGTGAAATTCTCGGGTCAGGTGCGCCCGCACACCAAGCTCGTGACCTATGGCATCGATTTCACCCGCGTGCGCACCGGCAAGCTGGTGATCGGCCTCGCCGACGGCTGGGTCGCGGCGGATGGCGAGCGCATATACGAGGCCAAGGACCTCAAAGTCTGCCTCGCGCCGGCGTGAGCGGGACGGAATGGCAGAATAAAGTACGGCAGCCGCATCCTTCGAGACGCGAGCTTCGCTCGCTCCTCAGGATGAGGTTCTGGATAGGGTAGACGGCGCCGGGCGGTTTTCCTCATCCTGAGGAGGCGGCGCAGCCGCCGTCTCGAAGGGCGAGGAAAACCGCCCGGCATGCGAAGCGGCGAGGGCCGCCGCCAGGGGAGAGAAAGATGAGACGAGTCGTCGTCACCGGCATGGGCATCGTGTCGTCGATCGGCAATACGACGCAGGAAGTGCTCGCCTCGCTGCGCGAGGCGAAGCCCGGCATCGTGCGGTCGGAGAAATACGCCGAACTCGGCTTCCGCTCGCAGGTCTACGGCCTGCCGACGCTCGACCCCGCGACGGTCGTCGACCGGCGCGCCATGCGCTTTCACGCGACCGGCACGGCCTGGAACCATGTCGCCATGGATCAGGCGATCCGCGACGCCGGCCTCACCGAGGCGGAAATCTCCAATGAGCGCACCGGCATCATCATGGGCTCGGGCGGACCCTCCACCCATACGCTCGTCGAGTCGGCGGACATCACCCGCACAAAGGGCCCCAAGCGCGTCGGCCCCTTCGCCGTGCCGAAATGCATGTCGTCGACGGCTTCGGCGACGCTGGCCGTCTGGTTCAAGATCAAGGGCGTGAACTATTCCATCTCTTCCGCCTGCGCGACGTCGAACCACTGCATCGGCAACGCCTATGAGCTGATCCAGTACGGCAAGCAGGACATGATTTTCGCCGGCGGCTGCGAGGAGCTGGAATGGGAGCTCTCCGTCCTCTTCGACGCGATGGGCGCCATGTCCTCTTCCTATAATGACCGCCCGGCGACGGCCTCGCGCGCCTATGACAAGAATCGCGACGGCTTCGTGATCGCGGGCGGCGCGGGCGTGCTGGTGCTCGAGGAATATGAGCACGCCAAGGCCCGCGGCGCGAAGATCTACGCCGAAGTCGCCGGCTATGGCGCGACCTCCGACGGCCATGACATGGTCGCGCCCTCGGGCGAAGGCGCGGTGCGCTGCATGCAGCAGGCGCTCGCCACCGTGAAATGCCCGATCGACTACATCAATCCGCACGCCACCGCGACGCCGGTCGGCGACGCCAAGGAGATCGAGGCGCTGCGCGTCGTCTTCGGAACGGGCGACAAATGCCCGCCCATCGCCGCCACCAAATCGCTCACCGGCCATTCGCTCGGCGCCACCGGCGTGCAGGAGGCGATCTATTCGCTGCTGATGATGCAGAACGGCTTCATCTGCGAGAGCGCCAATATCGAGGAGCTTGATCCGGATTTCGCCGACATGCCGATCATGCGCGAGCGCCGCGACAATGTGAAGCTCGGCGCCGTGCTGTCGAACTCCTTCGGCTTCGGCGGCACCAACGCCACGCTGATCTTCAAGCATCCAGACGCCTGATGAAAAAACGCGCCTTGCGATTTGCCGTCGCCGGGCTCGTTCTCGCGACCCCGGCGGCGAGTTCCGCGTTTCAAGGAAAGTATCTCGTCGGCGACGAAGACGGCCATCAGTTCCTCGATGTCGAGAAATCGCCGGACGGGCGCTATGGCGTCAAATTCGACGTCTCGAACCGGGGCTGCGAGGGCAAGCTCGATGGGCGCGGCGTCGTCCGCAACGGCGCGCTCGTCATGCGACCCAAGGAGCCTTTCGGCGCTTCGGACAAATGCGTCGTGAGGGCGAAGCGCAGCGGCGAGTCGCTTTCGGTGAAAGAGAAGGGCTGTCTCGCCTGGCACGGCGTGGCCTGTGATTTCGAGGGGGATTACCAGCCCCGCAAAGCGCCCGGAAAATAGGCCGGGCGGCTTTTTCCATTGCGTGAGGACAAACGCTAGATGACGGTTTCTTCCAGTTTGATGCAGGGTAAGCGCGGGCTCGTGATGGGCGTCGCGAACGATCATTCGATCGCCTACGGAATTGCGCGCGTGCTGGCCCGCCATGGCGCGCAGCTCGCCTTCACCTATCAGGGCGAGGCGCTGGGCAAGCGCGTGAAACCGCTCGCCGAGGAGATGGGCTCCAATCTCGTGCTCCCCTGTGACGCCGAGGACATCTCCACCGTCGACGCCGTTTTCGCGCGCCTCAAGGAGGAATGGGGCGAGATGGACTTCCTCGTCCATTCCATCGCCTATTCCGACAAGAGCGAATTGAAGGGCCTCTACGCCGACACGTCGCGCGAGAATTTCATCCGCACCATGGTCATTTCCTGCTTCTCCTTCACGGAGGCCGCAAAGCGCGCCGCGGCGATGATGAAGGACGGCGGCTCCATGGTGACGGTGAGCTTCGGCGGTGGCACGCATGTCATGCCGAATTACAATGTCATGGGCGTCGCCAAGGCGGCGCTCGATTCCTCCGTGCGCTATCTCGCGGCGGATTTCGGCGATCGCGGCATTCGCGTCAACGCGCTGTCGCCCGGACCGGTGCGCACAATGGCCGGCGCCGGCATCACCGGCGCGCGGGCGATGGGCGCCTTTCAGAAGCAGCACTGCCCGCTGCGGCGAATGATCACGCTGGATGAAATCGGCGGCTCGGCTCTCTACTTCTTGTCCGAGCTTTCCGGCGGCGTGACCGGCGAGATCCATCTCGTCGACGCCGGCTACAATATCATGCTGCAGCCGCGCCCGGAGGATTTGAACGGGGGCGAGTGAATCGCGCTTCCCGCCGAAGTGGAAACCGGTTCGGCGACGGAAGGCGTGAAAAGAAAAGATGAGAGGAGAGGATAAATGAAACGCGCGCTTTTCTCGATGTTCATTTTCCTTTCCGGCGCCGCGCCGGGTGTGGCGGAGAGCGCCAGTTCAGGCTCCGGGACGGGGCTCATAGAAGGCGTTTGCGCGACCTGCCATGCGGTCGACGCCGACCCCAACGCCAAGAGCCCGGACCCCAAGGCGCCGCGCTTCGTCGATGTGGCGAAAATGCCCTCGACGACGGAGCTGTCGATCAAGGTCTTCCTGCGCTCTTCGCACAAGAACATGCCGGATTTCATCCTCGGGGCCGACGAGATCGACAAGGCGACGGCGCATATTTTGGGGTTGAGGAAGAAATAGGGCCGTCTGTCTTCAACCGCCTACGAGGTTCAGGCGTTTTTCGATGCGTTCGATCCTCAACTGGATCGAAGCGATGGAGCCGTCCTGTGCGACTTCGCTTTGCATCTCCGCGCGGTTACGCGCAGTGTAACCGCTACGGAATATTATGGGAACGATAATCGCCGCGCAATTCTGCATACAGAGATGAGCGGCGAGAAGGCGTCACGCCGCCATCTTACGTCCGCTCATCTTGCGGCATTCCTCCGCGCAGCGGCGGCATTCAGCGGCGCAGTCCTTCATGTCGGGGATCGGATCGCATTCCTTTGCGCAATCCTCGCAGACATCGGCGCAGAGACGGCAGAAATCGGCGGCGCGCGGGGCCTTCATCAGCATCATGCCGGCGGCGTCGCGGCACATCTCGCCGCAGGCGATCATGGCGCGAAAATGCGGAGGCTTCACATGGTCGCCGCCCTTTTCGAGGCAATGCGTCATCGCCATTCCGAAACACATCTGATAGCAGCGCAGACATTCGTCGATGCAGCGCTGCATCTCGCTCGACATCATGTGCATCGCTTTTCCCCGTGGTTCGCGTCCCCCGGCTTCCGGGCAGCTAGGCCGCCTCTCGTGCGGATCAACCCCGACCCGGCGGCGGACTCTTTTGCTTGACTCTTTCGGCTGTGAGAACAAATATCGAACACGCGCCCAGGCGCCTCTCGCAAAATTAGGAATTCGGGAACCGATGTCGCAGGGCGGCTTATCGGAACGCATCGGCTTTTTGCGTCGCCGGATCGCCGCGATCGAGGCGCGGGACGGCGCGGCGCGTCCGCGTGCGGCGGGGAGCGGTTTTCTCGATGCGCTTTTCGCAGGATGCGGGGGGCTCGCCGAAATCTTTTCCGCCCGCCCGCCGGACGTTCCCGCAGCCGCGGCCTTCGCTCTGGCCATGGCGCTGCGCGCCCGGGCGGCGCGGGGCGGCGGGGCGATGGTCTTCATTGTAGAGGATTTCGGCGCCGGGGAGTTCGGCCTGCCTTATGGGCGGGGTCTCGCGGGGGCGGGGCTCGATCTTTCCCGCTTCGCGCTCGTGCGCGCGCGCCGGCCGCGCGAGACGCTCTGGGCCATGGAGGAGGCGCTGAGAAGCCCCGCCTGCGCGGCCGTCGTCGCCGAAAGCGCGGTCGATCCCCGGCTTTACGATCTCGCCGCCTCGCGCCGCCTTCTGCTCGCGGCGCGGCGGGGCGGGACGCTGGGCCTGCTCGCGCCGCAGGGGAGCGAGGCGGCGCGTTTCTCCAGCGCCGCGGAGCTGCGCGCGGAGATCGCCGCCGCGCCGCCGCACATGCGCTCCCATGCCGAGGAACCTGCGCGGCAGGCGTCTCGAAGCGTCCGGCCGCCGCTTTTGCCCTTCGCTCCCTTCCGCTGGCGGCTGCGGGTCTTGAAGGCCCGCGCCGGCCTCTTTGGCGAAATCGATCCGTCGCAATGGCGCGACATCGTCTTCGATCCTGAAAAAGCAGCGTTCCGTCATGCGTTTTCTAAGCGTCTTCCTGCCGAGGCTTCCGACCGACCGGTTGTTGCGGAGCCTGAACGGCGCCGCGCCTGAAACTTCCAAAGGTTCGGAGCGCGCGGCTCTGGCCCTTTACGCCCGCGTGAAGGGGGCGGAGCGGCTCACGGCCGTCGACGCGTGCGCCCAAAAGCTCGGACTCGTCCCCGGCCTCGCGGTCGTTGACGCCCGCGCCCGCTGTCCGACGCTGGCGCTCGCCGAGGCCGACCCGCAAGCCGACGCCGCGCTCATTGAAGCCCTCGCCGATTGGAGCCGCCGCTTCACGCCGCTCGCCGCGCCTGATCCGCCGGACGGGCTGATGCTCGACGTGACGGGCGCGGCGCATCTCTTCGGCGGCGAGGCCGCGCTTCTCGACGACATCGAAACCCGGCTGCGGCGCCTCGGTTTTTCCGCCCGCGCCGCGCTGGCCCCGGGACCCGCGCTCGCCCGCGCGCTGGCGCGCTTTTCCAATGTGAGGCGCGTCGCGGAGGCGGCGGCGCAGGACGAATTGGACGCGCTCGCCGCGGGCTTGCCCATCGACGCGCTGGGCGTGGCGGCGGAAACGCGCGCCGGCATGCGCCGCGCCGGGCTCCGTTCCGTCGGCGATCTTCTCTCGCGCCCCCGCGCGCCGCTCGCCGCCCGTTTCGGTCGCGAGGCGCTGACTCGGCTCGACGCGCTGACCTGCCGGATACGCGACCCCATAACCCCCCGTTTCGAGGCCCCGGCCTTCATCGCCGAACGCCGCTTTCCGGACGGGCTGACGCAGCAGGCCGATCTCGAGGCGACGCTCGAGCGCCTCGCCGCCGGTCTTTGCCCCATGCTCGAGCGCGCGGGCGTCGGCGCGCGGCGGCTTGAGGCCGTCTTCTACCGCGTCGACGGCGCCGTGAAGCGCATTGCGGCCGGGACGAGCCGGCCCTTGCGCGATCCCGCCCGCCTCGCCGCGCTGCTCATCGAGCGGCTCGCGGCGATAGCGGAAGAGGGGCTCGACACCGGCTATGGCTTCGACGTGCTGCGCCTTTGCGCGCGCGAAGTCGAAACCGCGCCGCCGCCGCAGACGGCGTTCGCCGTCTCCAATTCACGGACGGATTTTCGTGGGGAGGCGAATGACGCCGATTTCGCCGATCTTCTCGACAGGCTCGGCGCGCGGCTCGGCCTTCGCCGGGTGCGGCGGCTCCATGCGCAGGAGGCGCATCTCCCCGAATTCGCCGTCGCCGCCGTTCCGGCCGCGTTCGGCCCGCCGCAAAGCTTCCCGCCGCAGGAGGCGGTGCGGCCGCTGCGGCTCTTCGAGCGCCCGGAGCCTATCGAAACGATCGCCCTTTTTCCCGACGGCCCGCCCTTGCGCTTCCGCTGGCGGCGCGTGCTGCATGACGTCGTCGCCTATGAGGGGCCGGAGCGCCTCGCGCCGCCCTGGTGGGGCGAGGCGCGGGACGGCCTCACCCGGGATTATTTCCACGCGCAGGACAGGGACGGCCGGCTCTTCTGGCTTTTCCGCGAAGGGCTTTATGCACAGGAGACGCAAGCGCCGCGCTGGTTCGTCCACGGTCTTTCCTGAAAGCCGCGTCTTGACTCATCGACAGGCGCTCCCAAGCTACAAAGCGTCCGCGCGTCATCTTGACGTCATGTTTTCCAGACGAAGTCGTTTGGCGGCGCCGGTCGCACGACCGGGCTTCGCCCTTCACGCGAGCGGCAGATGCGAAAAGACGAGGACCTCGCTATCTCTTCACAGCCCGGCCTGCCAGCCGTCATCAGGCGCAAAAGCTTTTTCGAGACCTTGCAAGACCGACTGCCGCATGGCGCCGTCCATATTTTCGGAGCGCTCGCAAGTCTCGCGCTTTTCGGCGTCGCCGCCTATATCCTCGCCGGCGTTCTCTCCAATATCCGTTACGCGGATCTTGTTGAGGCGCTGAAGGCGACGAGCGGCGCCCAGATCCTCGCCGCGCTCTTCTGCGTGACGATCTCCTATGTCGCGCTGACGGGCTACGACTTCGCCGCCTTGCGCCAGATCCGTCATCACGCGCCCTATCGCATCACGGCGCTGGCGTCTTTCGCGAGTTTCGCGCTGTCCTTCAATCTCGGCTTTCCGGTCGTCACCGGCGCCGCGATACGCTACTGGATCTATTCCCGCGTGCAGATGACCGCGCTGCAGGTCGCAAACATCACGGTCATCACCGGGGTCACCTTCTGGCTGGGCATGACGACGGTCATCGGCTTCGCGCTGGTGAAGGGAGCGGAATCCCTCGCCGCGCTCGATGGTCTTCCCGTCGCGATGCATATGGCGCTCGGCGTTCTCATTCTCGCCGGCGTCGCGGGCTATGGGGCCTGGGTCGCGCTGGAGCCGCGCCATATCCGTCTTCGCGGCCATGTGCTGGAGATGCCGGGCGTCGGATCGACGATCGCGCAAGTGATCGTCGGCGCCGTCGACATCTGCGCGGCGGCGGCGGCGCTTTACATGCTGCTGCCGCAGGGCGTGCATCTCGACTTCACGGCCTTTCTCGCCGTCTATGTCTTCGCCTGCAGCCTCGGCGTGGTGAGTCACGCGCCGGGCGGCATCGGCGTCTTCGAGGCCACCATGCTGCACGCGCTGCCGGGCGCGTCGCAGGAAAGCGTGCTGGCCTCGCTTCTTCTGTTCCGCGTCATTTATTACTTCCTGCCCTTCATCGTCGCCCTGGCGGTGCTCGGCGCAGACGAAGGCGCGCGCCGCTGGGGCGCCTTGCGCGAAGCGGTCGCGCGCATCATTGAAGAACGCGCGCCTTGAGCGATTGACCTGAAAGCCAAACGCAATGCCGCCGAAAAAATGGCCCGCCGAAGATAAGCTCGGCCCGGTTATCGACGCCTTTCCGGAGCCAGTCTTCGTCATCGACGCCGAGACCCATGCGCTCGCCTTCAACGGCGCGGCGCGCGCGCTGGCGCCGACGCTGCGCATCGGCGAGCCTCTTTCCCGCAGCCTCCGCTCGCCCGACATGCTCGACGCCGCCATGCGCGTCCTCGCCGGCGGCAAGGCGGAAAAGGCGTCATGGGTCGAGCGTCTGCCGCTCGAGCGCTGGTTCGAAGCGCATATCGCGCCCATCCACTTCGCGGGCTATGAGACGGCGGCGATGATCAGCATGCGCGATCTCACCGAGGCGCATCGCGTCGAGCGCATGCGCGTCGATTTCGTCGCCAACGCCAGCCATGAATTGCGCACCCCGCTCGCGTCGCTTCTCGGCTTCGTCGAGACCCTGCAGGGGCCGGCGAAGAACGATCCCGCGGCGCGAGACAGATTTCTGAGCATCATGCGCGAACAGGCGCAGCGCATGGCGCGTCTCGTCGACGATCTGCTGTCGCTCTCGCGCATCGAACAGCATATGCATGTGCGGCCGGCCGAGAGCGTCGATTTCACCATGCTCGTCGCGCATATCGTCGACACGCTCACGCCGATGGCCGAGGAAAACGACATTCCGCTCGCGCTCGATCTCGAACCCAACGTCATCGTCCCCGGCGATCGCGACGAACTTGCGCGCATCGTCGAAAATCTCGTCGAGAACGCGATCAAATACGGCCGATGCGAAGGCGCGCCCCGTCCCATCGAACTCAATCTGGCGCGAAAGGGCGTCTACGCCGTCTTCTCCGTGCGCGACCATGGGCCGGGCGTGGCGCAGGAGCATATTCCGCGCCTGACCGAGCGCTTCTATCGCGTCGACGCCGGCAAGAGCCGCGCGAAAGGCGGGACGGGGCTCGGGCTCGCGATCGTCAAGCACATCGTCCTTCGCCATCGCGGAAGGCTCGGCATCGAGTCCGGATTGGGGGCGGGATCACTGTTCCGCGTAACGCTCCCCGCCGTCGACGCCGCTCTGCAACATGCTAGTAAGTAGTTGAATATTTGCAGTTATTATAGTCATAAAATTGTAACATAAACGTCACAAAACTCTGTTGCCGCGTCGCTAAGAACGAAGCGGAGCAGGCGCTGCGCGCCTCTCGATTGGTTCTCGAGCTGAAAGCGATCATCAAATGATCTCCAAGATTTTGACGCGCGCCGCCATCGCGACCGCCGCCGTCGCAGCTATGGCCGGCGCCGCGCTCGCCCTGGACATTTCTGGCGCCGGCGCCACCTTCCCCTATCCGATCTACGCCAAATGGGCGGAGACCTATAAGGCGGAAACCGGCAACGGCCTCAATTACCAGTCGATCGGCTCCGGCGGCGGCATCAAGCAGATCAAGGCCCGCACCGTCACCTTCGGCGCCTCCGACAAGCCGCTGAAGGCGGACGAACTCGACGCCGGCAGCCTGGTGCAGTGGCCGCAGGTCATCGGCGGCATCGTGATGGTCGTCAATCTCGACGGCGTCGCGCCCGGCGATCTCGTTCTCGACGGCCCGACCGTCGCCAAGATCTTCCTCGGGGACATCAAGAGCTGGGACGACGCGGCGATCAAGAAGCTGAATCCGAAGGCCAAGCTTTCCGCCACGCCGATCGTCGTCGTTCACCGTTCGGACGGATCGGGCACGACCTTCAACTTCACCAACTATCTCTCCAAGGTCTCCGCGGACTGGAAGAGCAAGGTCGGCGAAGAGTCGGCCGTCGAATGGCCGGCCGGCATCGGCGCCAAGGGCAATGAAGGCGTCGCCAACAACGTGTCCAACACCAAGGGCGCGATCGGCTATGTCGAATATGCCTACGCCAAGCAGAACAAGCTGACGCACACGAAGCTCGTGAACGCCGCCGGCAAGGTCGTCGCGCCGGGCCTGGAGAGCTTCCAGTCCGCCGCCGCCAGCGCCGATTGGGCGAAGGCGCCGGGCTTCTACCAGATCATCACCAACGAGCCGGGCGCCAAGTCCTGGCCGATCTCCGCCGCGACCTTCATCCTTCTGCCGAAGGACCCGAAGGACGAGGCCGCCGCCGCGGAAGCGCTGAAATTCTTTGGCTGGGCCTTCGACAAGGGCGCCAAGCAGGCCGAGGAGCTGGACTATATCCCGATGCCCAAGCCGGTCGTCGAGCTCATCAAGAAGAGCTGGGCGAATGTGAAGGGCGCCGACGGAAAGCCGCTCGCGCATTAAGCCGCAGCGACGCCCGATTGCGGCGTCCGCGCCGGCGGTTCAAAGATGAGCCGCCATAAAGAAAGGACGCCGGTTCGAACGAACCGGCGTCGGGAGTTCTAAATGACGACGACCGAGCCAAGGCGTGAATCCAACGAGGCTGGAACAATGTCGGATGTGATCCTGGAAAGCGTGGCTCCAAGCCGTTCCGCGCCCGTCGATCGCGCAAACGCGCTTGCCGGAATCGCGCTTGTCGACCGCATTTTCCATCAAGTGACGCGTATCGCCGCGATCATCGTGCTGGCGCTCCTCGGCGGCGTCATCCTGTCCCTGGTCCACGGTTCTCTGCCGGCGATCAAGGCCTTCGGCGTCGGCTTCCTCTTCTCGCAGGCCTGGAACCCGGTCACGGACAATTTCGGCGCGATGCCGGCGATCTACGGCACGATCGTCACGTCGATCATCGCCATGCTCATCGCGGTGCCGGTGGGCCTCGGCGTCGCGACCTTCCTCACCGAGCTCTGCCCCCATCCGCTGCGCCGGCCGATCGGCGTCGCGATCGAGCTGCTCGCCGGCATTCCCTCGATCATCTACGGCATTTGGGGTCTCTTCGTTCTGGCGCCTTTCGTCCAGACCTACGTCCAGCCGGGGCTGATCTCGCTCTTTGGCGACGTGCCGGTGCTCTCGACCCTCTTCGCCGGGCCGCCTTACGGCATCGGCATGCTGACGGCGGGCTTCATCCTCGCCATCATGGTCCTGCCCTTCATCGCCTCGATCTCGCGAGACGTCTTCGATACGGTTCCTCCGGTTCTCAAGGAAGCGGCGACGGGCCTCGGCTGCACGACATGGGAGATGATGCGCCATGTCGTACTGCCCTATACGCGCGTCGGCGTGATCGGCGGCGTCATGCTCGGGCTCGGCCGCGCGCTCGGCGAGACGATGGCCGTCACTTTCGTCATCGGCAACGCCCACAAGGTCTCGCCCTCTCTGCTGGCGCCGGGCACGACGATCTCCGCGACGATCGCCAATGAGTTCACCGAGGCCGTCGGCGACATCTACACTTCCGCTCTCATCGAGCTCGGCCTCATCCTCTTCGTCATCACCTTCATCGTCCTCGCGATCGCGCGTTACATGCTGATGCGCATCGAGCGGAAGTCGGCTTAAGGAAAAGCGCGCCATGTCTCTCTACGCCGCGCGCCGCAAGCGCAATTCGATGGCGACGGGTCTCGCCTGGGGGGCCGCGATATTCGGCCTCGCCTGGCTCTTTCTGATCCTCGCTTCGCTTTTCTATGAAGGCGTCAAGGGTCTGTCGCCCGCGGTCTTCACGCAGATGACGCCGCCGCCCGGCAGCCAGGGCGGCCTGATGAACGCGATCGCCGGCTCGCTCCTCATGACGGTCATCGGCGTCGCGATCGGCACGCCGCTCGGCATGCTCGCCGGCACCTATATGGCGGAATACGGCCGCTACTCGAAGCTCACCACGGTGGTGCGCTTCATCAACGACATTCTGCTCAGCGCGCCGTCCATCGTCATCGGCCTCTTCGTCTACACCCTGCTCGTCGCGCCGATGGGCCATTTCTCCGGCATATCCGGCGCGGTCGCGCTCTCGATCCTCGTCGTGCCGGTCGTTCTCCGCACGACGGAGGACATGCTGTTGCTTGTGCCGGGTTCGCTGCGCGAGGCGGCGGCCGCGCTCGGCGCCCCGCGCGCGCATGTCATCGTGCATGTCGCCTATCGCGCGGCGAAGGCCGGCATCGTCACCGGGGTCCTGCTCGCGGTCGCGCGCGTCTCGGGCGAGACGGCGCCGCTTCTCTTCACCGCGCTGAACAACCAGTTCTGGAGCACGGATCTCAATGCGCCGATGGCGAGCCTGCCGGTTGTCATCTTCCAGTTCGCATTGTCGCCCTACAAGGATTGGCAGCAGTTGGCCTGGACCGGCGCGCTGCTCATCACTGTCGCCGTGCTTGCCTTGTCGATTACAGCCCGCGCCTTGAGCGCCGGCCGGAGAAAAGCGAAATGAACGCCCCCGCTCAGGTGAAAGAACACACTGTAACCAAGGTTTCGGTTCGCAGTCTGGATTTCTATTACGGCTCGACGCGCTCGCTGAAGTCCATCTCGCTGCCGCTGCACGCCAACAAGGTGACGGCCTTCATCGGGCCGTCGGGCTGCGGCAAGTCGACATTGCTGCGCGTGCTGAACCGGATGTACGATCTCTATCCCGGCCAGCGCGCCGATGGCGAGGTGCTGCTCGACGGAGAGAATATTCTCGATCCCGCGGTCGACCTCAATGCGCTGCGCGCGCGCATCGGCATGATCTTCCAGAAGCCGACGCCCTTCCCCATGTCGATCTACGAGAATGTGGCTTTCGGCGTGCGTCTCTATGAAAAGCTCTCGCGCGCCGAGATGGACGCGCGCGTCGAGCAGGCGTTGCGCGGCGCGGCGCTTTGGGACGAAGTGAAGGACAAGCTTCAGTCGAGCGGTCTCGGCCTCTCGGGCGGCCAGCAGCAGCGTCTCTGCATCGCGCGCAGCGTCGCCGTGCAGCCGGAGGTCATCCTTTTCGACGAGCCCTGCTCCGCGCTCGATCCCATCTCGACCGCCAAGGTCGAGGAGCTGATCGAGGAGCTCGCCGCGCAATACACCATCGCCATCGTCACGCATAACATGCAGCAGGCGGTGCGCGTCTCGGACTATACGGCCTTCATGTATCTCGGCGAGCTTGTCGAATTCGGGGATACGGACGAGGTCTTCAACAGGCCGAGAGAAAAGCGCACCCAAGACTACATCACCGGCCGCTTCGGCTGAAGCTCATTTAAGGAAATCGCGATGACCGACCATACCGTCAAGTCCTACGACCGCGATCTCGAAGCGTTGGGACGTCGCATCTCTGAAATGGGCGGCGTCGCCGAAAAGATGCTCTCCGAGGCGATGGAGGCCTTGTCGAATCTCGACGTCGAACTCGCCAAGCGCGTCGTTTCGAGCGATCCCCGCCTCGACGCTTTGCAGCGCGAGGTCGAGGAAGCCGCGATCATGACGATCGCCCGCCGCCAGCCGCTCGCCATCGATCTGCGCGAATGCATCGCCGCTATTCGCATCTCCGGCGACATCGAACGGATCGGCGATCTCGCCAAGAACATCGCCAAGCGCACGCTCAAGATCGCGACGGAAGCCCGCCTGCCGCGCGCCATCGTCGGCCTCAAATCGATGCATGAGATCGCGGCGACGCAGCTCAAGGACGCGCTCGACGCCTATGCCGAGCGCGACGTCGAGCGGGCGCGCGCCGTCTGGGAGAACGACGCCGATCTCGACGCTCTGGAAGACTCGGTGTTTCGCGACCTTCTCACCTTCATGATGGAGGATCCGCGCAACATCTCCTTCTGCACGCATCTCCTGTTCTGTTCGAAAAATCTCGAGCGCATCGGCGATCACACGACCAACATCTCCGAAACGATCGTCTATCTCGTCACCGGCGAGGCCATGCCGATGGAGCGGCCGAAGCTGCGCCCCGCCGGCTTCGCCGGCGAGGGTGAAGCCGCGCAATGAACGAACCGATCGTCCAAACAGCTCTCCGCGAGGGCAAGAGCGACCGCGCGCCGCGAATTCTCGTCGTTGAGGACGAGGTCCCGCTTGCGACGCTCCTTGTCTATAATCTCGAAGCCGAGGGCTATCAGGTCGAGCATGTCGACAATGGCGACGAAGCCGAGCTTCGCATCGCCGAGTCGCCGCCAGACCTCGTTCTGCTCGATTGGATGCTGCCCGGCGTTTCCGGACTCGAAATCTGCCGGCGCCTGCGCGCCCGCGACATCGCCCGGGACATGCCGATCATCATGCTGACGGCGCGGGGCGAAGAGGCCGAGCGCGTGCGCGGCCTTTCGGTCGGCGCCGACGACTATGTGGTGAAGCCCTTTTCGACGCCGGAATTGATGGCCCGCGTGCGCGCGCTCCTGCGCCGCGCCCGCCCTGAGCGCGTCGCCTCGAAACTGACGCTGGGCGATATCGACCTCGATCGGGAAACGCGCCGGGTGCGCCGTTCCGGCCGTGAGATCCATCTCGGCCCGACCGAGTTCCGTCTGCTCGAATATTTCATGGAGAAGCCGGGCCGCGTCTTTACGCGCGCGCAGCTGCTCGACAGCGTCTGGGGCATGTCGGCGGAGATCGACGAGCGCACGGTCGACGTGCATGTCGGACGCCTCCGCAAGGCGCTTATTCGCGGGCGGGAGAAAGACCCGATCCGCACCGTGCGCGGCTCGGGCTATTCCTTCGACGAGACTTTCGGCCGCGATTAGCCTTCGCCGTCAAGCGCGGGAACGCTTTGGGCGCGCCCTCGACGCAGCCTTATCTCACGTCGCCGTCAAGCGAAGCGCGGCGCCTTGAGCTGCTCGCGGGCGCGGCGGCGGTCCTGCGCGGGCTGATAGGCGACGCGCGCGTGATGGGCGCAATAGGGCCCGCCGCCGATCGGCGACTTGCCGCCGCAGAAACGAAATTCGGGCGTCGTCGGATCGCCCATGGGCCAGCGGCACATGGATTCGCGCAGCTCCATCAGCGTCACGCGTTCGGACATCGGAATGACGACTTCCTCTTCCGGCTGGGCGCGGGCGACGACGAGCGCCTGCGGCGCGAAAGCGAGCGCCACATTGCCATGGACCACATGTCCGCCGCCGCGCGGCGCGGGAGCCGCGGCGACGCCGACGGCCGCCGTGCGGGGAGCCTTTGCGGCGCGGGGGCGGGGGGCGCTCGCGGTCTTCGCGCGCTCCGCGAGACCGAGCCGGTGAATCTTGCCGATAACGGCGTTGCGCGTGATGCCGGGACCCAGTTCGGCGGCCACCTGACTCGCGCTGAGGCCGTCGCTCCAGAGTTTACGCAACAGCTCGACGCGTTCATCGGTCCAAGACATATTTGACCTCCAAGCGGCCGGTTCGAGCGTGGAATTCGACAGAATCCCTCATCGTCCGCTGCGCCGGAAGAACCAGCGGCGATACGACGCGCACCGAAACACGAGAAGCGCCATACGGGAGAAACGCGCCCGATCCGGCGAGAAAACTAACGCGTTCTTTTGAATCACGGGCGTGAGTCGCTGGCAAGCAAAAGGCGGGGTTCTCAACAGGGTTTGTGCGCGCTTTTGCCCGCGACTGTTGCCCGCGCGACTCACCGCATGGCGATTTTCGAGCAAAACTGAGGCGTTGGCGGGCGCTGCGCGCTCTTGCGCGCTTGTTAGCATTTGACCCAATGGGCCTGCTTGCTTAAAATCGGACACTCAAATTGCCGCCCTGCAAAGGGCGGCGCTTTGTTTTTTGGGCTCAGGCGGCGGCGCATCGGCCGCCCAGTGGTCTTGGAGCTTGCTTTTGACTTCTGCGCTCTACCCGACCTATGCGCGCGCCGACGTGATCTTCACGCGCGGCGAAGGCCCCTGGCTCTTCGCGGAGAATGGCGACCGCTATCTCGACTTCGCCTCGGGCGTTGCGGTTCTCTCGCTCGGCCACGACCATCCGCATCTCGTCGCGACGCTGAAGGCCGCGGCGGAAAAGCCTTGGCATATCTCCAACCTTTTCCAGATACCGCAGGCGGAAGCGCTTGCGCGCCGTCTGGTCGAGGCGACCTTCGCCGACGTCGTGTTCTTCTGTAATTCGGGCGCCGAGGCGGTCGAATGCGCCATCAAGACCGTCCGCAAATATCATGCGGCCAATGGCCAGCCTGAGCGCTACCGCCTCATCACCTTCGAAGGCGCCTTTCACGGCCGCACGCTGGCCACCATCGCCGCTGGCGGAAACCCGAAATATCTCGACGGCTTCGGCGCGCCGACGCCCGGCTTCGACCAGGTTCCCTTCGCCGATCTCGAAGCGGTGGAGGCTGCGATTACGGATGAAACCGCCGGCTTCCTGCTGGAGCCCGTTCAGGGCGAAGGCGGCCTGCGCGTCTTCCCCAGGGAATTTCTGCTCGAACTGCGCAAGCTCTGCGACGCGCGGGGCCTGCTCATGGCGCTGGATGAAGTTCAGTGCGGCGTGGGGCGCACGGGCAAGTTCCTCGCCTGCGAACATGCCGGCGTCGCGCCGGACGTCGTCGCGCTCGCAAAGGGCCTCGGCGGCGGCTTCCCCATCGGCGCCTGCCTCGCGACAAGCGAAGCGGCCAAGGGTATGACGCTCGGGACGCATGGCTCGACTTTCGGCGGCAATCCGCTCGCGACCGCCGTCGGCGGCGCCGTGCTCGACGTCGTCTTGTCCGAAGGTTTCCTGCCGCGCGTCGCCGCGCTGGGGAGCCTCTTGCGCCAGCGTCTCGCGGAACTCGAGGACCGCTATCCGAAAATCATCGAGACGGCGCGCGGCGAGGGCCTGATGTTCGGGGTCAAGACGCGCGTCCCCAATGGCGATTTCGCCGCCGCCGCGCGCGCGGAAGGTCTGCTGACCGTGCTCGCGGGCGACAATGTCGTGCGCCTGCTGCCGCCGCTGATCATCGACGAAGGCCATATTTCGGAGGCCGTTTCACGCCTCGACAAAGCCTGCGCGCGGCTCGCCGCGCCAGCCAAGCAGTTGGGAGCGGCGTGATGACCGCGCATTCGATGACGCGGCCGCGTCATTTCCTCGATCTGTCGGATTTCAACGGCGGGGAGCTGCGCCACATTCTCGATCTGGCCAAGTCGCTGAAGGCCAAACGCGTCAAGGGAGCGCCGCCGGCCGAGCGGCCGCTCGCCGGCAAATATCTCGCAATGGTCTTCGACAAGCCGTCGACCCGCACGCGCGTCTCCTTCGACATCGCCATGCGCGATCTCGGCGGCGAGACCATCATGCTCACCGGCGGCGAGATGCAGCTCGGCCGCGGCGAGACCATCGCCGATACGGCGCGCGTGCTGTCGCGCTTCGTCGACGCGGTGATGATCCGCATCCTCTCGCATGACGATCTGACGGAGCTCGCGCGCCACGCCACGGTCCCGGTCATCAACGGACTGACCAAGCTTTCGCATCCCTGCCAGATCATGGCCGATCTCCTGACCTTCGAAGAGCGTCTGGGACAGATCGACGGCCGCGCCGTCGCCTGGGTCGGGGACAGCAACAATGTGCTGGCGAGCTGGGTCCACGCCGCGGCGCGCCTCGGCTTCACGATCAATGTGGCGACGCCGGCGGAGCTCGCGCCGCCCCAGAGCCTGATCGACTGGGCCAGGGCGAATGGCGCGGCGATGAATCTCATGCGCGATCCTTACGCCGCCGTCGCGGGCGTCGACGCCGTCGTCACCGATTGCTGGGTCTCGATGGGCGACGAAGACGAGGACTTCCGCCGCGCCGTTCTCGCGCCATATCAGGTCGACGCCAAACTCATGCGCGCCGCCGCCAAGGACGCCGTCTTCATGCATTGCCTGCCCGCCCATCGCGGCGAGGAAGTCACCGACGACGTCATGGACGGGCCGCAATCGGTCGTCTTCGACGAGGCCGAGAACCGGCTCCACGCCCAGAAGGGCGTGCTCGCATGGTGCCTCGCGCCGGGGATCGCTTGATGGTCGAGGCGCGGAGCCGCCTCGTCTCGTCCGAGGCGAAGGACGATCGCGTCACGCCCTTCGCCGTGGAGGCGCTCGATCTGCGCGGGCGGCTCGTCCGGCTGGGACCGACGGTCGACGCGGTGCTGAAACATTACGACTACCCGCCGCGGGTCGCGCGCCTCCTCGGCGAGGCCATGGCGCTTGCGGCGCTCCTGGGCTCGATCCTGGAGTCGCATGGGCGCTTCCAACTGCAGACGCGCAGCGACGGCTCCGTCGACATGCTGGTCGTCGATTACGACGCGCCGGGCAAGCTTCGCGGCTTCGCCCGCTTCGACGCCGCCCGGCTCGCCGAAATTTCCGACCCCGAGCCCGCCGCTCTGCTCGGGCGCGGCCATCTCGCGCTCACCATCGAGCGCGAGGAGGACGCCGCCCGCTATCAGGGCGTCGTGCCCCTCGAAGGCGAGAGCCTCGCCGAAGCCGCACACGCTTATTTCCGCCAGTCGGAGCAAATCCCCTCCTTCGTGCGCCTCGCGGTGGGCGAGGTCGTCACGCCCGGCGGCCGCGCTTGGCGCGCCGGCGGCCTGCTTTTGCAACATCTCCCTGTCGCGGGCTCTCGCCTGCGCGATCTCGATCCGGGCGACGCGCCCGACGGCGGCGGCGCGCAAGAGGAAGACGACGCCTGGACCGAAGGGCAGGCGCTCGCCGCCACGATCGAGGATCACGAACTCGTCGATCCGTCGCTCTCGGGCGAGCGGCTGTTGTTCCGGCTTTTCCACGAGCGCGGCGTGAAAGTTTTCAACGAGCGCCCGGTCGAGGAATTCTGCCGGTGCTCGACGGAGCGCATCGAGCGGCTGTTGAAGAGCTTCACGCCGCAGGAGCGCGCCGACATGGTGGGAGACGACGGCCGCATCGGCGTCACCTGCGAATTCTGCGCGACGTTCCGGAGCTTCGATCCGGCGGCATTCGACTGACCGGGTAATCGCATTGTCGAGACGCCTGCGCGGCGGGCGTCTCGAAGCGCGTCGGCGGCTACGCCACGTTCGCCGTCTGCGTAAAGCTCTTGCAGGTGCACGACCCCAGGCTCCTGCAAGGCGAGAGCTGGAAATCGCCGTTGAAAATCCGCCCGCCGCGCGCGGCTTCCTTCACCGCGCAACTGCCGCAGGGGCATTGCTCGATCGAGGCGAGGGCCGTGGCGACGCCGGTGCGCACGACCGCCTGACCGCCTTCATTGGTCACGCGTATGAAGGCGCCGGGGCTTTCTCCGACGCGAAGCGCGAGAACTTCCACATAGCACCAGATGGCCGCGCCGTTCGGGACGTCGATCCGCTCGGCGATGAGCGGCGCGTCTCCACGGCGCGAATATTCGAAGGTGAATGAGGCCATCCACAAAAGCCTTTGGCGGAAATTTCAGCGTGCGCATTGTAGAAGCACATAACGTCGAAATTGTAATTTTGCGGCGCCGCATTGGTTGCTGGCCGTTCATCATTTCAGAAGGCGGCGTATCGCCGCTCTCGCCTTGCCAGAGCAGGCGATATGAAATAACTTATAAATCATCATATCGTATCAAGCTGCGGCGCGATCTTGCAAAATCGGGGCGCGTCCGAGTGAGTTTCCAGCGAAGGCCAATGGATCGCAAGCCTTTCACCGACGCTTTCCTGCGCAGCTTCGGCGCGGCGTGCGGCGTTCTCCCGCTTTTGACGCCGGCGCTCGCCGCCGAACCGAAAGCCTATCTTCAGAGCAATATTTCCACCGCCACGATCGTGGAGGCGCCCATCGGATATTCTGTCGAGGTGACCATTCTGGCTTCGGATTTCGAAGAAATGTTCTTCAAGACCGCGGCCGAGCGAAGGGGCGTCGATCTTTCCGGTCCGGGAATTCTCGAAGTCGAAATCGGCAGATATTTCGCCAAACGCATCGCGATGCGCGACCGCGAGGGAAATCCCTGCGCGAGCGAAGTGGAGCGGGCCGGCGAGGATGCCGCGAACGATGAGGGCGTGCGCGTATCGCTGACCTTTCGGTGCGCCAGCCGTGACACGCTCTATGACGCGAGTAAATTTCTCGCCTCGCAGGGCGCGCGCGCCTGGCAGGTCGTGACCATTATCAACGGCGGCGCGCATCGGCAGATCATGGTCAATGCGGAAAGTCCGCCGGCGCCGGTGAGCGCGCCGCAATAAGGCGGCGGCCGCCGCTCGTCACGCCATCGGGAAGAAGAGCCAATAGACGCCCGCGCAAGCGACGGCGGCGGAGCATATCTGCACCAGACGCGGATTGCGCTCGCCATTGAAAAAGCGCTTGTCGATCAGGACGAGCGACGGGACGACGATCAGCACGACGCCGATCTGGCCGACTTCGACGCCTATGTTGAAACTCGCCAGCGCCGGCACGATGGCGCGTTGCGGCACGCCCATTTCGATCAGACCGCTCGCGAAGCCGAAGCCGTGCACGAAGCCGAAAAAGAACGTATCGCGCCAGCGCCCCTCGACCTTGCGCGTGAAAAAATTCTCCAAAGCCACATAGACGATCGAAAGGGCGATGGCGATTTCGGTCCAGCGGCTGGGGATGTCGACGATTTGCAGCGCCGCCAGCGACAGCGTGATCGAATGCGAGATCGTGAAAGCAGTGACAATCTTGACGACCGGCCAGGCGCGCGTCGCCCACAATATGACGGCGATGAGAAAGCAGATATGGTCGTAGCCGGTGACGATATGCTCGACGCCGGCGGAAAAAAACTTCGGCGCAAGCTGCCAGGGCGTCAACAAGGGCTTCGATAGATCGATCGGCGCGTCGCCGGGGAAAATCATGACCTGGCCCGGCGCGGGTTCGCGGCCCGATTTCTGCGCCTCGGTCAATTGCGACTCGTCTCCCTTCTCCCCAATGCTGACGAGATGTTTCGCGCGACGCCCCTGCGCCTCGAGCAGCCGGAAGGGATTATAGAAAATCTGTCCGGAAACGCCGCTGCAATCTACGTGCAGAACGGCTTTCTGATCGTAGGGATTGGACGGGTCCTCGCCCACCGATCCGACCTTGCTCGGACAGACCTGCCCTTCTTCATTTTGCAGATCCACGCGCTGCTGGATGAATTTGCCGATCATGCCTTCGATCACGCCCGGCTCGGTCAGATCGACGTCGCCGAGCGTCGATTTGTTCTCGGCGAATATGCGCTCAATGTCCGCGCCGAGGAATCCGACCTCCACGCGGTAGCGGCCGCCGCCTTCCGGTACGATGCGACTGCTCGAAATGTCGGCGGTATGGGCGCGCGCCTCTCCTGCAGCGCCGCAAAACACAAAAGTCAGAATGATCGCGAAAAGCCTGAGACTACCCGCCATTGCGCCGGCTCCTTGACGCAGCGAGACGACGCGGCGTATGCAATAAATCTTCATAATGCATACTGTCGGCGTCAAAACAAGGCGGAGTCGCGGCGCGTCGTCAACCGCCCAACGGCCTCGCGCGGATCGCCGAGAAGAGTACAATGCGTCGCATGCAGGAATTCGCCGATGGTCCCGGTCGAGAGCAATAATGGAGACCCGCATCAGATGACGCCGACCGCAATGACTGAAGCGCGCCGCAGGGAGCGTCGTCGCTCCGCCGAAAAGGAATGCAAGGAAGCCGGCGGCTCGGTCATGCGCGCCGTTCGCCGCGCGGCGTGCGGCGCCATGATGATCATTGGCGCAACGGGCGAAGCGGCTTTCGCCCATGCGATCATCGTCCGCACGTCGCCGCCGCAAAGCGGCGTCGGCGCCGCCGACATAGGGAAAGTCGAAGTTTGGTACGACGCCGGCATTCGCGACGCCTTCGTCGCGCTGGCCGTCGTCAATGCGTCGGGCGAGCGCATCGACAAGCGCGACGCGGCGATCGACGCTTCCGATCCCGCGCATGTCGCTGTCGGCGTGAATGCGCTGACGCAAGGCAAATACACGGTCCGCTACCGCGCCCTGTCAGCCGATGGTCATATCGTCAGCGGCGCCTGGGAATTCGAAGTCAAGTAAGAGAGCGGCAAATCGCTCCTGCTAAAGGAAGGAAGCGCGAGATGATCCCGACGCGGCGTCTCAATCTCATATTGTTCGTCGGCATCGTTGCGCTTCTCGGCGTTAACGGGGTCGTGTTCTCTTATGGTCTTTGGGGACCGCGGTTCAATCAATATATGAGCGATTTCTGGAAGGCGCATGTGCTTCAACCCGCCGTCAAGGCGGGCGATCGAACGATCTCCGAATGCCTTGGCGTGAGCGATTTCTATTCGGCGCATCTCACGACATATTTTCTGGCCGATTCCGCCGACAGCGCGGGCGGCGCGACTGACGATATGAGCAAATATGACGAATATTGCGACCGCGTCCCGGGGACCGGAAAGGTTATTTTCGCCGTTACGCTGATGGAGAAGGAAGCCAGAAACGAGGCCGTTGCACTGTCGTTTCACGCCTATCAGTCCGGCGGAACGCTGAAGCCGCTCGCTTCGCTTCCGCCCAGGCCTCATGGCGCCGGCATGCTCACGCTCGACGCAACCGTTCCTCACAAGGGAAAATATCTTCTCAAGCTCGCTTTCGGCGAGGCGAAGAACAAGGAGGACATTATCGAAATGCCGATCTCCGTCGGGGAGTGAGACCGGATCGGCGACGCTGTCTTCAAGAAGCGCGACGGCGTGCTCGTCCTTTGCCGCGCCATCGCATGAAGCCGGTCATGTAGAGGAGAAGCGGCGTCAACCCGATCAGAAAGACGAGCGGGCGGCCGAATTCGCCAAAAGCCTCGCCGCTGTGCAAAGGGTGGAGCCACTCCAGAAACGTCTCGCCCGCCGTGAAGTTTTTGCGATTCTGCACGCCCAGCACGCGGCCGCTATATTGATCGACGCCGACATTTCGAAACGTGCTCGATCGGCTGGGTTCGTCCAGGGCCTGCTTTCCGACGACATAGACGCCGCTCGGGGCGCTCGGCAGGGAAACCCAGAGAATCCTGCCATCGGGGAAGATCTTGTCCGCGGCGGCGATGGCCGCGCCGACAGGAATCGGCGACTGACCGGGCGCGGGGGCCGATCTCCCAAAGTCAGCTTCGCCGCCCACGGGTGAGAATAAATTCACGGCGGCGCGCGTCGCCGGTTTGAAGATCATGGCGGCGCCGGTCGCCAGCATGACCAGCAAGACAGCCGCCATATAGACGCCAACGCTCCTATGCAGGTCGTAGACGACTCGCTCCGAGCTCGCGCCCCATTTCACCTTGAGACCGAGGCGCCAGTCGCCGCCGCGCGGCAGCCACAAATAGACGCCGATAAGGACGGACGCCAGTATGGCGATGGCGAGGCACCCAATGAGGTAAGCGTTGTTGACGCCGAGCAGCAGCGTCCAGTGGAACGCCATCAGAATCCGGATCAGCGGCTGCGAATAGATGTCGTCGCCATGAAGGCTCACGCGCTGTCCCTTGACCTTCGCAGTATAGGGATCGACGAACGTTTCGTAGAAGTAAGCGTCGAGGTCGTCCGTCTCCGCCATATAGCCGACCGTCGCCGCGGCGCCCTTGTGACGCGGCATGGTCAGCCTCTCCAATTTGGCGCCGGGCGGCATGGACGCCGCTGCCGCCGCCAGGATGTCGTCGGGAGATATGAAGACGGGCTGCGCGGGCGTCTCGACGCGCATGAGCGGCGCGTTCAACGATTCGTCGATGTCCTCGCGAAAGGCGAGAAGAGCGCCGCTCAGACCGATCAGAACGAAGATCGCGCCCGCGAAGAGACCGACAAATTGGTGGATGCGCAGGAAGACGCGGCGCACATGATCTCGCGACCGGGCGCCGGGCGCCGATTGTTTCGCCTCATTCTCGAATCTCGACTCCATCATGCGGGGGATCACTCTTTGTCGGTTCGGCTTCGAGGCGACTCCACGCGCGGATTATCTTTTTCTCTTTTCGATAACAGCCAAAATCACCCCGCCGACGATGACGCCGATCCAGGTCACGATGATCAAAAGCCAGGCCTGCTCGCTCCACATTTGCGGCTCCCGGTCGTAAAGGATCTTGCGGTAAGCAGTATCACATAAGCGATCACACTCCTACGCCCATCGCGCTGAGCCCTTGAGGAATTGAAGACGGCGCAAACGCCCCGCCCACAAACGTCATGTCCCCGGAGGCGCGTCGCCTGTGCGCTTCCTCACGGCTCCCGCGGTCGCGCGGCGTTAGTCTGATCGCATTCGACGGCGGGCATTGACCGTCAGCGCGCAGCCGCTCCGCCAATTCCGGGCCAGATCGAAACAGAGCGGCGCACGCCGCTTTCGAGGAGAAAATTGCTATGCGCCCAGGCATCTCATCGCTTGCCGCCGTCTATTTGTTCGCGGCCTTCGCCGCGCCGCCGGTCGCCGCGCAAACGAACGCCAACGCCGACATCTGCGCGGCGGGCGACGACGGGGCTTTCTCGGCCTCGCAGCGCATTGCGGCCTGTAATGCGCTGATCAAGGCCGCGAAGCGCGCGCCGAAAGAACTCGCCGACGCCCTCGTCAATCGCGGCGCGGCGAATTGGTACGTGGATAAAATGAAGCAGGCTTTCGCCGATCTCGATCGCGCCATCGCGCTCGATCCGAAAAACGCCAAGGCCTTTCGCGAACGCTCGAACGCCTATCGTTCCGTTGGCGATCTCGACCGGGCGCTGATCGACGCCAACGAGGCGGCGCGGCTCGATCCGAAGGACGCGAAGGCCCTCGACAATCGCGGCAACGTCTTCAACGAAAACGGGCAATATGACCGCGCGATCGAAGACTATAACGAAGCGCTGCGGCTCGATCCGACTTTCAGCATGGCGTTCAGGGATCGCGGCGCGGCCTATTATTTCAAGAAAGATTACGAACGCGCGATCAAGGACTGTGACGAGGCCATCAAACTCGATCCGCGAAGCGACCGCGCTTTTTCCAATCGCGGCGCCGCGTATAAGAAGCTTGGCCGCAACGCGCAGGCCATCGCCGACGAAAGCGAGGCGATCAAGCTCGATCCGACCGTGCCCGAATATTTCGACAATCGCGGGCTGTCCCACGCGGAAAATGGCGAGTTCGACCGCGCCATCATCGATTACGACGAAGCCATCCGCATCGATCCACAGGCGAAATTCCTGACCAATCGCGGCGACTCCTATCAGGCGAAAGGCGAACTCGACCGCGCCGTCGCCGATTATGACCGCGCGCTCAAACTCAACCCCGGATTTGACAAGGCCTACAACAATCGAGGCGCCGCGTTCCGCAAGAAGGGCGATCTCGATCGCGCGATCGCCGATTATGAGGAGGCGCTGCGGGTCAATCCGCGGCTGGATGCGGCCGCCGAAAATCTTGCGGCCGTCCGGCAGGAGCGCGACCGGCGCAACCTGATTTCCGAGAGGACGCGTCCGACTTTCGCTTGCGGAAGAGGGAACAGCGCCGTCGAAAAGGCCATCTGTTCCGACCCGGACCTCACCCGGCTCGACCGCCAGATCGACGACGCCTATAAGGCCGCGCTTTCGAGATTGGATCGCAGGGGCGTCGCGCGCTTGCAGAAGGAGCAGCGCAGCTTCATCGCCAAGCGCGACAAATCCTTCGGCGATCCCGATTACCAGCTCAAGCGGGAGCTCGAAGCGCGTCTTTCGGCGCTACGCGCGAAGACGGGCGGAAACTGATCGCTTCAACCGCCAAGGAATCAGCGCCCGGCTCCGACGCATGTTTCGACCCTGATCCGCGTTCCCTTGCCGGGCGCGCTCTCCATCTCCAGCGTCGCGCCCGCCAGCGCGGCGCGCTCGCGCATGCCGGCGACGCCAAAATGGCCCGGCGTCGGGGTCTGCGGGTCGAAGCCGGCGCCGTCGTCTTCGATCGTCATCTCCGCGCCGGCTTCACTTGACTTCATGGAGATCGAGACGCGCTTTGCGCCGGCATGCAGCTCGATATTGCGCAGAGCCTCGCGCAGCACGGCGGCGAAGAGCGTCTCCGTCTCCGGCGCGAGCGGCGTTTCTGCGTCGAAATCGAGCGTCAGGACGATGTCGGTCCGCCGCGCCTCGAATTCCTTGGCGACGCCGCGCAGATCGACATTCTCGCGCCGCGCCGCGCGGGTCTGGGCGATGGCTTCGCGCGCCTCCCGCAGGCCCTGCCGCGCCTCGACGTCGAGTTCGGCGAGCGCGGCTTTCGCTTCGGGGTCGCCCGTCTTCTTGGCGATGAGCCGGGCCTGCGCAATCATCGTCACGATGGAGCGCGCCAGCGTGTCGTGCAGGTCATGCGCGATGCGCAGCCGCTCATTGGCGATCGCCGCGGCGCGGGCTTCTTCCTGCGCCTTCTCCTGAGCGACGCGCAGCCGCCGTTCGGCGGTGACGTCGCGGCTCACCGCCTGAAACTCGCCGCCCGCCTCTGGGCCGAGAAAGCTCACCTCCCAGGCCAGCCAGACGACGCGGCCCTTTGCGTCGCGGGCGGTCTGTTCGAAAACGGCGCGCCCCTCGGCCGCGCGCGCCAGGCGCCAGGGCGCGCCGTCGGCGGGAAAGAGATCGCTCATGGCCGCGCCGACAAGCGCGTCCTGCGCGCGGCCAAGGAAACTCGCCGCCGCGCGGTTCGCGAAGACGAGCCGGAAATCCGGGCCGAAGCGCAGAACGAGATCATCGGAGGATTCGACGATGTCGCGATAGAGCGCGTCGGCGGCCCGCAGGCGCGCAGCGGCGGCGTCAGCCTGCTGCCGCAGGATCTGCTTCTCCCGCCGATCCGAAGCCATGAGCCGGTCGATCTGCTCGCCGGCATGGTCGGGCGCGGTGACGACGACATAGACGCGCGCATTCTCGCTCCAGGAGACCGACACCGTCACGCGCGGGCCCTCGTCGCCGACGCGCACCGAGGGCAGAACCATGGGCTCGCCGCTTTCGCGCAATTCCGCGAAATTCGCCTCCATATGGGTCAGCAAAGGCGCGTCGCAGGCGGGCGCGCCCGCGGGCGGCAGCCATTGGCTCAACGGACCGAGGCGGCTCGCGACGACGAGACGCGCGTCGATCACGCCGAGCCCGAACTGCCCCCTTTCGAGCGCCTCGCCGAAAATGCTTTGATCCGTCAGCCCCATGCCGAAAAGAATAGCGAAAACGGCCTGTGACAATCTATATGCATTTCGCCGCTCTCGAGAAACGCCAATGACCGAAGGCTTCGTCTTTACGCCATCCCCGCGCCCTTCCGTCGCCGTCGCGGGGGACGCCCGCCGCTTTCCGGTGCGCCGCATTTTCTGCGTGGCGCTCAATTACGCCGAGCACGCCCGCGAAATGGGGAAGGAGCCCGGCGCCGAGCCGCCCTTCTATTTCGCCAAGCCCGCCGACGCCGTCGTCAAGGACGGCGCGACCATCGCCTTTCCAAGCCTGACCCGGAATCTGCATCACGAGATCGAGCTGGTCGCCGCGCTCCATTCGGGCGGGCGGGACATTGCGCCGCAACAGGCCCTCGATTGCGTCTTCGGCTACGCCGCCGGGATCGACCTCACGCGGCGAGATCTTCAGACCGCCGCGCGCAATTCGGGCAAGCCATGGGATTTCTCGAAGGGCTTCGACAATTCCGCGCCGATCGGGGCGATCCGCCCGGCGGCCGCGATCGGCCATCCGGCCAGTGGGCGCATCGCGCTCTCGGTCAATGGCGGTCTGCGCCAGCAGGGCGATCTTTCCGACATGATCTGGAGCCTGCCGCAGATCATCGCCGACATTTCCCGCTATGTCGCGCTCGCGCCGGGCGACCTTATCTTCACCGGCACGCCCTCCGGCGTCGCCGCCATGCAGCCGGGCGACCATGCGGAGGGCGAGATCGAGGGGGTGGGGTCGGTCAGCGTCAGCTTCGCAGCCTGACCGACGCTCCTTCTACTTTTTCGGCGGGCTCCGAGCCTGAGTTGCGCGAACCGGGCAAAGGCGGCTATTTGGCTTCGCCGTTGAATATGCCGGGAGACGCGCGGCGCATGCCCTTTCTGACCGCCTTTGCGCCAGCCGCCGCGAGCGCCGCTCCATGACCAAGCCGGTCGATCTCGACCCCGATGATTGGGACGCCTTCCGCGCCGAGAGCCACCGCGCCCTCGATCTCATGATCGATTATCTGCGCGGCCTTCGCGAACGCCCGGTCTGGGTCCCGCCGAGCGACGAGGCGAAGGCGCGTTTCGACCGCGACCTTCCGCGGGAGGGGCGCGAGCTATCCGCCGTGCTCGCGGATTTCGACCGCTACATCAAGCCTTTCGCCACGGGCAACATCCATCCCATGTTCATGGGCTGGGTGCAGGGGGCGGGGACGCCCGTCGGCATGATTGCGGAAATGCTCGCCGCCGGCATGAACTCCAATTGCGGCGGCCGCAATCACATTGCGATCGACGTGGAGCGCCAGATCGCCAAATGGATGGCGCAGGCCTTCGGCTTCCCGCAGGACGCGTCGGGCATTTTCGTGACCGGCGCGTCCATGGCGAATTTTCTCTCGCTGCTCGTCGCGCGGGATCAGGCCTATGGCGACAAGGACGTCCGCCTCAACGGCCTTTGCGCGCGAGAGGGTCAGCTCATCGCCTACGCTTCTCGCGAGGCCCATAATTGCGTGCGGCAAGCCATGGAGCTTGCCGGGCTCGGCGCCAGACATCTCCGGCTCATCCCTTCCGACGGCAATCGCCGGATGAAGATCAGCGCCCTGCGCCACGCCATTTCCGCCGACCGCGCCGCGGGCTTCCGGCCCTTTCTCATCGTCGGCACGGCGGGGACGGTGGATACGGGCGCGGTCGATCCGCTCGACCGCCTCGCCGACGTCGCCCATAGCGAGGATATGTGGTTCCATGTCGACGGCGCCTTCGGGGCGCTGGCGGCGCTCTCGCCGGCGCTCAAGCCGCTGGTCAAGGGGCTGGAGCGGGCGGACAGCATCGCCTTCGATTTCCATAAATGGCTGCATGTTCCCTATGATGCGGGCTTCTTCCTCGTCCGCGACAAGGATGCGCACAGACGCGCCTTCGCCGCCAACGCCGCCTATCTGTCGCGCGCCCCGAGGGGTCTGGCGGCGGGCGACACCTGGCCCTGCGATCTCGGCCCCGATCTCTCGCGCGGTTTCCGGGCGCTCAAGGCCTGGATGACGATCGAGACCTTCGGGACGAAGAAGCTCAGCGAATGCATTGAGCAGTGCTGCCGCATGGCCAAGCGGCTGGAAGGCTGGATCGCCAAGTCCGACGCTTTCGTCATGCGCGCCCCGGTCGCGCTCAATATCGTCTGCTTCGGGGTGAAGGAGGACGATGACGGCTCCCTCGCCCGCGAGATCGTGATGGAGCTGCACGAACGCGGCGAGGCCGCGCCCTCGCTGACGATCCTCGACGGCGTCCCGGCCATCCGCGCGGCGATCATCAATCACCGCACCCATGAGGAAGATATCGACGCCTTCACAATCTTCCTTGACGCGGCGCTGCGGCGCGCGCGGAAAGAGCCGCATGATTTCGGCGCGCTGGTGGAGCCGCACGGACCGGGGAAGACGCGGTTGTCGGAGGATTGACGACGGCCGCATCCCCGCATCATGGCCGCGCTTGTCGCCCCCGTCCACGCCGAAGCAAAACCGTTCCGAGCGTGTCGGAAAGCCGACAAAGCCAGCCGGCGCGTGAAGCAAGTTATTGATTATTATATGATCATACTAGGCCCGCTCCTTGCATCTTCGTCCGCGACGACTTTCCCCGCGAGGAGAACCATGCCGCTCTACGCCTATAGCTGCAATGACTGCGAAGCCGAGTTCGAGCTGCTCGTGCGTTCCTCCGACACGCCGGAATGCCCGGCCTGCAAGTCGCAAAAGCTGACGCAACAGCTCTCGCGCATCTGCAAGGAGATCAAATATCCCGCCATCGCCAAATCCTGGCGTCGCCGCGCGGCCGCCGAGGGGGATTTGTCGAATTTCAGCAAGGCCGAGCGCGGGAAACTTTGAGGCGCGGCCTCCTCCCCGGCCCTCCCCCGCAAGCGGGAAAGCTGGCCGTCCGCCGCCGTCACATTGACAAGGCTGATCGCAAGCGTCCCCTCTCCCACGAAGTGGGGGAGGGACAGGGAGGGGGCGCCGCCGCCGCCTTCTACAACCTCTCCGACTTGCTCCTTTTCGCGCGCCCGCGCATATAGTGGCGAATGCCTCCCGCGCCGACGAACCGCCGCCCCGCATCCCCCAAGGAAGCCCCGCAGGAGCCCTTCAAACGGGCCGTCTCCGGCGCCATGCGCGCCATGGCGAAATCGCCGAAGCTCGAGGTGAGCTTCGCGCCCGAGCGGCCGTCTCTGATCACGACGGAAGAGGGGGCCAAGGCCCGGATCACCGAGCCCTCGCGCAAGCTCACGGCCAAGGAGGCCGCGATCGTGCGCGGCCAGGCTGATTCTCTTGCGCTGCGTCTCGCCTGCCATGACGACGCCGTTCACCGCCGCCACGCCCCAGACTCGATGGAGGCGCGCGCCGCCTTCGACGCGATGGAGCAGGCGCGCGTCGAATCGATCGGCGCGCGGCGCATGACGGGCGTCGCCGCCAATATCGGCGCGATGCTGGAGGACCGCTACGCCCGCAACCATTCCGAAAAGATCGCGAGCCGCGAGGATGCGCCGCTCGAGGACGCGCTCGCCTTGATGGCGCGCGAACGCCTCACCGGGCTGGAGCCGCCGCCCCATGGCGCGAAGATCGTGGCGTTCTGGCGGAGCCTGATCGAGGAGCGCGCCGGCGCCGATCTCGACCGGCTCACCGGCGCCGTCGAGGATCAGAAGCATTTCGCCCAGATCGTGCGCGAGCTTCTGTCCCATCTCGACATGGCCGGCGCGGAGGCCCCGGAGGAGACCGAGGCCGAGGCCGAATCCGAAGACGCGCCGCAAAATCCGGACGAGAGCGAAGAGCAGCAGCAGGAAGAGGACAAGGCGAAAAGCGCCGCCGAGATGGAGACCGCGCTCGCCGCGGAAGATTCCGAACAGGAAGGCGAGAGCGAATCCGCCGAGGCGCCCTATGGGGAAACCGCGGAGGAATCGGAGGACGGCGATATGGAGGAGGCGTCCGACGCGCGCCGCCCCGCGCCGCAAAACGCCGACCGCTCCGGCCCCGATTACCGCGCCTATACGACCCGCTTCGACGAGACCGTCCGCGCCGAGGAGCTGTGCGACACGGAAGAGCTCGACCGTCTGCGCGCCTATCTCGACAAGCAGCTCCAGCATCTTTCATCGGTGGTCGGCCGCCTCGCCAACCGCCTGCAGCGCCGCCTCATGGCGCAGCAGAGCCGCAGCTGGGAGTTCGACCTCGAAGAGGGCATGCTCGATCCCGCGAAACTGCCGCGCGTCATCATCGACCCGCAGCAGCCTCTATCCTTCAAGCGCGAGAAGGACATGGAGTTCCGCGACACGGTGGTCACGCTGCTGCTCGACAATTCCGGCTCCATGCGCGGGCGCCCGATCACCGTGGCCGCCACCTGCGCCGACATTCTCGCCCGCACGCTCGAGCGCTGCGGCGTGAAGGTCGAGATTCTCGGCTTCACCACCCGCGCCTGGAAGGGCGGCCAGTCGCGCGAATTGTGGATCAACGAGGGCAAGAAGCCCAATCCCGGCCGCCTCAACGACATCCGCCACATCATCTACAAGGCGGCCGACGCTCCCTGGCGGCGTGCGCGGCGCAATCTCGGCCTGATGATGCGCGAGGGTCTCCTCAAGGAGAATATTGACGGCGAGGCGCTGGACTGGGCGCATCGTCGCCTTCTGGCGCGGCCCGAGCAGCGGCGCATTCTGATGATGATCTCGGACGGCGCGCCGGTCGACGATTCGACGCTCTCGGTCAATCCTGGCAATTATCTCGAGCGCCATCTGCGTCAGATCATTCATGAGATCGAGACCAAATCGCCCGTTGAGCTTATCGCGATCGGCATCGGCCACGACGTCACGCGCTATTACCGCCGCGCCGTGACCATCGTCGACGCCGAAGAGCTGGGCGGCGCCATGACCGAAAAACTCGCGGAGCTGTTCAGCGAGAATAACGGTCCCGCCCAGGTCCCCATGCCGGCGCGCCCGCGCGCCGCGCCCCTCGTCGCGGCGCGCGCTTAACCAAAGCTTCACCGTAATTTCATATGAAGTCGCCGTGACAAAAATTGTCGCGGCGACAATTAGAATTGCAACCAATTCACGCGAGCGCGCGTTAATCAGGGCGCGCCAACGTCAATGAGCGCGCGAGGGAACAAGCGTGGCTTCGGGAGTTCAGTGACATGGCGTTGATGAGAAAGGTGCGCCGGGAGGCGCCTGAATTCGAGAAAGTAGCGTGCGTGACGGCGATTTGCGCGCTGGCGACCCTGCCGTTGGCCTTCTGCGCGGCGATCACGATTTTCGCCTGAGTCGAGAGAGAGAAGGGGCGCCATGCGGCGGCGCCCTTCAGACGCGCGCCGTCATCATTCTGTCTGGCGCGGCGTGTATTTCCGTTCAAGTTCGTTGCGTTTGCATCGGGGCGTTTCGAAAAATTCGTTTCTGGCGGCCAGCCTGTCGCATTTTGTTCGGCCAATGCCGGCGACCCTTTCGATGAGCCCTCATTTTCGGGGAGGGCCGCGTGGACCGCGACAAAATCGATCAGGGGGCGCTCGACGCCTTTCACAACCTTGTCGAGAGCACCAGGGAGAAACGCCGCGAGGCGCGCCGTCTCGTCGCGACCGGCCGCTGGCGCGAGATCGAGGACGACGTCTCGCGGGCCGTCGCCTATTTCTCGAAACGCGCGCCGCGCGCTGCGGGGGCGGAGGCCGCGAGAGGGTCGCTCGACTTCCAGCCGGTTTCTTTCCTGACGACCGGCGCGCTTGCGCGGAACGCCGTCGCCTATGTCGAGTCGCCGCTGAACGGCGCGACGGCGACCGGATTTCTCATCAGCCCGCGCCTTTTCCTCACCAATCATCATGTGCTCGAGAGCGACGCCCATGCGCGCGGCGCGCTGATCACCTTCCGGCGGGAATTCGAGAACGGCCATTTCGTCGCGACGACGGTCTTCAAGCTCGATCCAGACCGCTTTTTCATTTCGTCGCCGGACAATGATCTCGATTTCGCGCTGGTCGCGGTCGGAGAGCGGACGGCTGGCGCCGAGACGCTCGACGCCTTTTCCTATTGCGTCCTGTCGAACAAGCCGGACAAGCATGTCAAAGGGATGAGCGTCAACATCATCCAGCATCCGCTCGGCATGCATAAGATGGTGACGGTGCGTAACAACATCCTGCAGGAGCGCACGGCGCGCAGCCTGCTTTACGAGACCGATACGGAACATGGCTCGTCCGGCGCGCCGGTTTTCAACGACGAGTGGGAGCTGATCGCGCTTCATCATTGGGGCGAGCCCGCGCTTGCGCTCGGCGACAGCGATCTCATCAACCGCAATCTGCAGGTGAATGAGGGCGTGCGCATCAGCGCGCTCTATGAACGTTTCGACCAGATTCTGCCGACCCTGGAAGGCGAGAAGCGCACGCTCCTCGCCGAGGCGCTCGATTTCGCCAAAAACGCGCCCGCCGCGCCGACGGAAAAGAAGCTCGGCGGCCCGGCGCCCGCCCCCGCCGCCGAATCCCTCTCATCTTCAGGAGCCGTCATGCCCGCCGCCAATCCGCAACCCGCCGCCGTCGAAGCCGTTCGAGCCGCGGCCGGCGAACTGAAGATCGTTGTGCCGATCGAAATTTCGGTGCGCATCGGCGGCGCGGGCGTGGCCGGGCTTGCGGCGGGCGGCCTCGCGCCCGCGCCTCTGGCGCCTGCGGAGCAGAAACAATTGCTGCGCGCGGCGGAGGCCTTGCGCATCGATCCCGACTACGCCTCGCGAAGCGGCTACCGGGAAGATTTCATCCCGGGCCATACCGTGCCGCTGCCGAGCCTCTCGGCGAAGCTCCTCAAGCAGATCGCGCCTCTGCGCGCCGGCGAAGCCGATGCGGAGAGCGGCCTGCTGAAATATGAGCATTTCAGCGTCGTCATCAACAAGACGAAACGCATCGCGATCTATACCGCGACCAATATAGACGGCGCGACCTATCTCGACGTCAATCGCAGCACCGGTCAGGTCGCCGCCGCCGAAGCCGACCAGTGGTTCAAGGATCCGCGCGTGAGCGCGGGCTTCGTGCTCGACCAGACCTTCTATTCGGACTGGTCGCATATTTTCGATCGCGGCCATCTCACCCGGCGCAGCGATCCGACCTGGGGCGACGCGGACACGGCCGAGCGCGCCAATGCCGACACTTTTCATTTCACCAATTGCTCGCCCCAGCATTTCCGCTTCAACCAATCGGCCAAATTCTGGCAGGGCGTGGAGCGCTTTGTTCTGGAGAACGGCGTGCTGGCCGACGATGCGCGCAAGCCGCTCTGCGTCATTCAGGGCCCGATCTATGACGAAAAAATCGATCGGACGGCCGACGACGTGCAAATACCGTCCTCTTTCTTCAAGATCGTCGTCTGGAAAGGCAAATCGGGCCTGAAGTCGGTCGGGCTCGTGGTCGATCAGTTCAACCTGCTCGACGAAACGCGCAAGAATCTCGGCGGCCCGAAAGATCTCGCCAGCGTCGACGTCCAGCATTGGCGCGTCTCGGTTCAGTCGATCGAGAAGCGGACCGGCCTGAATTTCGGCGACGCGATGCGCGCCGCGGACACGATCAACCTCGCCGGTCAGCCGCAGGTCGGCGCCGAGGCGCTGATCCGCGTGACGAAATTCTCGGATTTGCTGCCGCCGGTCTTGGAATAGCGCGAGAGGGCGGCGCGGCGCGCGGTCGATCGTCCATCGCGAACGTTAAGAGAGGGCCGTGCGAAAACCGCGCTCCCTCTTACGCGCTCAGGACGGCTCGGCGATGGGCCATTCGCCCTTATAGACGCCGCCCTGATTGTCATGCGCGACGACGCGCATCGTCTTCGCGCCGTTCGGCGCATAGCTGAAACGGAAATTCGGGTCTTCCGACAGGGAGATTCCGCCCTCCATCTTGAAAATCAGCTCGTCCCCCTGCCAGACCTCGACGGCGTCGACATAATGCGCGGGCGTGTAGGCGCGGGTGATCTGATCCATCTGCATGCCGGAATTATTCGGGTGGCGGATCATGATCTGCGCCTCGCGCCTGCCGGCGGCGGCGCTCCTGAATTCGCGGTATTTCATCTTGCCCATATTGGCGAGCGCCTCGTCCGGGTCCTTGCCGGCGGGAGCCGAGCAGCCGCCCGAAGCCTTCACGAATTCCGCCTCCGAATGCAGCTTGCCGTCGCGCGTCTCCGCCACGGCGTGGACATTGGTGTAGCTGTTCACGCGCACGCGCGTTTCGATGAAGTCGACGCCCGCCTTCTCGCCCAGCGTGAAGCTCGCGGCCATGGGCATCGGATTCTGGTCGATGACGAGCGTCGCGGCTTTCACCTTTGCGGGGTCCGCGAAGCGCATGGTCATCGGCACGATGGCCGCGTCCTCCGCGCGCTTGGGCGCGTCGAGCGAGATCGTCCCGTCGGCCGGCGCGATCTCGCGGCCGTGGAAAATATCCGTAACGAGACTCGGCCAGGGATCGGGGGCGTTGGATTCGGCCAGCGCCGCCGACGAGGCGAAGGCGGCGACGATGAGAGCGGCGGCGCGCGCGGCGCGAGCGAGGGACATTGCGTTTCTCCCGGACTTTGGCGCAAGATTAGCGCAGACCGGGGCGTCAGGGTGAGACAAAGTCACGGCTCCTCCCATTCCAGCTCCGCAAAGCCCGCCGTCGCATTTCGAATGTTGTAATCCTCGAAAAGCGCCCACTTCCCGCGCTCGTCGCTCCCCGCCGCGGCGGCGGCCTCCTTCACGCTCTCGCCCTTTTTGATCGCGGCGCGCAGATCGGCGGTGAGCCGCGTGAGATAAGCCCGCTCGTCGTCGAGCGCCTTCGGCCAGGGGGCGACGAGCGGCCCGTGTCCCGGCACGACGCGCTCGGCCTTGACGCTGGCGAGCTTCTCGGCGACGTCGAGGAAGCCGAGCAGACTGCCGTCCACCACCGGCACATGCCGCAGGAACAGAAGATCGCCGGCGAAGAGCGTGCCGGTCTTTTTGTCGAGCGCGGTGAGGTCGGCCTCGCTATGCGCCGTCTTCCAGGCTTGAAGGACGATTTCCCGCCCGCCGAGATCGAGCGTCGCCGAATCGCTTACGGTCAGCGTCGGCGCGACGATGGTCACGCCGTCGAGCGCGTCGCCCATCGTCTGGCGGAAGGCGGCGAGATAATGCTCGCCCCGGAGACTGAGGGCGCGCGGCAGATTTTTATGCCCGACAAAGGTGACGCCGTCCCCGGCGAAAGCGCCGTCGCCGAAGACATGGTCCGGATGGGCGTGGGTGTTTATGACATAGCGGATGGGCTTTTGCGTTTTCTCGCGCAGCGCTGCGAGGAAGGCGCGGCCCTCCAAAAGACTGCCGCCCGTATCAATCACCGCGACCGCGTCGTCGCCGACGATCGCGCCGAGATTGGCGATGCCGCCCAGATTTTCCCGATTCATCGGGGACGTTTCTCCCTGATGCGCATAGACGCCGGGCGCGATCTCCTCGAGGCCGAAATACGGGGCGGCGGCGCCGGGCGCGGGAAAGAAGGGCAGCGCGGCGAGGGCGGCGGCGAGCGTGAGAAAACGGCACAACATCTTGATTTACCTAAGAGCTTCACCGTTGCAGCACGCCTAGCCGAGGCGTGTGCTTTTTGCGATTGCGATTCAGGCGACGGCGACATATTATCCCGCCGTTTCCGAGTTAGAACATGCCTTCCGGACGGGAACCGGGAGCATCTCGCCGCTTTCGCGTTTTTCGCACGAGGGGCGCGAGACGAAAACGGAAAACGCCTTCCCAATGTCGAGGCGCCCCGAGAGGCGCGACGTCGGAGGCGGCGCAACGATAAGGCGCGCCACGGCGTCGTCAGGAGGAAAAGCTCATGCATAAGCTGTTGTTGTCGACTTCAGTTGGCATTCTCGCGCTGTTCGCCGCGGGCGCCGCGTCTGCTGATGACGAGTTGCTCACGTTGCAGAAGGACGCCAGGCAGTGGGCGTTGCCGACGGGCGACTACGCGAATCTGCGCCATTCGGGGCTGAAGCAGATCACGGCGGAGAATGTTGGGAAGCTTGCTCCTGCGTGGCAGTTCTCGACGGGCGTCCTGCGCGGCCATGAAGGCGCGCCGCTGGTCTTGAACAACGTCTCGGTCACGGATTCGTCGGGCAAGACGCTGACGACGGACGTGATGTATCTGCATACGCCGTTCCCGAACATCGTCTATGCGCTCGACGCGAAGGACCCGGCGCATCAGATCCTCTGGAAATATGAGCCCAAGCAGGACCCGTCGGTGGTTCCGGTGATGTGCTGCGACACGGTCAATCGCGGCCTCGCCTATGGCGACGGCAAGATCTTCCTGGCGCAGGCCGACACGACGCTGATCGCGCTCGACGCCAAGACCGGCAAGCTGGTCTGGTCGGTGAAGAACGGCGATCCGGCCAAGGGCCAGACCTCGACGGCCGCCCCGCATGTGTTCAAGGACAAGGTGCTCGTCGGCATCGCCGGCGGCGAGTTCGGCGTGCGCGGCCACATCACGGCCTATTCGGTCAAGGACGGCAAGCTGGTCTGGCGCGGCTACTCCATGGGCCCCGACGCCGACACGCTGATCGAGCCGGGCAAGACCACGCATCTCGGCAAGCCGGTCGAGAAGGACTCAGGGATCACGACCTGGGAAGGCGATCAGTGGCAGACGGGCGGCGGCACGACCTGGGGCTGGTACAGCTACGATCCGGAGCTGAACCAGATTTTCTACGGCTCGGGCAACCCCTCGACCTGGAACCCCAATCAGCGTCCGGGCGACAATCGCTGGTCGATGACGCTTTGGTCGCGCGACCTCGACACCGGCAAGGCGAAGTGGGTCTACCAGATGACGCCCCATGACGAGTGGGACTATGACGGCATCAACGAGGTGATCCTCGCCGACCAGGACATTGGCGGCAAGAAGGTGAAGACGGCGGTTCACTTCGACCGCAACGGCTTCGCCTATACGCTGGACCGCACCAATGGCGAGCTGCTGGTCGCCGAGAAGTATGATCCGGCGGTGAACTGGGCGACGAAGGTCGATCTGGACAAGTCGTCCAAGACCTATGGGCGCCCGCTGGTGGTCGACAAATATTCGACGCAGCACAATGGCGAGGACACGAACACGCAGAACGTCTGCCCGGCCGCTCTCGGCTCGAAGGACGAACAGCCTGCGACGTTCGATCCGGCGACGCAGCTGTTCCTCGTTCCGACGAACCATGTGTGCATGGACTATGAGCCGTTCCGCGTGTCTTACACGGCGGGCCAGCCCTATGTCGGCGCGACGCTGGAAATGTTCCCGGCGGGCAAGGTTCTGGGCGACGGCACGAACCATACGGGCAACTTCATCGCCTGGGACGCCAAGACGGGGAAGATCGTCTGGTCGAACAAGGAGCAGTTCTCGGCTTGGTCCGGCGCGGTGTCGACGGATGGCGGGGTGACCTTCTACGGGACGCTTGAGGGCTATCTGAAGGCGGTCGATTCGAAGACGGGCAAGGAGCTTTACAAGTATAAGACGCCGTCGGGCATCATCGGCAATGTGATGACCTATGAGTCGGCCGGCAAGCAGTATGTGGCGGTTCTGTCGGGCGTCGGCGGCTGGGCGGGCATCGGCCTGGCGGCCGGCCTGTCCAAGTCCAACGAAGGCCTCGGCGCCGTCGGCAACTACGCCTCGCTCGCCAACTACACCGCCCTCGGCGGCGTGCTGACCGTCTTCGCCCTGCCGAACTAAGCAGGACATAAGACGTAAGGTCGCATCTTTGAAAACTGGCGCTCGGCGTAGCCCTCGTTTAAGGGTGACGCCGGGCGCCATCGTTTAGATGTCGAATAAAAAACCTGATCAGGGAGAGAGTGATGAGATCGTCGCTTGCCGGGGCGCTGGCCCTGGGCGTCATGATGTTTGCGGGAACCTCCGCCTTTGTTGGAACCTCAGCCATGGCCGAGGCGCCCGGAGACCCCAAGGCCGTCAAATCCGAGAACGGCAAATATTTCGACGCGAAAGGCGATCCCACCTACAATATCGGCGCCGATGGCTCGGTCGATTGGTACACCTTCTCCGGCTATCGCCGCTATCACGCCGAATGCCATGTCTGCCACGGTCCGAATGGCGGCGGCTCGACCTATGCGCCGGCCCTCAAAGAGTCGGTGAAGCGCTTCAACTACGCCGAATTCGCCGGCATCGTCATCGGCGGCCGTCAGAACGGCAACAGCGTCATGCCGGCCTTCGCCGACAATAAGAACGCCGTCTGCTATATTGACGACCTCTATGTGTATCTGCGCGCCCTCTCCACCGGCGCCGTCCAGCCGGGCCGCCCGGAAAAGAAGGAAGCCGCGCCCGAGGCCTTCAAGAAGGCCGAAGCCGAGTGCATGAAGAAGTAATTTCGATCCTCGACCGGAAGATCGCCGATCCGGCCCGGAAGCCTTGCGCTTCCGGGCCGTTTTCGTTTTTTCCCGTGGCGATTTCAGCGAGGCGCGATTATCTGGAGAGAAAGAAAATGCGGAACGCGTCTCATGCGTTCGCGATCGATCGGGAGCATTCGCTTGAAGCGGGAGAACATTTTCAAAAGACGCCGGCGCGCTTCCTCGCTCGCCGTCCTTCTCGGCCTCGCCGTCGCGCCGGCCGCCGCGCAGCATCTGGGTCCGGATTTCGGCGCCAAGGGTTCCGACAATGCCGGCGGCATCGAACTCATCGATCCCAAAGTGCTGCGCGTCTGCGCCGATCCGAATAATCTGCCTTTTTCAAATGAGAAGGGCGAAGGCTTCGAGAACAAGCTCGCCGAGCTTCTCGCCGCCAAACTCTACAAAGAGCTCGCTTACGTCTATTATCCCGGCGCGACCGGCTTCGTGCGCAACACGCTCAACGCGCATCTTTGCGACGTCGTCATCGGCATGCCGCAGGGCAATGATCTCGTCCAGTCGACAAACCCCTATTACCGCACGACCTACGCCATCGTGACGCGCGCGGGGTCCGATCTCGACGGCGTCAAGGATCTCGACGATCCGCGTTTGAAGGATAAGAAAGGCAAGATCGGCCTCGTCGCCAATACGCCGCCCGGCAACATACTCGCCAAGAACGGCATGATCGGGCTCGTGAAGCCCTATCCGCTGATGATCGATACGCGCGTCGAATCGTCGAGCGCGGCGATGATCCACGATCTCGAAACCGGAACGATCGACGCCGCGCTGCTCTGGGGTCCGATCGCCGGCTATTACGCCAAAAAGTCGAGCGCGAAACTCGACGTCGCGCCGATACCCGAGACGCCCGGAACGCGCATGGCGTTCCGCATCGGCTTCGGCGTGAGGCATTCCGACCAGAACTGGAAGCGCGAGCTCAATACGCTGCTGACGCAGAATAAAGCCGAGATCGACAGGATCCTCGCCGATTACGGCGTGCCGACGCTGGATGAGGCCGGCCAGCCGGCCGCAAAGGCGCCCTGATGCGACGCGGCGCGCTGAGCCTTCTGGCTTTCGTCTTCGCCGTTTCTCCGGCAATGGGGGAAACCAAGGCGGCGCGGCCTCAGGAGCCGGAAGGCTACCGCATGGAGGCTTTCCGCGCCCCCGTGCCCGCGACGCTGAAAGGCGCGACGGTCATCGACACTGCGACGGCCTTCGAGATGTGGCGCGCAAAGTCGGCCGCCTTTATCGACGCGCTTCCTCATGCGCCGAAACCTGACGGTCTGCCCGGAAACGCGGTTTGGCGCGAGCAGCCGCGCTTCGACATTCCTGGCGGGCTCTGGCTCCCCGATACGGGCTTCGGCGCACTTTCCGGGGCGACGCAGCGCTACTTTGAAAAAGGGTTGGAGAAAGCGACCGCCGCCGACAGGAACAAGCCGGTCGTTTTCTATTGCCTGCGGGATTGCTGGATGTCGTGGAACGCGGCCAAGCGCGCGCTGAATCTCGGCTACGCCAAAATCTATTGGTATCCGGAGGGGACGGACGGATGGGTGGCGGCGAAACACCCGCTCGAGGAAAAGAAGCCCGAGCCGAGAGAATAGAGGCGGGCATGGGACGGTTGGCGGATGTTTATTTGCCGGAGTTCCAGTTCGCCGAACGCCACGAGGGTGTCGCCGCGGCTTCGCCTCGACAGATTTTCGCCGTCATCCCGACCCTGTCGGTCTCCGACGACGCGGCCCTGCGCGCGCTGATCGCTCTGCGCGAAACGCCGGCGCGCCTGCTGGGACGGAAGCGGGATGCGCCTTTCGGCATGGACCGATTCACGAAGCTCGGTGAAAGCGGAACGGAGATCGCCTTCGGCTTGTGCGGCCGGTTCTGGCGCGCCGATTACGGCCTCGTTTCAATTCGCGACGCAGCGGCCTATCGCGCTTTCGCCGCGCCGGGCGTGCCGAAGCTTTTGATGTCCTTCGACCTCGAAGCGACGGCAGGGGGGACGAAAATTCTCACCGAGACGCGCGTCCACTGCCCGGACGCGGACGCCTATCGCGCCTTTGCGCCCTATTGGTTCGCCATCCGGCTCGGAAGCGGTTTTATCCGCCGCCGCATGCTCGGCGTCATCTCGCGACGCGCCCGCCTGGCGTGATCACTCCATATCCGCCTCTATCTTTCGCGCCAGCGCGCCGAGCCGTTGTTCGATCAGCGCCGGGCTCTCGCAGACATAGCTCACCATTTTGCGCTGCTCATCGAAAAGCCGCACGCGCCATTGCAGCGCCTCGCTGGCCTTCTTGACCGCCTCGGGGTCCGGCGGCTTCCGGTTCTGGAGATCGAAGAAAGCCTGCGTCTCCTCGCGCGTCTTTTCGGCCATTTCCTTGAGGCGGCGCCCGAAACGGTCGAGACCGTTGACGACTTCCAGCCGCTCGCCGGTCAACCGGTCATAGAGGCCGCCAAAGAGCAGCGTGAGACGGTCCTTGCGACCGGCGCCGGCATTCTTCGCAAAATCGTCGATGAGCCTCTCCGCTTCCTCGAGAGGCGTGCGGCGCGGCGCGATGCGGGAGACGAAATCAGCGATGGCGGGGTCCTCGCGCCAGCTCTTGCGCGCCTGATCGACGGAAGGGCCGGTCCAGACGCCCGCGAGAGCAATGTCGGGCACGCGCACCTGCTTGCAGGGCCAATCGCCCTGCATGGTCTGGGCGCCCGCGGGCGCCGATGCGCATGTGACCGTTAAAAGCGCGAGGATAACGCGCTGGCGGATCGTGGTTCTGCTGTGCATGCCGCTATAATGCCCCATGCAGGTCATTCCCGTCATCGATATTCGCAACGGCGTCGTGGTGCGCGCCGTAGCCGGACGACGCAAGGACTATGCGCCGATCGTAACGCCGCTCGCGACGTCGAGCGCGCCGCTCGACGTCGCGAGCGGCCTGATGTCGCTCCATTGTTTCAATGCGCTCTATATCGCCGATCTGGACGCCATCGAAGGGCGCGGCGACAATCGCGCGTCGATCCGCGCGATCGCGGAAGGTTTCCCGCAACTTCGCTTGTGGGTCGATGCGGGTTTGCGCCGGGTCGCGGAGGCGCGCGACTGGCTCGAAATGGATAATGTCGACGTCGTTTTCGGCAGCGAAACGATTGGCTCGCCGGAGGAAATCGCCTGGGTGACGGAGAATGCGCGCGCGATCCTGTCCCTGGATTTCAAGGGACGACTCTTTCTTGGGCCGGAGACGCTGTTGTTCTCGCCGGAAATCTGGCCCCGCCGCGTCATCGTGATGACGCTGCATCGCGTCGGCGCGGGCGCCGGGCCTGATCTCGCGCGCGTCGCCCATATTGCGGCCGACGCAGGAGACCGGACCATGATCGCAGCGGGCGGCGTGCGCGACATGGCGGACCTGCGCATGCTCGAAAGAAGCGGCGCGGCGGGCGCGCTCGTCGCGACGGCGCTGCATGACGGGCGTCTCGGCCGCGACGACCTTCTGCGGCTCTCGCAAAAATAAAAGGGGAGCCGAAAAGGCTCCCCTTTGAAAAAGCCTCGTCGCTGCGATCAGTTCGCGGCGAAGGGATGCTTCGCGGTCACGCGCTCCTGGACGACGCGCTCGGCCTTGGGGTCGCCCTTCATCGCGCGGGCGATGGCTTCCTTCGTGGCGGCGTAGTTGAAGTCCTGGATCTTCTGGTCGTCATTGGCTTCCCAATGAATGAACACGCCGACGCAGATGAACAGGTCTTCGGCCTTGTCGAGCGGAATGACGCCTTCGGCGACCGAATCCGCAACGGCCTTGGCGACGCCATGCTGCGCGGGGCCGAACATCTGAACGGCCTGCTTGGCGTTCTTGATGGTCACCTTGTTGAACATCATGGTGTAGGGCTTGACGAGCAGGTTCGGCGCGATGACCGCGAGCAGCGTCGTGAAGCCGTCCTTGTTGTTCACGAGACCGTTGGCGAACGCCTTTTCGGCCGCGGAGCCGCGCGGACCCATGATCAGGTCGATATGGGCGACCTCATTGCCGTCGCCGACGAGCGACTCGCCGACGCCGGTCTTGGCGCTGGACGAACCGCCGAAGCCCGTCGCCGGCTTCGGAAACAGCGCGCCCAGAATCTTTTCAAAGAAAGAAGCCATTGTTCTCATCCCTCCCGGCGCCATTCGCGTCCTGCGGCGTCTTTCTATTCGCGCACGCGCGGAGCCCGATGTTATTTTTCAGACGCCGGAATTGAGCGGCGTCTCTCGAACGGCTGAACGGGGAGCCGATGCCCGGCTCCCCGAAAAACGACTCAAAAGCCGACCGAACCTCAGTTCGGGGCGAAGGGGTGCTTGGCGTCGTTGCGCTTGGCGACGACTTCCGAGGCCTTCGGCTCGCCGGCGACGGCGCGGGCGATGGCTTCCTTCGTGGCGGCGTAGTTGTAGTCCTGGATCTTCTTGTCGTCGTTGGCGTCCCAGTGGATGAACACGCCGACCGAGATGAACAGGTCGTCGGCTTCCTCGACCGGGATGATGCCTTCGGCGACCGCGTCGGCGACGGCCTTGGCGACGCCGTGCTGGGCCGGGCCGAACATCTGGACGGCCTGCTTGGCGCCCTTGATGGTGACCTTGTTGAAGAGGATCGTGTTGGGCTTGCAGAGCAGGTTCGGGGCGACGACCGCGAGAAGGGTCGTGAAGCCGTCCTTGTTGTTGACGAGCGCGTTCGCGAAAGCGAGCTCGGCGGCCGAACCGCGCGGTCCAATGATCAGGTCGATATGCGCCACTTCGTTGCCTTCGCCGACGAGCGACTCGCCGACCAGCATCTTGTTGATCTTCGCCATGTGCGTTTCCTTTCCAGTTCCCCCTAGCGTTCGCGCGCATAGCGCCGCGAGCGCACCTATCCTTCGTTTTCGGCGTCAGGCAGAAAGGCCCGACCGGTTGGCCAGATAGCCGCGAGACCACCCCGCGCGGCGCGGACTCAACCATTTTTGTGCGCGCTTGCCAAGATGGGCGCCAGGGAATCGGCGAAAAGAACGGCCACCGTCAGATCGGCGCTGGTGCCGGGATTCAGCCTGTTTTCCTTAAGCTTACGGTCATAGGCGAGCGCGATGGAGAAGGCGCCTCCGCCTTCGGCGCCTGAGATTTGATCTCGAACCGTCGCGGCTTCGACCCGCAGGAGGTCGGCTTTTTCGACTCCGTATTTGCGGGCGATGTGGCTGTCCGGAAAAGCGGCGAGGAAGGCCATGAATATGTCGAGCGTCGCGCGCGCGGCGTCGCGGCCTTTTTCCCGGGCGTTGCGCAACGCATCGAGGCCCGTCTCGAAAATATCGGCGAAATCATGCGCATATTGATAGCCGATGCGGTCGCGGTCGGCCGAAGCGCGCATGGCGTCGAGCAGCGTGACGTCGGCCGGGCCGGCGACGTCATGAGCCGAGGCCGAGCCGAGCCCGGCCGGATTGGCGCGCAGAATGGCGCGGAAGGCGGCCTGCGCGTCGGCGACGTCGAGGGCGGCGAGCGCGCGTGCGGTCTCGTCGCGCAGATCGGCGCCTTGCGCCGTCAACGCCGCATGGGCGAGCGGCGCGCAGAGCAGCACAATGCCGAGATTGGTGTTCTGCCCCACGGCCGCCCAGGTCGCCTCCACTGCGCCGAGAATGCGCGCGCCGACTGTGAGGCCGGGGCCGGCGATGAAAGGCGCGGCGGCCTTGGCGCTGGCGATGAAATCCCGCGCCTCCATGCCGTGGCCGGGCGCGAAATGGTGGACATTGCCGGGCTTGGGCGCGGCGAGTTCGGCCTCGCAGGCGGCGACGAAGGCGGCGGCGACGGCCTGCGCCCGCGCGTCGTTTGCGGGGAGCGGGTCGGAGTGAGGGGCAGAGGCGGTCTCCCTCGCCCCGCTTGCGGGGAGAGGGTTGGGGTGAGGGGCAGGGGGAAGTGTCAATTCTGTCAGCTCATGGTCCGCCGTGAGACGGAAAGGCGCGGAAAGCCGCCTCGCCCCTCACCCTAACCCTCTCCCCGCAGTGCGGGGAGAGGGAATCATGGCGAGCGCGTCGGCGGCCAGACGCTCGGCGATGGAGAAGGGCGCGATGCGTTGCAGGCCGCTCCAGCCGGGCATGGAGTTGACCTCCAGCGCCATGGGTTTTCCGTCTGCCCCGGCGATCAGGTCGACTCCGGCCATGACCGTCCCCATCGCTTCCGACGCCGCGAGCGCCATATCGCGCTCCGCCTTTGTCGGCGCCGCCGCGACGGGGCGCGCGCCCTGGCGGACATTGGTGATCCAATGGCTGGAGCGCCGCTTCATCGCCGCGACCGCCTCGCCGCGCGAGACGAGGATGCGCATGTCTTCATAGGGCGGACGGCTCGGGCCGACGAAGCGCTGGAGATAGAAGACGCCACGCGCCTCTTCGGTTGAGGGAATGTCGCTTTCCTTTTCGATCAGCCGGACGCCCCAGCCCTGCGCGCCGAAAAGCGGCTTCATCACGAGCGGGCCCTTCGGCAGCTCGCGTCGCGCGATGGCGCGCGCCTGAGCCAGGCTCTGCGTCGCGAAGGTTTCGGGCGCGGGCACGCCGGCGCGAGCGAGCAGGAAGCTCGCCATGCTCTTGTCGGTGCAGCGCTCGATGGCGCGCGCGCCGTTGACGAGCGGCACGCCAAGCGCCTCCAGCGCATGCAGAACGCCAAGCCGCATGGTGATCGCCTCGAGCGAACCGTCGCCGATGGCGCGGACGATTGCGAGATCGGGGAGACCGCGAAAGCCGGGAATGGCGAGACCGTGGGGCCGGGTCGTGTCGATGCGGCACGCGAAGAGCCGCACGGCGACAGGCGTCGCGCCGAGCGCCCGAAAAGCCGCGAGCGTATGCTCGACATGCCAGTCGAGCTTGTCGGTGAAGACGGCGACGCGAGGGGTTTTTCTCACCAGAGCGCCACCGGGCGGTTTCGCGCGCAACGCCTCCAGCGTCATGGCCGGCCTTGTGCCGGCCATCCACGCCGAGCCGCAAAAGCGCAATCAGAATGCATTCACGCGCCTCTGCCGCAACGGGGCTCCGCCGCCGCGCGGCCATTTTTGTTCACATCGCAACGTATATGGCCGGGTCAAGCCCGGCCATGACGCGGTTGGTCCGCTCGGAATTATCCCCCGAAGGACTTGTCCAGCAGCTCTTCGTTGATCTTGCCGGCGCGGAAGGTTTCGCCGGTCTCGACCGCCGTCACCAGCGCTTCGGCCGGCGAGAAGAGGCTGCCGTCGACTTTGTAGAAGTCGTATTCATAGGCCTTGAAGATGTCGGCGAAAGGCTGGCCGTAGTCGCGCGAATTGAAGCTCGGCAGCTTCTCGGCCAGCTCCTTGGCGGCCGCTGCGGGACCCGTCACGAAGAGATGGGCGCGGCCGGCATAGATGATCGCGTCATTGGTGCGGCCCATCGCCTTGACGAAATCCGGATGCGGCGGCGAAAGCGGCGCGGTGGCGACGCCGTCGACGATGTTTTCCAGCGGAAAATGCAGCTCATGCGCCTTGTGCAGCGCGACTTCGAGCACGCGGCCGACGACCTGCGCGCCGCCCGCGAGCGAATGCGTCGGCGCGTAGACGAAGGCGACCTTGTCGGGCGAGAGGCCGGACTTGTCGGCGACCTTTCTGACGACTTCCGGCGGCGGCGCCTTGTCGCTCTCCAGCACGATCGTCACGCGCTCGGCTTTGTCCTTATAGGTCAGCTCCTCGAAAAGCTTCTCGACGCGGGCCTGGGCGCGGCCGGGCCCGGAGCCGAGCGCGAAGAATTTCTCGTGCTGCAGGCTCCAGCCGGCATATTGGCTGGCGAGGCAGGCGACGACGGGATCGTTCGAGGCGACCGTGAGCCAGAACGGCCATTTGGCGGCGCCCGGCGCGTGCGAGAGCGTGACCTTGCCGAGGCCCCCCATGCAGATTTCGGTGAGCAGAAGGCCGACATCCACGCCGCCCGCAACCTTGGCGCCGGCGTCGATCAGCAACTCGCCGAGGCTGCCGCGCGAAACCGCGACGCGGTAGCGGTCGGCGCCGGCGACGAGCCGGTCGACGATCTCGCCCGCGAGAGTGTTGACGCTGGCCGTCGCGCGGCCCGTGTTTTCGCTAGCGCTCACTTGTGGTCCTTCCCTGGAAATTTTTGTGGCTCTACCGCTCGATCTCCCGCTGTTCTACGAGCGAAAAATCCCGTTCAGCGGTCGCGCGGGCGGGAACTTATCGGGCTTTGCGCCGAAACGAAAGCGGGCTCGAAAAGGCGTAATGTCGGGAAGGTCTTCACCTCTGTCGCGCGGGCTTCACGCGACGCGCGTAATTCCTCGATTCTTAATCTCTCGGGGCGCATGATCATGAACGCACATTCCGCGCAGCGCCCTTCCTGCGGCGACTCCAAACATATCTCGCCGCGCGATCTGGCCATCGCTCTCCTGGCCATTGCAGGCGTCGTCTTCGCGAATGTCGGCGTCGTGCGCGCCCTCGACATTGCGCTAGACGCCATTCACCGCTGAACGCGGTCAGCGACCCTTCCGCCTACCGCGCGCCTTCCGTTCCGTCTGGACGGGAGGTTCTCTTTTCTCGCCCGGTCGGGCTGTCTTTTTTGATTCGCTGTCATCCGAACGGATGATTTGGGCCCGTTAGATCGTGGCAGAATTTACCGCATTATTGTCGTTGCGCGGTCTCGGTCCGAGCGGGAAACTTTCTCCATGGCGCGAATTAAGGCACCGTTTGACCCAATCGTCTTCGAGCGTGAGGCTGATCGCTCGCAGGTCCAGCGAATGCGCAGGATCGGCTTTCTGATCTACCCCGATTTCGAAATACTGGATCTTTGCGGTCCGCTTGACGCTTTCTACTACGCGGAACGCTCGCTCGGAATGACTGGCCGCACGAATGAGCCCGGCTATCAGACGGTGGTGATCGCGCCTGAAAAAGGGCTGGTCAAAGCCAAATGCGGCCTTGAAATCCATGCGGCGCACGATCTCTCGGACATCGCTGGCGGGCTCGATACGCTGATCGTCTCGGGCGGCGAAGGGGTGATGGCCGCTTGCGCCGACGAGGCGCTCGTCGAATGGATCAAGACGATGGCCTCGCGCGTGCGGCGCGTCGCCTCGATCTGCAACGGCGCCTTTCTTCTCGCCCGCTCGGGACTGCTGAACAACCGCAAAGTCACGACCCACTGGCTTTACAGCGAACAGCTCGCGGCGGCCTATCCTTCGGTCACGGTCGAGCCCAACCTCATCTTCGTGCGCGACGGCGGCGTCTATACGTCCGGCGGCATCACGGCGGGCATCGACCTCGCATTGGCGCTCATCGAAGAAGACCTCGGCCGGGAGGTTCCGCGCATGATCGCGGGGGTGATGGTCGTCTTTCTGCGCCGGCCCGGCGGACAGGCGCAGTTCAGTCCTTTCCTGCAAGGCGAAAAGACGAATTGCCGGGACATCGCCGAGCTGAAGTCCTGGATACTCGGCAATGCGGGCGAAAATCTTACCGTCGAGCGCCTGTCCGCGCAGGTCGCGATGAGCCCGCGTAATTTTGCGCGGCGATTTCTGGCGGAGGTCGGAGTCACGCCAGCGCGTTTTGTCGAATATGCGAGAGTCGAAGCGGCGCGTTGCCGTCTGGAGCAATCGAATCTTTCTCTACGAGCGGTCGCGGAGGATTGCGGCTTCGCGACGCTCGAGCGCATGCGGCGCGCCTTCAAACGCAATCTGAATGTCGGGCCACACGAATATCGCGAGCGGTTTCAAACGACTTTGTAAGACAATGGAGGGCAGCCATGAATATTTTATTCCTCACCACGGCGCATAACAGCCTGAGTCAGCGTCTGCTGATCGAACTGACCGAGCGCGGACACAAAATCACGGTTTCGATCGCCGACGGCGAGGCGGCGATGCTGGGGGCCGTCGCGCGCGAGAACCCGGACCTCATCATCGCGCCCATGCTGAAAGCCGCCATTCCGGAGGAAATCTGGTCGAAGCGCGTCTGTCTCATTGTGCATCCGGGGATAATGGGCGATCGCGGACCGTCTTCGCTCGATTGGGCGATCGCGGAAGGCGCGCCGCGCTGGGGCGTGACCGTCCTGCAGGCGGCCGCCGAAATGGACGCCGGGCCGATCTGGGCGAGCCATGAATTCCCGTTGCCGCAAGTGGCTGACGCCAAAGGAAGCCTCTATCGCAACGAGGTGACGGAGGCCGCGGTCAAGGGCGTGCTGGAGGCGGTCGAGAAATTCGAGTCCCGGCGCTTCCGCCCCGTTCCGCTCGACTATGCGCGGCCCGAGATGCGCGGCCGCCTGCGGCCGACCATGGCGCAGAAGGATCGCGCGATCGACTGGGCGCGCGATCGCACGGACGAGGTCGTGCGAAAACTCCGTGCGGCCGACAGCGCGCCGGGCGTGCTCGACTCGATCTTCGGCCTGCCTGTTTTTCTTTACGGCGCGCATAACGAAGACCGGCTGAAGGGCGCGCCCGGCGCCGTCATCGCCCAGCGCGACGGCGCCATCTGTCGCGCGACGGTCGACGGCGCGGTGTGGATCACGCATCTCAAGCTCAAAAGAGAGGCGTCGCATGACGCCGACCGCCGCTTCGCCAAACAGGGTTACGCCTATTGCGACGCTGAGTTCCGCCCGATCTCGGGGATCAAATTGCCCGCGACGCAGATATTGGGACCGCTCATGCGCGGCGTTCCGGAGGCCGTGCTGCCGGTCGTCGCTGAACTCGATTGCCGCAGCTATCGCGAAATCCGCTATGTCGAGCGCGACGGCGTCGGTCACATTTATTTCGACTTCTACAATGGCGCGATGAGCACGGAGCAGTGCTATCGCTTGCGCGACGCTTTCCTTTTTGCGCGCAGCCGGCCGACGCGCGTCATCGTTCTGCAGGGCGGCAAGGATTTCTTCTCCAACGGCATCCATTTGAACGTCATCGAAGCCGCCGACGATCCGGCGGTGGAGTCGTGGCGCAACATCAACGCCATCGACGACGTCGTCTACGAAATCCTCAACACGATGTCTCACATCGTCGTCGCCAGCCTGCGCGGCAACGCCGGCGCCGGCGGCGCGATTCTCGCGCTGGCCGCGGACAAGGTCTTCGCGCGCGACGGGGTCGTGTTCAATCCGCACTATAAAGGCATGGGCGGGCTCTATGGCTCGGAATACTGGACCTATGTGCTTCCCCGGCGCGTCGGCGCGCCGCGCGCGCAGGAATTGACGGAAGCTTGCCGCCCGATGGGAACCGACGAGGCGAAGAGGATCGGCTTCGTCGACGGCGTCTTCGCCGGAGACGTCGCGGGGTTCGAGCGTCAGGTCGCGGCGCAGGCCGCTTCGATCGCGAGTCGCGGCGATTTCTGGAATCTGCTGCGCGACAAGCATGAGCGGCGCGTGAACGACGAGCGCGCAAAGCCGCTCGCCGCCTATCGCGCCGAAGAACTTGCGAAGATGAAGGTGAATTTCTTCGGTCCCGACGCGGCCTATCACCGCGCGCGCGAGAATTTTGTCTTCAAGGGGCGCGCGCCCGCGGCGAAGGCGGACCGCTCTTCCGCGCCGGAGCGGCTTTCACACGCGGTCTGAGCTTGGGCCCCGGCGTCGCGTCGCTCACGCTTTCTCGCCCCGGCGCGCGAGCGACCATGAGCGATAGGCGCCGGGCGTCATGCCGGCATAGCGTCGAAAGGCGCGCCGAAAGCTCGTTTCGTCCGCATAGCCCGTCGCCGTCGCCAGTTGCTTGACCGAACTATGCGTCGTTTCGAGCAGCATGCGCGCGGCCTCGAAGCGCACGCGATCGAGAAAATGTTTCGGCGTCTCGCCCGTCGCTTCCTTCAGCCGCCGATGCAGCGTGCGCTCCGAAACATTGAGCGCGCGCGCGAGCTGGGTCGAGGTCAGCGGGGCGTCGCCCGCCTGACGCACCACATGCTCGGCCTCCAGCACGAAGGGATTCGAGGCGGTGAGATGGCCCGGCGGAATATAGATCGTCTGCGTCGAGGGGACCGTGTCGACGACCGTGTAATCGGCCGCCTTTTTCGCCGCCTCGGCGCCGCATAATTCGCGAATGACATGCAGGGAGAGATCGATCCACGAGAGGGGACCCCCGGCGGTGACGACGCGTCTGTCCTCCATGAAGGAGGCGCCCCAGGCGACGTCGGCGCGCGGATAGCGGGACCGCAATTCGTCATGCCGCCACCAGGTCGTCGCGCAGCGGCGCCCGTCGAGGAGCCCCGCTTCGCCCAAAAGGAAAACCCCGTTGCACGAACCTGCGACGATCGCGCCCAAAGCGTGCTGGCGCCGCAGCCAGCCGGCGGCGGCGTTGAGATCCGCCGCCTGCGGCAGTGGGGCGTCGCAGCTGCACAGAAAAGGCGGGACGATGATCGCCGCGCAGGCGTCCAGCGACGCGAAGGATGCGTCCATCGCATGGGAGCGGCCGAACCCGTCGCGGACAGGCTTGCCGTCATAGCTCGCCGTCACGACCCGATAGGGGTTCGGCCGCGATTTCGAGGCCAGCATGCGCCGGCTCATGGCGAGAAGATCGGCGGCGCCGATCAGACCCTGACCCAGACAATCCTCATAACCGAGAATGGCGATGTCCATTTCCATCTCCGTCTGGCGGGAATTGCCTCTCCAATGGCAAGTTCGCTGGCAGATACTGCAAGAGTAATGGCAAATCCGCCATGCTGGCAAGCAGACCCAGTTCCGTATCCTTCGTTTCGCCGGAAGCGCATCGCGCCTTGCGGCTGAAACGGAGAAAGAAAAATGAGTGTCTCAACGCAAACCGCGGCAGGCGCGGTCGCCTCGGAAAAGCCGATCGTCGATCTCAGGGGAATGTGGATCGGGCTCGCTCTGCTCAACAGCTTCTATCTGCTCGTGCGCATTTACGAGCAGATCTATGGCTGGCGCGCCGGGCTGGATTCATTCGCTCCCGAATTCCAGACCTATTGGATGTCGATCCTCTGGTCGGAAATTCCGCTGGAGCTGGTCTCCGGCCTCGCCCTCGCCGGCTATCTGTGGAAGACGCGCATTCGCGACATGTCGACCGTTACGCCGCGTCAGGAAATGCGCGCCATCGTCGACAATGTGAAGTGGCTCGTCGTCTATTCCGCCGCGATCTACTGGGGCGCCTCCTTCTTCACGGAGCAGGACGGCACCTGGCATATGACGGTGATCCGCGACACCGACTTCACGCCGTCGCACATCATCGAATTCTATATGAGCTACCCGATCTATTCGGTGCTGGCGATCGGCTGCTTCTTCCACGCGAAGACGCGCATTCCCTACTTCTCGAAGGGTTATTCGCTCGCCTATCTGATCGTGTCGATCGGCCCCTTCATGATCATCCCGAATGTCGGCCTCAATGAATGGGGTCATACGTTCTGGTTCATGGAAGAACTCTTCGTCGCGCCGCTGCATTGGGGCTTCGTGTTCTTCGGATGGATGGCGCTCGGCGTGTTCGGCGTCGTGCTGCAGCTTCTGCTGAACGTGCATCGCCTGGTCGGCAAGGACGGCGTCGCGCTTCTGACGGAGTGAGTCGACAGGGCGCGCCGCGCCAGAGGCCGCCCTGTCTTCAAACCTAAGTATCTTCACCTAAGTCGTCGAGCAAGGAACCGCCTTTCGGCATCGCGTCGAAGGGCGGTTTCCGCCATTTCGTCAGTTCCTCTCGATGAACTCCAGGGCGACGCCGCCGGCGGTCGGCGCGTCGCCTTTTTCCTTGGCGTCGGCGAGGCGGTCGAGGCGGATGAGGGCGAGGCCCTCTTCGCCCACGGCGGAGCCCGTGACGCCGATTTCGATCTCGCCGGCGCGGATCGACTGCCCCGGCGCGGGCGCGCCGCCGGTGGCGCGATAGGGGGTGACGCGCTTGCGCACCAGATTGCGGTGCTTCATGCGCGAGACGACTTCCTGGCCGACATAGCAGCCCTTCTTGAAGTCGACGCCCGAGAAGAGGTCCATATCCGCTTCGTGCGGAAAAGCGTCGCTATAGGCGAAGTCGACGCCCCCCAGCGGCACGCCGGCGCGGATGCGGCGCGCCTCGTAAGCTTCGAGCGGGCCGCTCGCCGCGATCCTGCCCTTCGCGGCGAGCGCCCGCCAGCCCAGCGTTTCCGCGCGCGGATCGGGCGCAAGCGCGACAGCTTCGACCTCGGGCCGGGACGCCGCGTCCGGGAAAACGATCGTCTCCAGCGCGCCGCTCAAATTCGTCACCGTGATCCTGGAGCGCAGCTTATACAGATTGAGCCGCTTCTCGAGATCGGAGGCGAGCGAAAGCGGACAATCGAGTAGGAAACGGCCCTCTCCAAGCGCGAAGACGACAAAATCGAACAGAATCTTTCCTTGCGGCGTGAGCAGAGCGGCAAAGCGCGCCTCGCCGGTTTTTAGCGACGCGACGTCGTTCGTCACCAGATTATGCAGGAATTTAGCCGCATCTTCGCCGGTGACTTCGATAACGCCGCGGTCCTCGAGCAGGATCGCCGTGGTCATTGCACTATCCCGTTGGTTTTAAGCGCGCAGCTTGGCGCGTCAGCGACTTGTGCTTATCTAGGGCGTTGTCACTGCAAGCGAGGCGCCATTCATGCCGCAGACTTTCGACGTCATCCTCTCCGGAGGCGCGCTCGTCAACCATGACGGCGAGGGCTTGCGCGACGTCGGCGTCCGCGACGGCAAAGTCGCCGAGATCGGCGATCTCTCCCGCGCCTCGGCCGGCGAAACGATCGATTGCCGCGGCCTGCACATCCTCCCCGGCGTCGTCGATTCGCAGGTGCATTTTCGCGAACCCGGCCTCTCGCACAAGGAGGACCTCGAATCGGGCTCGCGCAGCGCCGTGATGGGCGGCGTGACCGCCGTTTTCGAAATGCCCAACACCAGCCCGTTGACGACCGGCGAGGCGGCGCTCGCCGACAAGGTCGCGCGCGGAACGGGGCGCATGCATTGCGACTTCGCCTTCTGGGTGGGCGGCACGCATGAGAACGCCAAAGACCTTGCGGCGCTCGAACGCCTGCCCGGCGCGGCCGGGATCAAGGTTTTCATGGGATCGTCCACCGGCTCGCTGCTCGTCGCCGACGACGATGGGCTCGCCGACGTGCTCGCGCATACGCGCCGCCGCGCCGCCTTTCACAGCGAGGACGAATTTCGCCTCAATGAGAGAAAGCCTCTGCGCGTCGAGGGCGATCCGAGCTCGCATCCGGTCTGGCGCGACGTTGAGACGGCGCTGCGCTCGACGCAGCGTCTTCTCAAGATCGCGCGTGAAAAGGGCGCGCTCATCCATGTGCTGCATGTCACGACGGCCGAGGAGATCGCGCTTCTGGCGCAGCACAAGGATCTCGCGACCGTCGAAGTCACGCCGAATCATTTGACGCTCGACGCCGAAGCCTATGGGCGCATCGGCACGCTGGCCCAGATGAATCCGCCGGTGCGCGACGCCCGCCATCGCGATGCGCTTTGGGAAGGGCTGCGGCAGGGCGTCGTCGACGTCATCGGCTCCGATCACGCGCCGCATACGCTCGAGGAAAAAGCGCAGCCTTATCCGAAGAGCCCCTCGGGCATGACAGGGGTGCAAACGCTCGTGCCGCTGCTCCTCGACGCGGTGAACGCCGGCAAACTCACGCTCGCGCGCTTCGTCGATCTGACGAGCGCGGGGCCGAACCGGATTTTCGGCATGGCTGGCAAGGGCCGCGTCGCAAAGGGTTACGACGCGGATTTCACCGTCGTCGATCTGAAGCGCCGCGAGACGATCCGAAACGAATGGGTCGCCTCGCGCGTCGGCTGGACGCCGTTTCACGGAATGGAAGTCACGGGCTGGCCGGTGGGGACCTTTGTGCGCGGGACCAAGGTGATGTGGCAGGGCGAACTCGTGACGCCGTCGACGGGCAGGCCGGTAAGGTTTCAACAGGCGCTGTAGCCGGCCGCCTTCGCACGCCGCCTATTCCGAGCAGTTTGACGTCCTGCCCGTGCGGGCTTCCGTCAACATGCCCGTTATCCGCATGCCGTCATGCACCTTGATGCTGACGATGTCGTTGTAAAAACCAAAGCGATAGTCGCGCTTCATCGGATAGGAATAGCCTTCGCCGTCCACGTAGAAGCAAAAGGAGCTGTATTCCGGCGTGGCGAGGCGGGAGATCGAGCAGTGGATTTCATAATGAAGCGGCGCGCAATGAAGGGCCACGTCCTTGTTCGGCACCATCCAGTTGGGCGATGCGACCGAGCCGGCGAGGGCGGCGGCCGGCGCGCCTGACAGGATTATGAGAAGCGCGAAGCGAAATCCAGGCGGTCGGCTTTTCAGCGTCATGTTTCGTCCTGACGGCAACCGCGCCGGCCAGTAGCGCGGTTGCAATTCTCGTTAAGCCCCAAGCCGGGCATTATAGACCGGGCGAGACGGCGTCACCAGCAGCTGCAGCTGCCGCCGTTCCAGCCGCCATAAGGATAGGACGCGCCGTAATAGCCATAGCCGCCATAAGGATAGCCGCCAAAGCCCCATGTCCCGGCGCCGGCCAGCGTGCCAAGCGCCAGACCGCCGAGGAGACCGGCCCCGAGGCCGCCGCCATAACCCCAGCCGCCCCAGCCGCGGCGCCACCCGCCGCCCCAGCCGTAACGGCCCCAGCCGCCGCCCCAGCGAATGCCGGGCCGGCCCCATCCGCCGCCCCAACCAATGCCGGGCCGTCCCCAGCCGCCGCCCCAGCCAAACCGGCCCCAGGCCGAGGCCGGCGTCGCGGCGGCGAGCGAACTCACCAGCACGGTCGCCGCCAGCGAAGTAGTCAGCGCTTTACGAAGTTTCGTCATTGCCGCGTCTCCTGGGTCCTTGTCCGCCAAAGCCCCTAAGCCACCCCTGCAACGCAAAGCCGTTTTCGTTGTTCCGGTTTTTTGTCGGCAGGCAGACAGCCGTCCGGCTGAGCTCAAAGGCGCTATGAGCCCGCCGCGACAATGAGTTGCGCGAGAGGGCAAAAATTTGCCGCGTTGAAGGATTTCCGCTCGCGCCGAAGGCGCTAGCTGTCTCTCATCGTCAGGAGGCCAAGATGGGCAACGCAAACGAAACCGCGCCGCGCAACGAAGGCGAAGGCAATCGCACCGCCGCCAGGCAATATAACGAGGCGCAGCGCAAATTCGTCGAAAGCGGCAAGGTCGATCCCGCCGCGAAAGACGCCGAACGCGCGCTCGAGACCAATGAGGCCGAGGAATTGCGACGCGCCGAGGAAGAAGGGCGCAAGCACGCCAAACCCCACGAGCAGCGGCGCGAGATTTAATCTTCGCTCCAGAAGTAATGCCACACGCCGTCCGACGCGACTCCAAGGCGCGTCGCACGGGGCTTTCTTTCCGCGTTGGAGCGGGGAAGGTCGGCGAAACGCACGCAGCGCCACCTCGCCTGCGCATCTTCTTCATTCGCCGGCGGCGCGTCGGCGCGCGCGAAGGCCGGCCATTCATAGAGCGTCACCGGCCCGCGCAGGATCGTCACATAGGGCTGGGCCAGCACGGCCCGGAAGACTGAAATCGTCTCGCGGCCCTTGCCGTCGAAGGACGTCGCCTTCAGGATTTCGATCGGATCCGTCCCGGCCCTGAACGTTCCGCTTTTCGCAAAAAGCGGGCGCACTTCATTCCAGTCGACGGGAATGCGCAGCGCCTCGACGTCGTTCGTCTCCAGCGCCGCGAGGATCTTGTCGCGTATCGCGCGCACCGGCGCGGGCAACGCCGCGAGATCGGCCGAGGGCCTGGAGACGATGTCCGCTGGAGATTTGGCGCGCGTCATGGCGCATGTTAACCGCGCCGCCCCGCAAAAGGCCAATTCCTGCTCTCATGCTTAGCGCTCAGGCTGCAAGATTGTATAGTCGGCGCAAAGACGCCATCTGAGCGTCTGGCGCGGCTCCGCGAAAGCCCCGACTTTCGCGCCGCCTGTATGTCTCGCCGGAGAGCGAATGGACGGTCATCCCGAAAACGAGCCGCGCGGCGAGGCGGAGACCCCGCTCGATCGCGCTTTGCGCCATTCGGCGCGCGCCCTTCTCGCCGAACGCCTGCTGCGCCTTTGCGCGGGTCTCGCGACGCTTGCGCTTTTCTTCCTCGCCCTTTCCTGGCTCGGCCTGTGGCGCGCGCTTCCCCTCGAGGCGCGCATGGCGGGCGTCGCGTTTTTCGGTTTCGCCGCGCTCTACCTCCTGGGACGCGAGATCGCCCGCGGCCTGCCGCGCCGCCCGGCCGCCGCCGCGCGCCTCGACGCGGCGGCGTCGGGGCCGTTGAAGCCCGCCGCCTCGCTCGACGATACGCTTGCGGCGCGGGAGGCGGCCGATCCCGCCACCGCCGCGCTCTGGGCCTTGCACCGCAAACGGCTCGAAGCCGCGCTGACGAAGACGCCGGTCGCGCCGCCGCAGCCGCGCCTGCCCGAGCGCGATCCTTACGCCCTGCGCGCTTTCGCGCTCGTCGCCGCCGTCGCCGCCGCCTTTGTCGCGGGCGACGAAAAGCGCGCCCGGCTCGCCGCCGCCTTCGACTGGCGGACGGCTCCCATCTTCGCGCCCGCGCATCGCGTCGACGCCTGGTTCGATCCGCCCGCTTATACAAGCCGCCCGCCCATCGTTCTGGCGCAGGAGAGCGGCGCCGTGGAGGCGCCGGTGAATTCGACGCTGCGGCTGCGTCCGGCCGACGCCGCCGTTTCGGTCGAAGGCGCGCTGGAGCCGAATGAGAATGCGGACAAAAAGGAGCGCGGCTTCACGCTTGCCGGCGCGGCGCGGCTCTTCCTGCCGGACGGCCGCGCTTTCGACGTTACGGCCATTCCCGACCGGGCGCCCTCGATCGCGCTCTCCGGCCGGCCGCGCAACAATGCGCGCGGCAGCATGACCCTGTCCTATCGCGCCGAGGACGACTATGGCGTCGTGAGCGCGGAGGCCGTGTTCAGCAAGCCGGGCGGCCGCCGCGCGCTTTATGATCCGCCGCGCATGCCGCTCGATCCGCCCGCCGGCGCGAGCGGGCTCGGCGAAGGGCGCGCGACGCTCGATCTCGCGGACAGCCCCTATGCCGGCGCGAAAGTCGAGATGCGGCTCGTCGCCAGGGACGCCGCCGGCAATGAGGGCGCGTCCGAAGCTGTTGAAGCGACCCTGCCGCAGCGGCGCTTCGTCAAGCCCCTCGCCAGGGCGCTGGTGGAGCAGCGCCGCATTCTCGCCCTCGATCCAGAAGCGCGCGCCAATGTCCGCGCGGCGCTGGAGGCGCTTTCCCTCGCGCCGGAAGCCTTCGAGACGCCGTCCGCGGTTCATCTCGGCTTGCGCGCGGCCCGCCGGAGCCTCGAAGGGCGCCGCACGGATGACGAATTGCGTGGCGTCGCCGACATGCTTTGGTCGATGGCGCTCAGTCTCGAGGACGGCGACACGTCCGAAGCCGAACGCGACCTGCGGGCGGCCGAGCAGGCGCTGCGCGAAGCGATGCAGCGCGGCGCCTCCGATGAGGAGATCGCCAGGCGCTCGCAGGATCTGCGCGCCGCGCTCGACAAGTTTCTCGAGCAGCTCGGCGCGCGTCCGCGTCCGCCGGGCGCGCCGCGCGAGGCTTCGGGCGACCCCGACAGCGTCACGCCGGAAGATTTGCAGGGCATGCTGGACGACATCGAGAAGGCGATGAAGTCGGGCGACATGGCGCAGGCCCAGAAGCTTCTCGACGAGTTGCAGGACATCATGGAAAACGCCCAGACGGGCGACGAGAGCGGCGCGCGCAGCGCGGCGGAGCAGCAGCGCCGCCGCGACATGCAGAAAGCGCTGAGCGATCTCGACCAGCTTTCGCGCGAAGAGCAGCGGCTGCGCGACGACACTTTTCAGGGGATGCAGGACCCGTCCGACGACGACGACGTCCGCAAGCCGCCGCGCGGCGGCAAAAGAGGGCAGGCGCAGGCGCAGTCGAATGACGACATGAACGCCGAGCGGCGGCGCCAGCAGGCGCTGCGCGACAGGCTCGAACGCGAGCAGGACGCGCTGAAGGGCGATGCGGGCGAGGCCGGAGAGGAGCTCGACGACGCGCGCAAGGCCATGAAGGAAGCCGAAGATGCGATGAAGCCGGGCGGAGAGGGGCGCGGCAAGGCGGTCGACGCGCAGGGGCGCGCGGTGGAGGCGCTGCGGAAAGGCGCGGACAAGCTCGCCGAGCAGATGCGCGGGGGACAAGAGGGCGAAGGCGAGGAAGGGGAGGACGGCGCGCGGGGCCGCGGCAAGGGACGCGGACGCTTCGGCCAGGGCCGCGATCCGCTGGGCCGCACGCAAGGCGGTCAGCGGGCCGGCCACGAGAAATACGATCCGCTCGGCCTGCCGCCGGCGCAGCGCGCCCATCGCGTGCAGGAGGAGCTGCGCCGGCGCCTGGGCCAGCCCGAGCGCCCGACCGAGGAGCTGGATTATCTCCAGAGGCTCCTGACCCGATAAACGGCTTGCTCCCGCCGGGTCCTTTCTCTACTTGCTCAATTGAAACGGCGGGGAGCGAACCTTGTCCAATCTTCTGGTCTTCATCGTCGCGGCGGCGGCTTTCGCCGTCGTGCTCGCGGGCTTCTTCAACATGATCCGTGGGGGCGAAGGATCGCCGCAGCGCTCGCAGACCTTGATGCGCTGGCGCGTCGGCCTGCAATTCCTGGCGCTCGCCATCGCCCTGACCGTGCTCTATTTCCGGGGGCGTTGATTTCGTGGTCAAGCTGGACAGGATCTACACGCGGGGCGGAGACAAGGGCGCCACGTCGCTCGCGACCGGCGCGCGCCGCCGCAAGGACGATATTCGCGTCGAGGCCTATGGCGCGATCGACGAGACGAACGCCGCGATCGGCGTGGCGCGTCTTTCAATCGAGGCGGGCGACGCCGCGCTCGACGCGATGCTGGCGCGCATTCAGAACGATCTTTTCGATCTCGGCGCCGAACTCGCGACGCCGCACGATCCGGATAAGCCCCTCGATCCGGCGATGCGTCTCGTCATCCTGCCCTCGCAGGTGGAGCGGCTCGAAAAAGAGATCGACGAGTTGAACGCGTCGTTGGAGCCGTTGCGCTCCTTCGTTCTGCCAGGCGGCGCGCCGGCCGCCGCGCATCTCCACCTGGCGCGCACCATCTGCCGTCGCGCCGAGCGCGTGATGGTGACGCTGATGCGAACGGAAGGCGAGGAGTTGTCGCCGACGGCGCTCTCTTACGTGAACCGCCTCTCCGACTTCCTCTTCGTCGCCTCGCGTTACGTCAATCGCGAGAGGGGCGACGTGCTGTGGAAGCCGGGCGCGACGCGTAGCTGAAAGCTGGGGCGCGCGTCGTTCTGGATTGCTTCGTCGGCTTCGCCTCCTCGCAATGACGGCCGAACGGAATTAGTATGACAAGGCGGCGAGACGGTTGAACGCAACCATCATTATTGCGGACCGGAGCCTCACTTGCTCCCGCGCTTCTCCAGCCATCTCGTCACCAGCGGATCGTCGATCGCGCCGGTCACGGCGGTCACGCCGCCGTCGGGCGCGACGAGCGCCGTGAAAGGCAGCTCGCCGCGCCAGCTCGCGTCCGCTTCGAAATAGAGCTTGTCGACGAAGTCGTCTTCGAAACCGTAATGGTTCGCCTTGGAGAGTCCGGCCTTCTCGACCCGCGCTTCGGCGCGCGCGCGGTCCTCCGCGTCATCCGCATTGACGAAAACGACGTCGATTTCCGCGTGATCGGAAATCAGCTTCGTCCATTGCGGCAGTTCGGCGATGCAGGGCGGACAGGTCACCGACCAGAAATGAATGATGAGCGGCTTGCCCGCATGGGTCTTCACGATCTGCGCGAAGGCGCCGCGGCCATAGGGTTTGAAGTCCAGCGCGAGAGCGCCCGTCGCGGCGAAGATCGTGAAAGCCGCGATCGAGGCGGCGCGCGCGATGTTCTTCCCCGCGCGCGACGCGGGACCGGAAATCCATGATCTCAGGCGTTCCGGATTCCAGATCGGACCTTCGGTCCATCGGGAATGACGCAGGGAGCCGAAAGAAGACGTCATCGCAGTCACCGCGCCGCCGCGCTCTTTTCGTCGCGCGGGAGCGGAATGAGGCGATAGCCTTCCTTATGCGTGACCCAGGAGAGATAGGCGGCGTTCTTGCTGGCGACGAGTTCGGGATGATCCGAGGCGTCGTCCGTCTGCGCGACGATGCGGGGCGCGCTCCAGCTCTTGCCGCCGTCGCGCGACATCTGCAGGGGCAGAGTCGTCGTCGTTCCGTCGAACTCCTTCCAGACGCGATAGAGCCGGCCCTTCGCGGCGAGCGTGACGGGATGCCCCGGCGCCTTGGCGTCGTCGCCGAACTTCTCCGGCGTCGTGAAACTCTTTCCGCCGTCATTGCTGCGCGCGTAGAAGAGCCCCTCGCGATTCTTGCCTTTGGTGAACCAGACGACATGCCAGCCATTGGCGTCGATCGCGATGCCCGGCCCGTGATGCGGGCAGGAATTGATCGCCCAATTATCGTCCGAGACGCGCCCGCCCGAGAGCGTCGCGCCGTCGGCGGAGAGCTTCGCGGCGTAATGGTCGCGAATATTCCCCTCGAAAACCTGCCGCCAGACGAATACCGGCTGGCCGTCGCGATCGAGCGCGGCGGCGGTGCGGCAGCACTCGCAGGCGTGATCCATCAGGATCTTCGCGCCGGAGAAAGTCCGGCCCTTGTCGTCCGACCAGCCGAAGGCGACGCCGCTGCCTTCGAAGGCTTTGCCTTCCGCCTTGGCCTTCAGCGCATTCGTCTTGTCGAGCCAGCCGCCATAGATGCGGCCCTTGGGCGTGACGACGAAGCTCTCGAAACGCTGGCCGCCCTCGGTGAGCAAGGCCTGCGGCGTGGAGAAGCTCTTGCCGCCGTCGGTCGAGCGCGCGGTGAAGATCGTGCCGATCATCTGCTTGTCGGGGCGCGTCGTATAGCTTGCGAGCAATGTCCCGTCGTCGAGCGCGACGATCTTGGGGCGCGCGTCGCCATGCGCGTCGATCACGCCGTCGGCGGCGGTCGCGATGGTCGCCGGCGCCGAAAAGGTTTTTCCGTTATCCGCCGAGGAGGCGACATAGACCGTCTTGCCGACCGAAAAGGCGACCCAGAGCCTGCCCTTGGCGTCGAAGGCCGGATTGACCGTCATGGCGCATTCGGGCTTCGGGTCCGAGCAGGCCGCCGCGTGCTGATGGCCCGAGGCGGCGCCGGCGGGGGCCGTGGCCGGCGGCGTGGCTTTGGCGTCGACCGGCGCGGCCGCGCTTTCGGCGAAGGCCGGGCCCGCGACGCCGAGCGACAGCGCGGCGAAAAGGCGCGCGCCCCGTAAGAAATGCATTCCGTTCATTTCCTCGCCTTTCGACAATGCGGCGTCTCTTCGCGCCTGTGATCGCGCTCATGCGCCAGTGAAAGCGGATCGTCTGTCCGTATTCATAAGAGCCGCCCGGCGGGGGCGGCGCGCGCAGGCCTTTCGCATCGCTACCTAAACTTGAATGTCTGCCCGACATCCATCGGCCCGCCCGGCGGCGGCGGCGTCACGACCTCGGCCAGGATCTTTTTGACGATCTCCGCATGGGCGGGACTCGACGTCTTGTCGATCGTGACCTTGTCGACCCTGCCCGAGGCGCCGACGATGAAGCTCGCCGTGACTTCGCCGGGACCGGCCAGATTGTTCTCTGGCGTATGCTTGGCGATTTCGGCGTAGAGCACGCTGAGATATTTGCTCTCCGACATGCCGGAGCCCGCCGGCGCCGCGGCCGCAGGCTTCGCCGCGGGCGGGGAGGCGGCGGGTTTCGCCGCCGTCGCAGGGATCGCAGGCGCGGCACCCGGTTTGGGCGTCGCCGTTAGAGGCGCGGGAGCGGGCGCCGGCGGCGCGGCGGGTTTGGGCGGTTCGGCGCGCGCCATTCCGCAAGAGACGCACAAGCAGACGAGCGCCGCCCGTCCGCATCGAAAGATGTTCATGACGCAAGCTTCCAAAATTGGGCGCGGCGGGCTCCAAGGGAGTCCGCCGCGAAACGTCAATGGAAGGCGAAGCTCTGGCTGACGAAAGCCGAACCGCAATTGCCGGGGCCGTGCGACGAGGCCACGATGCGCCGGGCGAGAGCGGCGTGCGCCGGGGTCGAGCCCGAAGCCGAGACGCCGGAAATGCCGCCGCCGGGATTCACGTGGAAGGTCACATGGGCGGAGCCCGCGCCGAGGCTGGTGGCGCCCGGCGTATGCGAGCGCAGCGAAGCGGCGACATGGGCGAGACAGGTCGCCGAAGCGGCGCCGCCGGAGCGGCCATTGCCCTCGGGCGAACCGGCGTGACGCCGCGCCTGGGCCTGACGCGCCTGTTCGGCGCGCTCGACCTGCTTCTGCTCCTCGCGCTTCTTTTGAACCTTCTCGACCTCTTCCCGCTTCATCTGCATCGGGATGGGGTCGGGCGCCATGACGAGCGGCGGCGGCAGCGCGAGTTCCGGCTGCTCCACGTCGACGGGCGGGGGCGTGTCCTCCGCCGCGCTCACTTCCTCCTGCTCGACGAAGTCGCCGCTCTCGAGGTCGACATAGTTCTCGGAAAGCGCCAGCGGCTCCGGCTTCGGCCCGAGGATGAAGGCCGCGAAGATCGCGACATGGACCGCGACGATCGCGACGATGGCCGCCGGGCGCAGCCAGGGCGGATTGATCGGCGGCGGACCGGGCGGCGGCTCGTCCCGCCTGCCCGCATAATCATGGCTGAGGGCGAAATCGGTCATTTGACCCCTCCCGCGGCTGGCGCCGGCGCGCCGGCGGCCGGAGCGGCGCCCTTGGCGGCGGCGCCCGTCTTGCTGCGGGAGTTGGTCATGATCGCGATATGGGTGATGCCGTTCGTCGCGAGCTTGTCCATGACGGCGACAACCTCGCCATAGACCGCCTCGGTGTCGCCGCGCACATGGACGACGCGGGTGTGGTCGTCGCCCATCATGGCGCGAATGCCGTCGATCAGCGCGTCGGGCGTCGTTTCATCGGCGCCGAGAGAGACTTTGCCCTCCTTGCCGACGGTGACGACGATCGGGTCCTTCTGGTTGATCGGCGCGGCGGAGCTGGCTTGCGGCAGATTGACCTTCACGCCCTTGGCGAGCAGCGGGGCCGTGACCATGAAGATGATCAGCAGCACGAGCATGACGTCGACGAGCGGCGTCACGTTGATGTCGGCGAGCGGCTGGTAGAGGTCGTTATTGCCTTTGAAGCGGGACGGCATGGCCATGTTACGCGGCCTCCTTCTGCGACTGCCGACGGGCGGCCGACTGGCTTGTCATGCGCAGAGCCTCGTCCTCGATGTAATGGGCGACCTGCTGGCCGAGACGGGAGAAGGCGGCGCCGATGCGGTTGTAGCCCACCGAGGCCGGAATGGCGGCGGCGAGGCCGTAGGCCGTGGCGGCGAGCGCTTCCGCAATGCCCGGCGCGACGACCGCGAGGCTGGTGTCCTGCGACTGGGCGATGCCGGCGAAGCTCGTCATGATGCCCCAGACCGTGCCGAACAGGCCGACGAAGGGCGCGACGGAGGAGATCACGGCAAGGTTCGGCAGGCCGCCTTCCGCCTTGGTGAGGAACTCGCGCGCCGCGCGGCTCATATTCTCGGCGATGCGTTCGCGCTTGTCGCCGGTGGTCTCGTCGGGGAGGTCGAGAGCGAGGGATTCGCGGCCGGCGACGGCGATCGGCTCGAGCAGGCCGACGGGGCCGCCCGCGCGGGCCTCCTTCGTGGCCTTGGCGATGCGGATGACCGCTGTCGTCCCTTCGACGATCAGAACCCAGGTCCAGACGGAGGCGAGGAGCAGCATCGCCATGACGACCTTGCCGACCGGGCCGGCGTTCATAAACATGGCGAGCGGAGAAAGCGACGTATGATCCATGGAACTCACTCATCTTCGACGACACGCGCGCATATTTGGCGCGACGGCTGCGTCTGATTTGATTTTATTGTTGTGATCCAGACGCGGAAAGGCGCCCCTGACCGGTCATTCTCCCGCATGCGCCCGACGGGGCCGGCACGGGGGCGCCGATCGGAAAATTTCTAGGCTGGCGGCGGCGCCCGGGCGCCATGCGCGTATCGAGATGAATTGTTCTTCGGCGCGGCTCCGCCCGCGACAAAATAATGGACGGGCTTCGGGACCGGAATCCGCCCCGCGGCCGCCGCGACGCGTTCCGGAAGCACGGCCGCCGCGGCGCTCGCCGCGAGGCAGCACGGGCAGCGGTGCTTGCCCGCATGATTGCTTCCCGGCGCCTTGCCGCCCGCGGCGTCGGCGCGCTGCGTCACATGACGCTTGAAGCAGGCGAAGAGTCCGGCGCTCGCCTGCGCGTTGTTCTTGAAGACGAGGTTTGCGGGGTTGGCTATCGCCGCATTGGACGCGGCGACGTTGAACATCAGCGCCCATACGGCGACGATCGCGATCGCCGCCCGTATTTTTCCGCTGATGTCCCGCAACTGTGACATAAAAGCCTCTTAATGGATTTTTTAATCTTTGACAACGCGAGCGACCTTGGAAAGCCGCGACTCCGACGGCAAAGTGACTTGGTCGCAGAACTAAGGTTAATTTCGTAAAGGCCTGAAATTGCTGCGGCGCCGAGAGGCGTCCCGTCATGGCGCCGAACGGTCTTTCAAATTCATCGCCGGGCGGCTCATGCGCAAAAGGCTCCTCGCATCGCTGATTGTCTGCGTCGCTTTGCTGACGCAGCTCGGCGCGTCCTTGTCGGACGCGGCGGCGGCGCGGGGCTATGTTCGTTGTCATATGGCGGTCGCGGCGTCCGCGTCCGTTTCGGCCGTGGAGTCCGCTGCGGAGAAAGCCGCGCCCGCGGGCGTTCCGGCCGGCGCGCCGGCGCCGCATGATCACGCCTCCTGCGCGCTTTGCCAGCTCGGCCTCGCCGCCATCGACGCCCACGCGCCGGTTCTGCCCGCGCGGTCGATCAAACCTTATTGGCGCGTCGCGCGAATCGCCGTTGACGCGCCGCCGCTCCTTTCCGTCTTCAATAGAAGCGGGCCGGCCCGCGCGCCGCCTTCCCGCGCCTGATCTCCCGAATTTCGGAACCGCGCGCGTTTCCGCGCCTCGATCAAGTGCGCCCCGCCAAAATCGGCGACGGGAAGGAATAAATAAAATGTATCGCTACTCGCTCCTGCGCGGCGTTTCCGCCTGCGCGCTGACTTTCGCCGCCTTCTCGCAAATCGCGGAGCCGGCCGTCGCCCAGACGAGCCTGCCGACCATCGACATTGGCGGTCAGCGCCGGCCCGCCCGGACGACGACCGCCGCCAGGCCTTCCGGCCAGCCGACGAACCGGGCCGCCGGGCAGACCGCCGCGCCCGCCGCGCCGGCGCCCGCCCCCTCGCCGGTCGTGTCGCGCTGGTCGCCGACGCTTCCCGACGGCCGCCCCGCCTTCGTCGAAAAATGGCAGCTGCCCAACACGGTCGCGAGCGTCACGCGCAAGCAGATCGAGCAGCAGGTCAACATCATCGACACGGAAGACGCGGTGAAATACATGCCGAGTCTGTTCCTGCGCAAACGCAACAATGGCGACACGCAGGCGGTGATGCAGACCCGCACCTATGGCGTCAGCTCCTCGGCGCGCAGCCTCGTCTATGCCGACGATCTTCTGCTCACCGCGCTCATCGGCAACGACAACACCATCGGCGCGCCGCGCTGGGGCCTCGTCGCGCCTGAGGAGATCGACCGCATCGACATGCTCTATGGGCCCTTCTCCGCGCAATATCCCGGCAACTCGACCGGCGGCGTGCTGAAGATCACCACGCGCATGCCGGAGAAGCTGGAGGTCACCGCCAAGGAGACGGTGGCGGTGCAGGATTTCTCGCTCATGGGAACGTCCAGAACCTTCTGGACGAGCAATTTCGCCGCCACCGCCGGCGACAAGATCAACGACTTCTCCTGGTTCGTCTCCGGCAACTGGCTGCGCGGCACGACCCAGCCGCTGACCTATGTCACGCTTCAGTCGCTCTACGGCTATCCGGGCGCCTATTTCGCCACGTCGAAATTCGGTCTTCCGGCCGAGGTTCTGGGGTCTCTGGGCAATCTGGCGAATGATCAGGTCAACGGCAAGATCAAGCTTGCTTACGACATCACGCCGGCGATCCGCGCGACCTATCAGGTCGGCCTCTGGTCGAATGACGGAACGTCGATTCCCGAGAACTATCTCGTCTCGGGCTATGGGCCCTTCTTTGGCCGCAACACTGGCCCTGGCGCACTCGGGACGGCGACGCTGCAGAGCTTCGCCAGCGGCTACTATCGCATTCAGGAGAAGATGCTCGTCAACTCCGCCGCGGTGCGGTCGAATTCGGGCGGGTTCTTCGATTTCGAGATTTCGGCGTCGCACTTCAACTATCTGCAATCCAACCAGCGCGCGCCTTATAGCGGCGCTTATACGGGCGGCTATACGCAGACGGGCCGCAACGCTGTCTATACCGGAACCTATTGGACGTTGCTCGATCTCAAGGGCATTCTGCGTCCGGATGGCGCGCTCTCCGGCCACGATATCAGCTTCGGCCTGCATGGCGACCAGTTCCACCTCAACAATCCGACCTGGCTGACGACGGATTGGACCGCGGGCACGAGCGCCGCCTATGGCGTCGTCGCCTCGATCGGCAACGGCACCACCCGCACCCAGGCGCTCTGGGCGCAGGACGCCTGGAAAATTCGCGACGACCTGAAATTCACAGTCGGCATTCGCGGCGAGCACTGGGCGGCGACGGACGGTTACAATCAGGGCCTGAGCGGCATCAACGCCATTGGCTTCGGCGCGGGTCCGCTCACCCCGAATTTCGCGAACTCCCTGCTCCCGATCTACCAGCCCAATCTCTATCACACGCGATTCTCGCCCAAGGGCTCGCTGCAATGGGAAGCGGATCAGAACTGGACGATCACGGGCTCGATCGGCCTCGCCAACCGGTTTCCGACGGCCAAGGAGCTCTATAGCCTCTCGACGCTCACGACGACGGGCCAGAACACCAATCCCAATCCGAATTTGCGGCCCGAGGTCGCGCTCAGCAAGGAGCTGGCCTTCGAGCGCAAGATCAGGGACGGGTCGGTGCGCGTTTCGCTCTTCGACGAAGAGGTGCGCGACTTCATCTTCAATCAGAACGTGATCGTTCCCGGCGGGCTTGTCTCGACGCCCGTCAATATTGACCGCATCCGCAATAGCGGCGTGGAGCTTGCCTGGCGCAGGGACAATCTCCTGTTGAAAGGCCTTGAATTCACGGGCAGCGTCACCTGGCTCAATGCGCGCGTCATTTCGGATTCGAACTGGATTCCGACGCAGACCAATCCGTTCGCCCTCAGCGGCAATCTCGACTGGTGGACGGGCTTCAACGTCAATCCGAACGGCGTGAACGGCAAGACCGTGCCCAACGTGCCGGACTGGCGCTGGACGGCCGTCGCCACCTACCGCCCCGACGATCACTGGGCCTTCACGCTCGCCGCGCGCTACCAGGGCCGCATGTGGACGGTGCTGTCGAACAACGACATCGCCCATGGCGTCTATCAGTCCTTCGACCGCTTCTTCATCGTCGACACCAAGATCCATTACAAATACGATGATCGCTGGTCCTTCGACTTCGGCGTCGACAATATCGGCAACTACAAATATTTCCTGTTCCACCCGTTCCCGCAGCGCACTTTCGTGACGGCTGCGAAATACGAGTTCGGAACAGGAAAAGGCGCGCCGGGCATCTTCGCTGGCGGCGATCACAGCGGCCTGCCGGATTTCAGCCGCTGGTTCCAGCCGGCGGCCTTCACGATCGACTGATCGCAAGGCGGATCAAAGTAAAAACGCCCGGGAGAAACCCCGGGCGTTTTTATTATGTGCGTTGCGGCGGACGCGTGCGCAGGATCTCTTAGACGGTATGCGCAGGCGCGAGACGGCATTCGCCGTCGCCACGCTCGATCTGGATAGTCGCGTGCTGGACGTCGAAACGGGCTTCGAGGTCGTGCGCGATCGCCATCAGGAATTTGTCGTCCGGTTCGGCGGACGGGCGCACGAGATGCGCGGTGAGCGCCGTTTCGGTCGTGCTCATCGCCCAAATGTGGAGATCATGGACGTCGGTCACGCCGGGTAAGCTTGCCAAATACTCCTCCACTGCCGTTGGATCGACGCCGGCGGGGACGGCGTCCAGCGCGAGATTGAGCGCCTCGCGCATGAGTCCCCAACCATTCCAGACGATCAGGATGGCGACCGCGATGCTGACGGCGGGATCGAGCCACAGCCATCCAGTATGACCGATAAGGAGTGCGGCGACCACGACGCCGAGCGACACGGCGGCGTCTCCCGCCATATGCAAGAAAGCGCCTCTGATATTCAGATCATGCGCGCGGCCGCGAAGGAATAGCAGCGCCGTCGCGGTGTTGATGACGATCGCGACGGACGCGACCCACAGCACCGTGCCGCTCGCGACGGCAGGGGCGCTGAAGAGACGCTCCACAGCTTCGAGGATCAGACCGCCTGTCGCAACGAGGAGGAGCGCGGCGTTGCCAAGCGCGGCCAAAATGGACGCGCGCCGATACCCATAGGTATGCGAAGCGCTTGGCCGCCGCGTCGCCAGCCACGATCCGCCCCACGCCAGAAGCAATCCGAAAACATCTGAAAGGTTATGCACGCCGTCCGAAACGAGGGCGAGGGAGTTGGATTGATAGCCGAACGCCAGCTCCGCAATGACGAGCCCGAGATTGAGGGCCGTTCCGATCGCGAAGGCGGCGCCGAAGCTCGTCGGCGCGTGAGAATGGCCGTGGTCGTGTGGGTGATCGTGGGACACGTGGAAAATGCAGCGATGCTTCGAGCGTTTGGGATTTTTCAGGCGTCTCGCGGATTAGCGCCCGGGAGGAAATCCCGAGCGCTTCCTAATTCGTGACGATGAGGGCTGCGCGCTTGTCAATGCGCCAGCGATTTTACGATCGCTTCGACGGTCTTTTTCGCGTCGCCGAACAGCATCATCGTGTTGGGACGGAAAAACAGCTCGTTCTCGACGCCGGCATAGCCCGAGCCCATGCCGCGCTTGAGGAAGAGCACCGTCTTCGCCTTTTCGACGTCGAGGATCGGCATGCCGTAGATCGCCGAGGACTTGTCCGTCTTGGCCGCCGGATTCGTCACGTCATTGGCGCCGATGACGAAGGCGACGTCGGCCTGTCCGAATTCGGAGTTGATGTCCTCCAGTTCGAAGACTTCGTCGTAAGGCACATTGGCTTCGGCGAGCAGCACGTTCATATGGCCGGGCATACGCCCCGCGACCGGATGGATGGCGTAGCTGATCTCCACGCCTTCCTTCTTCAGCAGGTCCGCCATTTCGCGTAGCGCATGCTGGGCCTGCGCCACCGCCATGCCGTAGCCCGGCACGATGATGATCTTGCCGGCGTTCTGCATGATGTAGGCGGCGTCCTCGGCCGAGCCCTGCTTGACGTTGCGCGTCTCCTTGGCGCCGCTCGGCCCAGCCGTCTCGCCGCCGAAGCCGCCGAGAATCACGCTGATGAAGCTGCGATTCATCCCCTTGCACATGATGTAGGAGAGGATGGCGCCCGAGGAGCCGACCAGCGCGCCGGTGATGATCAGCGCGAGATTGCCCAGCGTGAAGCCGATGCCCGCCGCCGCCCAGCCCGAATAGGAGTTGAGCATGGAGACGACGACCGGCATGTCGGCGCCGCCGATCGGGATGATCAGCGTCACGCCGAGCGTGAAGGAGACGAGGATCAGGAGGAAGAGCCAGAAGCCGGATTCGGTCGAGACGAAAAGCAGGATCAGCGCGGCGAGCGCGACGCCGAGCATGATGTTGATCGTATGACGCTCGGGCAGCAGGATCGGCTTGCCGCTCATGCGCTCGGAGAGCTTGAGAAAGGCGATGATCGATCCCGTGAAGGTGATCGCGCCGATCGCCGCGCCGAGCGACATTTCGAACAGGCTGCCGCCTTCGATTTGGCCCGGCGCGCCGATGCCGAAGGCGTGCGGCGCGAAGAAGGCGCTGCCCGCGACGAGCACGGCGGCGAGGCCGACAAGCGAATGGAAGAAGGCGACGAGCTCCGGCATCGCCGTCATCGGAATGCGCTGCGCCACATAGGCGCCGGCGCCGCCGCCAGCCGCGGCGCCGACGATGATCAGCGCGAAGCCGGCGAGCGGGGGCAGATGCAGGAGCAGCGTCGTCGCCACGGCGACCGCCATGCCGATCATGCCGTAGCGATTGCCTTCGCGAGACGTGGCCGGTGAGGAGAGGCCGCGCAGCGCGAGAATGAACAACACGCCGGCGACGAGATAGAGGAGGGCTGCGAGATTGGCGCTCATGGCGTCAGCCCTTCTTCTTGTACATGGAAAGCATGCGTTCGGTGACGAGGAAGCCGCCGAATATGTTCACGCAGGCGAGCGTGAGCGCGATGAAGCCGAGCCAGCGCGCCCAGCCCGCGCCCGTATCGGCGACGCTCGCTTCCTCGACGCCCACGGAGAGCAGCGCGCCGACGACGATGACCGACGAGATGGCGTTGGTCACGGACATGAGCGGCGTATGCAGCGCCGGCGTCACCGACCAGACGACGTAATAGCCGACGAAAACCGCGAGAACGAAAATGGCGAGGCGGAAGACGATCGGATCGATCGCGCCGCCGCCGAGCCCGTGCGAGGCGGCGGCCGCCGCCGTTTGCGCGATCTGGTCCGAATATTGCTGCGCCTGATCTGCGAGATGCCGGGCGGCCTCCGCCGCCGCCCGCGCCTTATCGAGCAATTGCTGCGTAGAGTCGGTCATGGTTCGACGCCCTTCGTTTGAGGGATGCTATGCGGCTCAGGCCTTTTTGAAACGTTCGTCCGTAACGGCTCCGTCGCGCGTGAGCGCGGTCGCCTTCACGAGTTCGTCCTCCCAATCGATCGCGAGCCGCTTCGTCTCCTTCGAGATGAGCGTTTCGACGAAAGCGAGCAGGTTCTTCGCGTAGAGGCTCGAAGCGGTGGGCGCCATGCGGCCGGCGAGATTGAGCGCGCCGACGATCTTCACGCCGTTCTCGATCGCCGTTTCTCCGGGCCTGGTCAGCTCGCAATTGCCGCCGCGCTCGGCCGCAAGGTCGACGATCACAGAGCCCGCGCGCATCGAACGCACCATGTCGGCCGAGACGAGCCTGGGCGCCGGACGGCCGGGAATGAGCGCGGTGGTGATGACCACGTCCTGCTTGGCGATATGGCTCGCCGTCAGCTCCGCCTGCGCGGCCTGATATTCCTTCGACATCTCCTTGGCGTAGCCGCCGGCCGTCTGCGCCTGCTGGAATTCTTCGTTCTCCACGGCCAGGAATTTCGCCCCGAGAGACTCGACCTGCTCCTTGGTCGCCGGGCGCACGTCGGTCGCGGTGACGATCGCGCCGAGACGTTTCGCCGTCGCGATGGCCTGCAAGCCCGCGACGCCGACGCCCATGATGAAGACCTTGGCGGCGGGCACGGTGCCGGCGGCGGTCATCATCATCGGGAAGGAGCGGCCATATTCCGCCGCCGCCTCGATCACCGCGCGATAGCCCGCGAGATTGGCCTGCGAGGAGAGCACGTCCATGGATTGCGCGCGGGTAATGCGCGGCATGAACTCCATGGCGAAGGCGGTCGCGCCCGTTTTGGCGAGATCGGCCAGCGCCGCCTCGTTCCCGAACGGGTCCATGATGCAGATGAGGGCGAGGTTCTGCTTGGCGCCCGAAAGCTCCCCAACCGAGGGGCGGCGCACGCGCAGCGCGACGTCGGCGCCCGCGAGCGTCGTCGCCGCGTCCGGTCCGATCAGCGCGCCGGCGGCGGCGTAATCGGCGTCCGTTACGGCGGACCCGGCGCCGGCTCCGGACTGAACCGCGACTTCGGCGCCGAGATTGAGGAATTTCTTGACGGTTTCAGGCGTCGCCGCGACGCGCGGCTCGGCTTTGTCCGTTTCGGCCAATACGGCAATGCGCATGACGAACTCCGGTTTCGAGAAACGAAAACCGTCGCCGTCACGGTGGCCCCTGACGGCTTGGCGTGAGGGGCTTGGATTTTCTTACCGCGCGAAGAGGAGATAGAGGGCGAGCAGCGTTATCGCCGACCCCGCCGCCGAGAACTTCAGCAGCCAGAGGAAACCGTTATACGTCTTTTCGTGTTCGGCCCAGTCGGCGTCGGTCGACGCCGACCCGCGATCGCTCGCCATCGGAATGCTCCCAGATCTTGGTTTGACGCGCGGTCAGACCCGCCGCGCATGAGCTCGATGCTAACCGAGCGCCGCGAATCCCGCAACGCCTCGAAGCGCGCGCTTTCGTCGCTCCCGCACAATGCGCCGGAAGCTTGGCGGCTCAATGACTTTGCGCATTCGGGCAGGCCCGGATCGCGCCTTGCGTTTCGCATCGGCGAGAGAAAATTCCCACGCTTTTGGCGAATCCTCGGGTGAAGCGGCCGCCAACTTTTATGGCGCTGAAAAAAATGGTGACGGGGGACGGCGAAGGGCGCGCAAAAGAAAAGCCCCGGGTCTTCCCCGGGGCTCTCCAATGTTCTGACGTTCGGCGGGGACTTAGAAGTCCATGCCGCCCATGCCGCCGCCCGGCATCGCCGGAGGCGCTTCCTTCTTCGGCGCCTCGACGATCGTGGCTTCCGTCGTGATGACGAGGCTGGCGATCGACGCGGCGTCCTGCAGCGCGGTGCGCACGACCTTGGTCGGGTCGATGATGCCAAGCTTCACGAGATCGCCGTACTCGCCCTTCTGGGCGTCGAAGCCGTAGCCGTAGTCGCTGGACTCGAGCAGCTTGCCGACCACCACGGCGCCGTCGCCGCCGGCATTGTCGACGATCTGGCGCGCGGGGGCCTGGATGGCCTTGCGCACGATCTCGACGCCGGTCTTCTGGTCGCCATTCTCGGTCTTCACGCCGTCCAGCGCCTTGATGGCGCGCAGCAGCGCGACGCCGCCGCCGGGCGAAACGCCTTCCTCAACGGCCGCGCGGGTCGCGTTGAGGGCGTCGTCGACGCGGTCCTTCTTCTCCTTGACTTCGACTTCCGTCGCGCCGCCGACGCGGATCACCGCGACGCCGCCCGCGAGCTTGGCGAGACGCTCCTGGAGCTTCTCACGGTCGTAGTCCGAGGTGGTCTCCTCGATCTGGCCCTTGATCTGGCTGATGCGGGCTTCGATGTCCGACTTCTCGCCGGCGCCGTCGATGATCGTGGTGTTCTCCTTCTCGATGCGCACGCGCTTGGCGCGGCCGAGCATGGGGAGCGTCACGTTCTCGAGCTTGATGCCGAGGTCTTCCGCGATCATCTGGCCGCCCGTGAGGATGGCGATGTCTTCGAGCATGGCCTTGCGGCGATCGCCGAAGCCCGGCGCCTTCACGGCGGCGATCTTCAGGCCGCCGCGCAGCTTGTTCACGACGAGCGTGGCGAGCGCCTCGCCCTCAATGTCCTCGGCGACGATGACGAGCGGCTTGCCGGTCTGGACGACGGCCTCGAGGATCGGCAGCAGCGGCTGCAGCGTCGACAGCTTCTTCTCGTGGATGAGAATGTAGGCGTCGTCGAGCTCGGCGATCATCTTCTCGGCGTTGGTGATGAAGTAAGGCGACAGATAGCCGCGATCGAACTGCATGCCCTCGACGATGTCGGTCTCGGTCTCGAGGCTCTTGGCTTCCTCGACCGTGATCACGCCCTCATTGCCGACCTTCTGCATCGCCTTGGCGATCTCTTCGCCGATGAAGCGGTCGCCATTGGCCGAGATGGTGCCGACCTGGGCGATCTCGTCATTGGAAGTGACCTTCTTCGAGTTCTTCTTGAGGTCGGCGACGATGGCGTCGACCGCGATGTCGATGCCGCGCTTCAGATCCATCGGGTTGAGGCCGGCGGCCACGGCCTTGACGCCTTCGCGGGCGATGGAGGCGGCGAGCACGGTGGCCGTGGTAGTGCCGTCGCCGGCGATGTCGTTCTGCTTGGAGGCGACTTCACGGACGAGCTGGGCGCCGAGATTCTCGAACTTGTCGGAGAGTTCGATCTCCTTGGCGACGGTCACGCCGTCCTTGGTGATGCGCGGGGCGCCGAAGCTCTTCTCGATCACGACGTTGCGGCCCTTGGGGCCCAGCGTGACCTTGACAGCGTTGGCGAGGATGTCGACGCCGCGCAGAATGCGGTCGCGCGCGTCGGTGGAGAAACGGACGTCTTTGGCTGCCATTTGGATAAACTCCTAAATTCTGGGGAGAAAGCGTTACAGGACGGGCCGAGTTATTCGACGATGCCCAGAATGTCGCTTTCCTTCATGATCAACAGGTCGTCGCCGTCGATCTTGACCTCGGTGCCCGACCATTTGCCGAAGAGCACGCGGTCGCCGGCCTTCACGTCGAGGGGAACGAGCTTGCCGCTCTCGTCGCGGGCGCCGGGGCCGACCGAGACCACCTTGCCCTCCTGGGGCTTCTCTTTGGCGGTGTCGGGGATGATGATGCCGCCCTTGGTCTTCTCTTCGCCTTCGATGCGCTTGACCACGATCCGGTCGTGCAGGGGACGGAACGCCATTGCAATCTTTCCTTTTCTGCGCGCCGGGCAGGGAAATCCGCCCGCCGCAAACCATAAGCGAAATTATTGGCACTCTCTTGCGACGAGTGCCAACAGCGCGTGGGAGATATGCCGGGACAGGGCGGATGTCAAGATTTTCGGCGGGCTCGCCCGCCAAGGAGAAGGCGCGGCGCTTGCGCTAGCCGCGCGCTGGCCCCCGAGGTAAGAAGACCTACGCCGCCCGAGGCGTCCGCAGCCATTCCCGGGACCTCCGCTTGCCCCCGATTTTCGCTTCGCCCCGCGCCTTGGGCCTCGTCGCCGCCATGCTGGCCGCCGTGCTGGACCAGTTTCACAAATATTGGATGCTGGACGTCTTCGGCATCGAGGCGCGCCAGCCCGTCACGCTGACTCCTTTTCTCGACGTCGTTCTCTCATGGAATTACGGCGTCTCCTATTCGCTGTTCCCGGCGCATGAAGACGCCGGGCGCGCTCTGCTCCTCGCCGGCCAGGGTCTTATCGTCGCAGGCCTGTTCTGGTGGATGTGGCGGGCGCCGAACCGGCTGACGACGCTCGCGCTCGGCCTCGTCATTGGCGGCGCGCTCGGCAACGCCGCCGACCGTCTGACGCGGGGCGCCGTGGCCGACTTCTTCTATCTGCACACGACGCTGCCGGTCGGGCCGCTCGCAAATTACGTCTTCAACGTCGCCGACGTCGCCATTGCCGCGGGGGTGGCGCTGCTGCTGTTCGAGAGCCTCTTCGCGCCGGAGCCACCGGCCGAGGGCGCCGCAAAAGCGTAGGGCGCCACTAAATCGCCAATAAGTCGCGCACATTGTGAGCGTTGGACGAGCAGGACGGGGCGCGCGGGGATCTGCGCGCGGATTTGTGCAGGGAGTTTTGACGATGAAGCTTGGACGGTCCTCGCGCCATGCGCTATGCGCCTTCGCCGGCCTTGCGGCGGCCTGCGCCGCGCCGGCTCAGGCGGCCGACGACAAGTCGACGCTGAGTTCGGTGGGCGAACTCGTCGGCTATTCTTCCGACCCTTCCGCCGACAAGATCGATTATAGCGAGCGTCCCAAGCTGGTCCTGCCGCCGCGTGCGGGCGACCTGCCGGCGCCGAGGGAAGACGCGAGCCGGCCCGACGGCTGGCCGACCGACATCGCCGCCGCGCGCCGGCGCAACACCGACCGTTACGCAAAGGTGGCCAATGCGCCGCCGGAGGAGGCGAAGAAGGGCCTGCTGGAGCGTATCCGCGGCCCCAAGCCGGATTACGCGCCCGGCACGGACGACGAACCCGGTTTCCTGCAGCGGGCGCTCAATGCGGGCGCGCGGTCGAGCACGCCCGTCATGGACGAGCCGCCGCGGCGCATGCTGTCAGAGCCGCCGTCGGGCTATCGCCGTCCGACGACCGATCTCGCCAAGATCCGGGACGTCGATCCCAAGAAGAGCACGTCCTGGTGGAATCCGCTGACCTATATGGGCGGCAACGGCAATGATAGCGACCCCGTCGCCCAGACCGCCGGGACGGCCCCCGCACAGCGGACGGCCGGCGGCAATGGCGGCGGGCTCTTCTCCGGCGCGATGCCGACTTTCCTCAGGGGCTCTGACAACTAAAGATTTTGGGCCTATATTGGGGACTAGGTTTTCCCAAATTTGGGCGGCGCGCCAGCCGCCAGAAAGGCCCGTTCATGTCGTCTTCGCCAGCGTCGCCGACCGTTTCGCTCACCCCGGGCGCGGCCGGCGACTCGGCGCGCGCGAGCGCCAACGTCTCGAATTTCAGGCTCGAAAACGGTCTCGAGATCGTGGTCATTCCGGACGCCCGCACGCCCGTCGTCACCCATATGATCTGGTACAAGAACGGCTCCGCAGACGATCCGCTGGGCAAATCCGGCATCGCGCATTTCCTCGAACATCTGATGTTCAAGGGCACCAAGGATCATCCGCAGGGCGAGTTCTCCAATCTCGTCGCCGAACTCGGCGGCCAGGAGAACGCCTTCACGAGCTATGACTACACGGCCTATTTCCAGCGTATCGGCAAGGAGCATCTCGGCACGCTGATGGCGTTCGAGGCCGACCGCATGAGCAATCTCGTCCTCACCGACGAGGTGGTGACGCCCGAGCGCGACGTGGTGCTCGAAGAGCGCCGCATGCGGACGGACAATGATCCCTCCTCGCAGCTCGACGAGGCGGTTCAGGCGGCGCTTTTCGCGCATCACCCTTACGGCACGCCGATCATCGGCTGGAACCACGAGATCGAGAGCCTCGACCGGGAGGACGCGCTCGCCTATTACAGCCGCTTCTATACGCCCGAGAACGCGATCCTCGTGGTCGCCGGCGACGTGGAGGCGGATGACGTGCTGGCGCTCGCAAAGGAGAGCTACGGCAAGATCCCGGCCCGCGCCGAGCCGCCGCGCCGCAACCGCACCAAGGAGCCGCCGCATCGCGCGCATCGGCTCGTCTCGCTCTGCGACGAGAAGGTCGAGCAGCCGGCCCATGAGCGCGTCTTCCTCGTGCCCTCGTACAAGACCGCCGCGCCCGGCGAGGCCGAGGCGCTGGAGGCGCTCGCCTATATGCTCGGCGGCGGGGCCACCAGCGCGCTCTACGAGACGCTGGTCGTCGAGGAGAAGGTCTCGGTCGGCGCGGGGGCCTATTATCTCGGATCGGCGGTCGACGATACGCGGCTCTGGGTCTATGCGACCCCCGCGCCGGACGTCACGCTCGACGAGCTCGATCGGGCGATCGATCGCGTGATCAAGCGCTTCATCGAGGAGCCGATCGACGAGGCGCATCTTTCCCGCGCCAAGACGCGGCTCGTCGCCGACGCCGTCTACGCCCAGGACAGCCAGGCCTCCCTCGCCCGCTGGTACGGCGAGGCTTTGGCGACCGGGCTCACCATAGAAGACGTCGCCTCCTGGCCCGAGCGCGTCGAGGCGGTGACCGCGGCCGACGTGACCGCCGCCGCGAGAAAATGGCTCGACAAGCGTCGTTCCGTGACCGGCTTTCTGTTGCCTTGCGAATAGCGAATTGCGAGTAGCGAATAGGAAGAGCTGCTCGCATTTCACGACTTGCTATTCGCCACTCGCCATTCGCTAGGATCATTCATGACCGCCCACGCCCCCGCCGTCACCGTCGCCTCCCGCGCCGAACATGTGCAGAAGATCGTCACGCCCGGCGGCGTCGCCGCCTGGCTCGTCGAGAGCTACGCCGTGCCGCTCGTCGCGATGGAATTTTCGCTGCGCGGCGGCGCGGCGCAGGACCCGGTCGAGAAGCCCGGCCTCGCCACCCTTCTCGCGGGCCTGCTGGACGAGGGCGCCGGTCCCTATGACGCGCGCGGCTTTCATCGGGCGGTCGAGGATCTCGCCATCCATATCGGATTCGGCGCGGACCGCGACTCGATCTCGGGACATCTGCAGACGCTCTCGAAGAACACCGGCAAGGCCTTCGAACTGCTGAAGCTCGCGCTGACGGACGCGCATCTTTCCGACGCCGACGTCGCGCGCGTGCGCAGCCAGCTTGTCGCGGAGCTGAAGCGCGATCAGAACGAGCCCGACGCCATGGCGTCCAAGGCCTTTCGCGAGGCCGCCTTTCCGAACCATCCCTATGGACGGCCGGTGCGCGGCGAACTGGCGACGATCGAAAGCCTTGCGCGGCCCGATCTCATCGCTTTGCGCGAGCGGCTCTTCGCCAGGAAGGATCTGAAGATCGCCGTCGTCGGCGCGATCGACGCCAAGACGCTCTCCGACCATCTCGACGCGACCTTCGGGCCGCTCGCCGCCCAGAACGATCTCGCGCCGACCGCGCCGATCACGCTTTCGAATGTCGGCGCGCGCCAGATCGTGACGCTCGACATTCCCCAGACGACGATCCGCTTCGGCCGGCCGGGCGTCACGAAGCGCGATCCCGATTATTTCGCCGTCGTCGTCGCCAACCACATTCTCGGCGGCGGCACCTTCACCGCGCGCCTCTTCCGCGAGGTGCGCGAGAAGCGCGGCATGGCCTATAGCGTCTATTCGCAGCTCAACGAATATGACCAGTGCCCCATGCTGCTCGGCGCCGCCGCGACCAAGAACGAGCGCGCGGGCGAGGCGCTGAAGATCATCGAAGAAGAAGTCCGCCGCTTCGCCGAAGAAGGCCCGACCGGGGAGGAGCTGGACAAGGCGAAGAAATTCCTCATCGGCTCCTACGCGCTGCGCTTCGACACCTCGACCAAGATCGCGAGCCAGCTCGTTCATCTGCAGCAGGATGGCTTCGAGCCGAGCTATCTCGACGAGCGCAACGGGCGGATCGCTGCGGTGGGTTTGGACGATTGCAAGCGCGCGGCGAAGAAGCTGCTCGGGGATGGCGGGCTGCTCGTGACGATGGTGGGGCGGCCGGAGGGCGTGTGAGGGCCGCACATCTGGATAGGGGGCCCGTTGGCGCTGAATTGTGATGGCTCTCACAACTCCTGATGTGCCGAGGAGCGAGCTTACAAAAGGGCTAAGTTTGCCAAGCGTATAATGCTTATCGTGGAACGCGATTTGTCGCGTCTATTAGCGTTATTTCCTGATTGGAATTTGACTTTCCTTTCCTCGGACGGAACGGAAGACAAAGGTTTGGCGAGAATAAGAAGCGCACCCATAATGGCTCTGCTAAGGACGCTCACGAGGTTGATACCGCACATCATGTGCATGCCCGAGAGTGCGTGATTCGGCAAGGAGCAGCGTATGGATACGCATATCTACGCCACAAGTAAAGCAGCCAGGGACAAAGCACGAAGTGAACTAAAGGATGCGTACGTAGCGCTTGTTGATAATACGAAATGGTCAAAAAGTGTCATTTTCATTTCTGCATACTATGGAGTAGACTTCGCTAACGAGCTATTCCGATTTTGTAAAAGCACAAATATAGCACAGGAAATAACCTTAGTTTTTGCGGCCGCTGCAAATAGCAACCGCTCAAATCAAATTACTGAACTACGCAATTTACGAGTTTCATTGAGAAACTTAGGCTATGCAAAAAAGAGGATAAACATCAGAATAGCCACGGATATCACATTCTTGCATACCAAGATTTTCGCGTTTACTGGTCCAGGTGGGCATAAACGTTACATGCTAGGGTCTGCGAATTTTTCTTCTGCCGCTTTTTTCAAAAACGATGAGGTTTTGATCCTTGAGCGTGGTCGTCATGACCGTATAGAATCTTATATAATGCATGTAATTACTAATTCATCATCAATTGATGAGGCATCTACAAATTCTGATATAAAAGATTGGAGAGGTTTTTTCAGAGAAGGATTTTTGTATTTTAAGCCTTCGCGCCAAGTGCCATATACAGTAAATTGCTTTGTAGGGGATGATTTTGCCGAGACGGTGAATTTGCTAGAAAAAGCAACCGGTGGAGCGGCGCTGGAATTTCACGATCCGGGCGGCCTTGGATCGCTCAATTTGGCATTGCTAATGCGAGATCGCACGAATGGCATTGCCCGTAAGCGCGTTTCCATGTCTGCATTTGCAATCGAAACAGCGTTCGGCCTTTGGGTTCCAAGCGCTTATGTTGATCAAGTGGAAACTCGAATCGAGTCCTCATCGCAGGCGCGCTTGAAAGACCTGAGAGAGCAAGGCCTCCGATTAAACGCGGTTTCAGACTATTTTATAAAGGAGCAAATCCGTCTTTATCTCGACGAGATCAACCTTCGTCTCGAAGAGATCGTGTTATCAAACGAAAACAGAACAACGATTGATAATCGCATCCGACGAGGTCTAAAACGTCTTATTCAAGCGTTGACGGACGAAAGTTCATTGAAACGCCTTTCGCGCCCGCTTATGGGTGTCCCCGTTCCTGAGTTTTGGGAAGACGAGCAATCTGGGAACGAGCTTTTTGAAACATTTGCCGAGTACGTTGCGTATAAATTGTCGATGTCATCAGGCATGAAACGACAATCATCGATAATATCTCATCTGGCTACGAAGTTCGGACTTTGTTCAGACGACGATGCGTTGGCCGTGCGCCAAAAAATGGAGGACTTTTTCGAAAATGGCGCTTGGCCATTGAATAATTGGCCGAAGGCTGTACGCCACGGATTTGACGACGTTTGAAATATGAGTTCGTCGGAGCGGATTGTCTTTATGACGCCAGCCGCGAAATCGTACTCTGCGAGATGTTTAGAGGCATTATGCCTCGCAGGCGAGGCAAGTGGCCGTCTGGCCGCCCCCTCACTTCACATCCTGCGGCAACAACGCCAGCAAATCCGCCATTTTCGGCGCGGCGCTCGGATTCATCATGCCGACGACATGATAGCCCGCGTCGACATGCAGGATTTCGCCGGAGACGCCACGCGACATGGGGGAGAGCAGATAGACGGCGCTCTCGCCCACTTCCTCGATCGTCACCACGCGCCGCAAAGGCGAGTTGTATTCGTTCCAACGCAGAATGTAGCGGAAATCGCCGATGCCGGAGGCCGCCATGGTCTTGATCGGGCCGGCGGAGATGGCGTTGACGCGGATGTTCTTCACGCCGAGATCGGCGGCGAGATAACGCACCGACGCTTCGAGCCCGGCCTTGGCGACGCCCATCACATTGTAATGCGGCATCCACTTCTCGGCGCCGTAATAAGTGAGCGTGAGCAGCGAGCCGCCTTCCGGCATCAGCTTTTCGGCGCGCTGGGCGACAGCCGTGAAGCTGTAGCAGGAGATGTTCATCGACATCAGGAAGTTGTCGAGCGTCGTGTCGACATAGCGGCCGTCGAGCTGGTCCTTGTCGGAATAAGCGAGACAATGCACGACGAAATCGAGCTTGCCCCAGAGCTTCTCGATCTCGGCGAAGACGGCGTCGAGCGTCTCCGTTTCGGCGACGTCGCAGCGGCCGACGACGGTCGCGCCGAGCTCGGCGGCGAGCGGACGCACGCGCTTCTCCAGCGCCTCGATCTGATAGGTGAGCGCGAGCTCGGCGCCCGCCTGCGCGCAGGCCTTGGCGATGCCCCAGGCGATCGAGCGGTTATTGGCGACGCCCAGAATCAGGCCCTTCTTTCCGGCGAGAATTCCGGCGAAAGGGGCGGCGGGGGTCTGGGTCATCGGGGCGTCCATTGCTAAAGCGTAAATTTCGGGTCGCGCGCCCTTTAGCGTGCTTTTTGGGCAAAGGAAACCCTGGGCGCGGCCGCTGGAAATCTCGCCGAGAGAGAAATCGAAAAGACGAGACGAAAATGCTATGTTGACTCCCATGGCCATTTGAGAGCGTTTGACCTATCATGCGATAGGAAACGTCTCTAGCGGCGGCGGAAGCCTTCTGTAACGGGCTGAAAATGGGTAAGAAAGCCGAGATCCTGGATGGTCTGGGCGGGGTGGCTCCCGCATTGCGCCGCTACTCGCGGGCGCTTTGCGCCGGGGCCGGGCATGCGCTCTCCGACGAGCTCGTGCAAAGCGCGCTCCAGAGCGTCGGCGCCCGCATGCGCGCCAAGGAGTTCAAACCCGCCGATCTCGCCGAGGCCCGCGTCGAAGCCTATGTCGCCTTGACCGCCCTGGCGGCGAAGCGTCTCGCCGACGCGCCCCGGCCCGCGCCGCGCCATCCCCCGATCGTCCATGGCCTCGCCGACCTCGCCTTCGAGGATCGCGTCGCATTGCTGCTCGTCTCGCTCGAAGGCTTCGGCTATGCGGCGGCTGCGCGCATTGCGGGCGCGCCGAAGGAAACATTGCTCGCGCGGCTCATGCGCGCCCGAGCGGCGCTCGGCGTCGAGGCTTTGCGCCCGGCGGGGGCGGAGGGCGCGCGACGCGCGGCGTCGCATCTGCGGGTGGTGAAATAGGCGCGCCTTGACCTCTCACAGTTTCATCGAGGAGGCCGACCTCCACGCCCTCGTCGACGGAGAGCTCGACGCGGAGCGCCGCCGCAAGGTCGAGGATCATCTGCTCGCCCATCCTGAGGACGCCGCCCTTGTCGAGGACTGGCGGCGTCAGAACGCCGCCCTTCGCGCCGCCTTCGAGCCGGTCGCGCTGGAAATGCTGCCGCTCTCGCTCAAAGACGCGGCGGTCCGCACGCCCCCTCCGGCGCAGGGGCCGATCGAGACGGGCGCCATCCATTGGGGGCGTCCCGGCGCGTCGCGGCCGGCGCAGCGGCTGGACGCGGTCCGGGCCAACCGCCGCCGCCAGGCGATCCTTTCGACATTGGCGACTTTGCTCGCCGGCGCCGCCGTGGCGGGCCTCGCCGCGCTTGTCCTGGCGGGCCGCGGCGAGAGCCCGCATCCGCCGGTTTCCGCGCTGCTGACGCAAAGCTACGCCGGACGGGCGGGGCTCGCTTACGCAACCTATGTCTCCGACGCGCGGCCTGTCGAAATCGACATTTCCCGCCGGGGCGAACTCGTCGCCTGGCTGAAGGAGCGGGTCGGGTTCTCGCGGCCGCCGGATCTCGCCGATCTCGGCCTGCGACTCCTCGGCGGACGCGTCACGCCGGGGGTCGCCGTCCCGGCGGGGCTTCTGATCTATGAGCGGGCCGACGGAGCCCGCGTCGGGCTGTATTTCGAGCGCGCCGAGGCGACGGGCGCGCCGCAGGAGCCGCGCGCCGGGCTCGGCGTCACGGCGATCGAATGGCGGGCGGGCGGCTTCGCTTTCGTTCTCGTCGGGCCGCTGACGGCGGAGGATATGCAGGCCGCCGCCGAGCGGGCGGCGACGGCGGTGGCCGCGCCGGAGGCCGAAAAGCGTTAACCGCCTCTCGGCGACGGTCTAGAGTCCGTCGCGGATTGGTGGAATAGTCCGAGGGCGATTCGCCTTTGGACCAATCGCCAGCGCGCGCATTTTGAAACGCGCCGCACAATTCCTCGAAATACTGGAGCTTGAAGATGCGTCTCGACGCCATCCCGATCGGCGCGAACCCACCCCATGAAGTGAATGTCGTCGTCGAAGTGCCGCTTGGCGGCGAGCCGATCAAATATGAGCTGGACAAGGCGTCGGGCACGCTCTTCGTCGATCGCTTCCTCTATACGGCGATGCGCTATCCGGGCAATTACGGATTCATTCCGCACACGCTGTCGGATGATGGCGATCCCTGCGACGTGCTGGTCGCCAACACCCGTCCGGTGGCCCCCGGCGCGGTCATTTCAGTGCGGCCCATCGGCGTGCTGCGCATGACCGACGAAGCCGGCGGCGACGAGAAGATCATCGCCGTGCCGTCGACGCGCCTCACCCAGCGCTACAAGGACGTGCAGAACTACACCGACCTTCAGGAGATGACCTGGCGGCGCATCGAGCACTTCTTCGTGCATTACAAGGATCTCGAGCCCGGCAAATGGGCCAAGGTCGCCGGTTGGGGCGACGCGGCGGACGCCCGCGCCCTCATCACGGCCGGCATTGAACGCGCCAAAGCGGAAAAGAAATAAAGCTAATCCACAGCGATGAGAAGCGATCTGAACGGACCCCGTCCTGGGTTGCTTCTCTCCGCCCGCGAAAACGCCCGCGCCGCGCTCAGGCCAGCGGCGGCGTGCGGGAAATCACGCCCTTGCGGAAGCAGGCGGGGCGATCGTTCCAGGCGACGATTCCGTTCTCGCTTTCCGCGAAGCGTTGCGCCGACTCGATCAATTGATCGACATGGGCGTCAACCGCGAGGTCCCCGAGCACATAGGTCCATTTCTCGGGTCCGGAGAGGGCGACCGTCGCCGGGCGCTTGCAAACGGCGAGGCATTCGACAGGCTCGACCTGCAAGGCGAGTTCGCGTTCCGCGAGCCGCGCGCGCAGCGCGTCGATCAGGGCCGCGCCGGGGCGCCGTTCGGGATCCGCGGCGTCGCGGCAGGACGTGCAAACGAAAATCGTCACAGGGGCGCTCGACACGCTCTCTCTCCCTCGTCTGGCTCCAATCCTTTTTGATCAGCGCGGCGAGAAAGACAAGGCTTGCCAAGCGCGCATTTACGGCTTGAAGGCGCAGCGGGCGCCGCCGCCCGCCTTTTGGGCGACCTCGGCCGCGTCGACCTCGCAGGCGAGCTCGGTGACGGCCTCGTGAATCGAACCCGCGGCGCCGTCAGCGGGGACGCCGTTTTCGATGAGCGTCGCGTAGAGCTCATGCGCCCTGCGGCCCTGCAGCTCGATCTTCCGCGCGCCGAAACTCAATGTGCAGGCGTGCATCGCAATATCGACATTGCTCGCGCGGCAATCGACGGCGTCGGCTTTCACCTCGATGCGTTTCGACTTCGCATAGGGCGCGTTCGCCGCGCCGTTGAGATAGGCGGCGAGGAGCCGTTTATCCTGCACATTGACGAGCGGCGAGGATTCCGCGGCGAGCGCGGCCAGCGCGAGCGCCGCGGGACCCGTGGAATTTCCGGCGGAAGCGTCGAGCGGCGCGAAACAGAAGAGCGCGATGAGAAAAGCAATGGAATTGCGCCAGGCCATGGAGAAACTCCTGCAAGCGACGAGAAATGCGCGCAGAGCTTAAACTACCTTGCGATGGGATGAAATCGCCGCGTTTGGGAGCTCAAGGCCAACATTCCGCTTCGCGGCGGATTACGCAGCGTCTTCCCGCGCCGATTGCGCGCTTCGCTCCGACGGCAAGCGGCATTGGCGCCCGAGCTGGTCGCAAAGGTCGGCGAGCCGCGACACGCTCTCGACGAGAACGTCGCGCGTTTCGGTGCGCACGCCATGATCGCGCAGTTTCGCGAAGGCCCGCGAAAGCGTCTCCTGTTTGACGCCGAGACGCGCGGCGATGAGGCGCTTGTCGTAAGGCAGCCGGAAACGGCACTGCTCCTCGCCCGGCGGGCAGAGGGAGAGAATGAAATGCGCGAGGCGCTGATCGGCGTTCTGCGCCTTGAGCGACTCGATCTCCAAAATGAGCGCCGCGATCTTGTCCTTGGAATCCTGCACGACCGCCGCGCTGAGCGACGGGGATTCCTTGACGAGACGCGCGAAGCGCGCCGCGGGAAATTTGAGGACGGATGTCGGCCCGATCGCTTCGGCCGAGACGCAGTAGGTTTCATTGGCGCTCGATGGCGGCTGTCCAACCGTCTCGCCGTCGGAATTGATGCCGATGAGCGTCTCGTCGCCGCAAGAGGCGATGCGCAGGATCTTCACGAAGCCGTGCAGAACGATGACGACCGCGCTGACCGGATCGCCTTGGCGAAAAATGACGGCGCCGTCTTCGAAGGTCTCGACTTTCGCTTCGAGCGTCAGGCGCGCCAGCGTCTCATTGTCGATGCTGGCGAAGAGGCGCAGGTCCCGCAATGACGGCGGTTCGGCGACGGTGACGCGCGCGCCGCGTCGGTTGGCGCGGCCTTTTCGCGGCTCGGCGAAGCTCAGCCCGATGTCCGTCTGTGACGCCACCCCACGTCTCCCCTTCTCGCGAAACGATTTTCGCGCGGCCTCGCAGGAATCGAAGCTCGGTTTGCCGCCGGGACCGCCAGCTCAAATGCAATGGGGTTCATCCGATCGATTTAATGAGGCTAACGCGAATGCGCGCGCCGCGAAAGCCGAGCGCGCGGGACAAACCGTCGCATGACCGTAATTTATGCGTCAGCTCGAGCGTGGCGGCGCGTCGCGCTCCAGAAGGAAGATCGCCTGCTCGCCGAGAAGATTCCAGACCCACCAGGGCGCATTGACGCGGATCGGCGCGCCGGCGTGATCGAGCGCGACGCCCCGCTCGATATGCGCGCCGAGAAGGTCGATCAGTTCGACGAAATCGCGGATCGTGCAGAGATGGATATTGGGAGTGTCGTGCCAGCTATAGGCGAGATTTCCGGTCACCGGCATGCGGCCGCGAAAAGCGAGCTGCGCGCGCACGCGCCAATAGCCGAAATTCGGGAAGGAGACGATCGCGCGCCGTCCGATGCGCAGCATGTTCTGCAACGCTTCCCGCGGACGGCGCGTCGCCTGCAGCGTCTGCGAGAGGATGACGTAATCGAAGCCGTCGTCGGGATAATCGGCGAGGTCCGTGTCGGCGTCGCCTTGAATGACCGACAGGCCCTTGGCGACGCATTCGTTCACGCCGCGCTGAGACAGTTCGACGCCGCGTCCGTCGACCCGCTTTCTGTCGGCGAGAAGGCGCAGCAGGGCGCCGTCGCCGCAGCCGACGTCGAGCACGCGCGAGCCTGCGTCCACCATATCGGCGATCAGCAGGTGATCGAGGCGAGGCGAGGCGGCCTTCGTCATGCGCCGGCCCTCAGGCCGCGCGCCGCGGCCGCCGCTTCGAGGAAGCCGCGCGTCGTCGCGATGAACATGGGCTCGTGCAGCAGAAAGGCGTCGTGGCCCTTGTCGGATTCGATCTCGACGAAGGAGACGGACGCCCCGCCGGCGTTGAGCGCATGCACGATCGCGCGCGAATCGGAGGTCGGATAGAGCCAGTCCGAGGTGAAGGAAACGACGCAAAAGCGCGTCGTCGTGTCTTTGAACGCCCTTGCGAGCGATCCGCCGTAATCGGCGGCGAGATCGAAATAGTCGCAGGCGCGCGTCACGAAGAGATAGGAATTGGCGTCGAAACGCTCGACGAAAGCGACGCCCTGATAACGCAGGTAATTTTCGATCTGGAAGTCGGCGTCGAAGGAGAATGTCGGGGCCGAGCGGTCCTGCAGCTTGCGGCCGAATTTGCGCTGGAGCGCAGCCTCGGAGAGATAGGTGATATGCGCCGACATGCGCGCCACGGCGAGGCCTTTTTCCGGGCGCACGCTTTGCTCCAGATAGCGTCCCGCGCGCCAGTCCGGATCGGCCATCACCGCCTGCCGGCCGACTTCGTTGAAGCCGATATTTTGCGCGGAATGTTTCGCCGCCGTCGCGATCGGCATGGCGGAGAAGACGCGTTCCGGATAGCTCGCCGCCCATTGCAGCACCTGCATGCCGCCCATGGAGCCGCCCGCGACGCAGAACAGCGTCTCGATCCCGAGATGATCGACCAGCATGGCCTGGGCGCGCACCATGTCGCGGATGGTGACGACGGGAAAATCGAGGCCGTAGGGCTTTCCAGTCCCGGGATTGACCGAGGAGGGGCCTGTCGAGCCCATGCAGCCGCCGACGACATTGGAGCAGATCAGGAAATATTTGTCCGTGTCGAAGGGCTTGCCGGGGCCGACCATGGCGTCCCACCAGCCGGGCTTGCCGGTCACGGGATTGACGCCCGCCGCATACTGATCGCCCGTCAAAGCGTGGCAGAGCAGGATGGCGTTGGAGCGGTCGGCGTTCAGTTCGCCATAGGTCTGGAAACCGATGGCGAGCGGCGCAATGCGGCCGCCGCCGTCGGTGACGAGCGCCTGCTCGACCGGGAACAAGGCTGACTCGCCATGGGGCCTGCCGCTCACGGCTGTGGTCTTGGCGCCGAACGCGTTCGACTCGGGCTGCGGCGCCTGCTGGGAATTGTTCAACCGATCCTCGCGTTCGATATGCCGAACGAATTGTTCGGCAACATCGAGAAGCGCGGCGGGCCTGTCAAGGCCCGAAATACAGGTCTCTAATATGGCGTGATCGCGCGGGGCCCGCGCAGCGCTTGCGCCGGCAAGCCGTCAACGGCCGCGCCAAAGCCTGCGCCGCGGCTTGCGGGCGCGCTCGCCGCATATTGCGGGCTTCCGCCGCCGCCGTCGGAGACGGGGCCGAGGTAGCGCCGTCCGTCCGAGGGCGCGGATGGCGGAGGAGCCGCGGGCGCGGGGGCCGGCGCGTCGGGTTCGGCGGCCGGCGCGGCGGCTGGAGCGGCCTTGCGGGCGGCGCGACGGACGGCGCGTTTCCCAGGACGCGGCGCGGGGGCGATCTCCTCCGGTTCGCCGCCGCCGCCAAGGAGGCTCGATTCGAGCGAGTCGACCGAGGCGGTGACGCGTCCGCCGCCAACCGGCGCGCCGGAGACGACGGGGCCAAGGCCGCCCGGGCCGGCGAGGCCGGCTTGGCCCTCAATGCCCTGGATCGCCATATTGCGGCGCATCGAGTCCGCGATGCGAGCGAGATTTTGCTGGGAGACGCCGAGCTGTTCGTACCAGCCCGCGAGTTCGTCGGCGGTCACGCCGCGCCGGCACAGGCGCATGCGGATCGAGGCGGGCATGTCGCCATTGCTGAAGAAGCCGGACTTCTCCCCGCGCCCGCCCGCCGAGAAATTATCGACCCATT